>JACRKA010000125.1 GCA_016219905.1 Verrucomicrobiota bacterium
AACGACTGCGGCGACGTCATCATCGGCAAAGACGCCGACACCCCCAGTCAGCTTTCGCCCGCCGACGGGCAGGATTCGTTCCTCGACCAGGGCGGGCAAGTCCGCCGCGGCGTGGCCACCAACGGAGTCTGGAATGTCGTCGTGGACCGCGCGGGCGATTACGAATTCGAACTGCGCCGCTGGCCGCGCGAAGCCGATGCCGCGCTGGCCGCCGGCCTGCCAGCGCACAAGCACACCGATGGCGAGTTCCCGCCCGGCGTCGCGTTGCCCATCGCGAAAGCGCGGCTGAAGATCGGCAGCTTCGACGAAAGCCGTGCCATCGCAGCGGACGACAAGGCCGTGATGTTCACGGCGATGCTGAAACCGGGCCGCACGCAATTACAGACATGGTTCTACGACGCCGAGCGCCGTGAGCTGTGCGGCGGCTACTACGTTTACGTGCGGCGGAAGTGACTGCTTGCTTGATTTGCGCGGCGCCCTTCCGCGAAGATGCGAACATGAACTCCGGTGTTGAGATTTCCCGCCGCCGTTTCCTCGCATCCTCCATTGCCGCGCTCGCCGGCGGTAGTGTGACCGCATGGGGTGGCGACAAGCCGTTGCCAATGCGCAAGGTCGTCGTCGGCGCGCATCCGTGGGTCTATGCGGCCACGCAGCCGAAATACGACATCACGCGCGTGTTGCCGCAGATTTTTGACGACATGAGCTATGCCGGACTTGACGGCATCGAGTTGATGCATACCGCGCTGCTGCCTGATGACGCCGTCGAGCGCATCGGCGAACTGTCACAGAAACACAAGCTGCCTGTCATCGGCACATCGTTCGGCGGCGCGATGTGGGACCGCGCGAAGCATCAGGAGGTTCTCGACGACGCGGCGAAAGTGATTCCGCGGCTCGCAAAGCTCGGCGGCCGCACACTCGGCACGTCGGTGGGCGCGGTCAAGTGGGGCCAGAAGACCCGCAAGTCGCCGGAGCAACTCGATGCGCAGGCTGATGTGCTCCGCAAGATCATCGCCATCTGCGAGAAGAACGGCGTCGTGCTCAACCTTCACAACCACACTTACGAAGTTGAGAACGACCTGCATGACCTCAAAGGCACGCTCGCGCGCATTCCCGACGTGAAGCTCGGCCCCGACCTGAACTGGCTGGTGCGTGGTGGCGTGGATCCCGTCGCGTTCATCCGGCAATACGGCAAGCAGATCGTCTTCCTACACCTCCGCGACCAGAAGAAGGACGGCCGCTGGTCGGAGGCGCTTGGCGAGGGCGACATGGATTACGCCGCCATCGCCGCGGCGTTGCGCGAGATCAACTTCGCCGGCCACGCGATCATCGAACTGGCCCACGAGCGCGACTTCAAGCCGACGCGGCCGCTGCGCGAGAGCCTGAAAATGAGCCGTGAGTTTGTGAGGAAGGTGTTGGGGTATTGACTCCGGCGAGTGGCGCTGGTTGCCATCTGTCGAACAGCTCCGTAGGAGCGTCATGTTTATAGCCACGCCGCCAATCCTGAATAGCTCCGTAGGAGCGACATGGCATTGGTTGGACGACACGCGGCACATGCCGCTCCTACGGAGCTTGGCGTCCTCTGACTCCGGGGGCTATAAACATGGCGCTCCTGACGGAGCTTGGACTGCACCAGAAAGGAACTTCTCATGAATCGTCGAACCTTCATCACTGTCCTGGGCGGTGCGACTGTGGCCGGCGGACTGCTGCGCAACGCGAAGGCTGCGGCCGGTGTGCCGTCGTATCTGAAGAACCACGCCGACCTTTTCGCCAAAGACCCGCACGCCGCGGCGCTGGCGTGGTTCAAGGATGCGAAGTTCGGGCTGTTTATGCACTACGGCCTCTACGCGCTGCTGGGGCGCGGCGAGTGGGTGATGTTTCGCGAGGCGATCCCGGTGGCCGAATACGAGAAGCTCAAGGAGCAGTTCCGCGCGGAGAAGTTCGACGCGGACTTCATCACCGACATGGCCTGTGAGGCGGGGATGCGCTACGTCAACATCACCTCGCGCCACCACGACAGCTTCTGCCTGTTCGGCTCGAGACAATCCGATTACACGAGCGTCAACAGCCCCGCCAAGCGCGACCTCGTCGGCGAACTGGCCGAACAGTGCCGAAAGAAGGGGCTGGGCTTGTTTCTTTATTACTCGTATGGCCTGGACTGGCGGCATCCGTATTTCTATCCGCGCAAGTTCGGCCCGATGGCGCGGCCGGATTACAAGACGCCAGAGCCGCGCTACAAATGGGAGAAGGACGAGGATTTCAAGCATTACATCGAGTTCGTCCACGGCCAGATCAAGGAACTGCTCACCAACTACGGCCCGCTCGCGGGCATCTGGTTCGACCCGATCATGGCGTTCTACGCGCGGCCGGACCTGTTCCCGATCCGCGAGACCTATGCGATGATCCGTCAATTGCAGCCGCAGACGCTGCTCTGCTTCAAACAAGGCGCGACCGGCACGGAGGACTTCGCCGCGCCGGAGCGCACCGGCCAGTCGCTAGCCGAGCGCGTCCGCAAACAGTTCGGTGAGGAAAAAGGCAAGATCGCCGCCGACGCGTGGGAGTCGAACAAGGCGAAGCACAACGAGATTTGCGACACGTTGCAGCCGCACATGTGGGGCTATGTTCAGAAGGACGACGGTGCGCATCTGGACGCCGACGAGGTGTTGCGGCGGCTCAGCTACGCGTTCCATCAGAACTGCAACTTGTTGATGAACACCGGCCCCTTGCCCGACGGCTCGATTCATCCGGTGGACGTGAAGACGCTGAAGGAAGTCGGCCGCCGGATCAAAGAGAACGGCTGGCCCGCGCCGGTCGCGCCACCTCCGCCGCCTCCGACGGGCAAAGCGAAAGCGAAGAAAGGCAAACAAGGCCCCGCCACCGAGTAGGAGAAGATCATGCGACATTCCCTGTTGATTCTGGCGATTGCTTGCGGCCACGCAATGGCCGCCGAGAAGCTTAACGTCCTCTTCATCGCCTCCGACGACATGCGGCCGCAACTCGGCTGCTACGGCGACAAGCTGGTGAAGTCGCCCAACCTCGACAAACTCGCCGCGCGCGGGATGGTGTTCGAGCGGGCGTTTTGCCAACAGGCACTTTGCTCCCCGTCGCGCATCTCGCTGCTGACAGGACGCCATCCGTGGACGACGCGCATCTACCAGATCGGGCCATTCCTGCGCGAGACCATGCCGGACGTGGTCACGTTGCCGCAGCACTTCAAGAACAACGGCTATTTCACCCGCAGTCTCGGCAAGGTTTATCATGTCGGCATTGACGATCCGCCGTCGTGGAGCGTGCCGCCATGGCATTCCAAGGCGCCGCGTTACGGGCCGGAGGCGCAGGCGCTGGTGAAGAAACAGGTCGCTGAAATGAAAGCACGAGGCGAGGTGATCCCAAAGACAGGCAAGAAGCTGCCGATCTTCCGTGGCCCGGCCTTCGAGGCGCCGGACCTCGCAGACGCCGACCTGCTCGACGGCGACACCACGCGCGAGGCTCTCGCGGCGATGCGCGAACTGGCAGCCAAGCCGCAGCAGCCGTTCTTCCTCGCCGTCGGCTTCGCCAACCCGCACGTGCCGTGGGTCGCGCCGAAGCGATACTGGGACCTCTACCACGCCGAGGACATTCCACTGCCGCCAAATCAGTTCGCGCCGAAGAACGCTCCTGAGTTCGCTGCGAAGTCCGGCGATGATTTCTACTGGTATAGCAACGTGCCCAAAGACCGCGTCATCACGCCGGAGTTTGGCCGCCAATGCCTGCACGGCTACCTCGCCGCGATCAGTTACGTGGACGCCTGCGTGGGCCGGCTGCTTGACGAACTCGACCGCCTCGGCCTGCGCGAGAAGACCCTCGTCGTCTTCTGGGGCGACCACGGCTACTACATGGGTGAGCACAGTTGGTGGGGCGGCAAGCACAACAACTACGAGGGCGCCACACGCGCGCCGTTGCTGGCCGCGCTGCCCGGCCAGAAGACCGCCGGCCAGAAGACCCGGGCGCTTGTCGAGTTTGTGGACATCTTTCCATCGCTGGCCGACCTCTGCGGCCTGCCGCCGTCGCCGGGAGTCGAGGGCACGAGCTTCAAGCCGTTGCTCGACGACCCGAAGCGGCCGTGGAAGAAGGCGGCGTTCAGCGAATACCCGAAAGGCGGCAATCAAGGAATCGCGATGCGCACGGACCGCTACCGTTATGTCGAGTGGAAGGACAAGAAAGGCGAGATCGTCGCGCGCGAACTCTACGACCACCAGGCCGACCCGCAGGAGAACGAGAACGTCGCCGGCAAACCGGAGCACGCAAAGGTCATCGCCACACTCGGCGCGCAGGTGAAAGCCGGATGGAAAGCGGCGAGGCCATGAACCGTCGCGCTTTCCTTACGAGCTTGGGCGCAGCCTCGGCGGGCGGGGCTGTCTCTGCCGCCGAGCCGTCAGCCCACGGGAACGATAATTCCGGACTTCATGAAGTCCGGAATTATCGTTCCCGGCCTTTGCCAGCCGATGTGCTGGTCATCGGCGGCGGCACGGCGGGGACCATCGCGGCCATCCAAGCCGGCCGGCTCGGTGCGCGAACGATTCTCGTCGAGGCAGGCAGCCAGCTTGGTGGCACGACGACCACGGCGGGCGTGGATTTTCCCGGCTTGTTTCACGCGTGGGGCAAGCAAGTCATCGCCGGCATCGGTTGGGATCTGGTGGCACGGACGGTGGAACTCAACAGCGACGACCTTCCCGATTTCACAAAGCCGACCGGCAGTCAGCACTGGAAGCATCAGGTCCGTCTCTGTGGCGCGCTTTATGCGGCGCTCGCCGAGGAGGCGTGCGTGAAAGCGGGCGTTCAACTCCGATACTACGAGTTTCCCATTGCCATCGAGCAGACCGCCGCCGGCTGGAAAGTCCAACTCGCCGGCAAGGGCACGCAGGTCGAAGTCGCAGCGAAGCAACTGGTGGACTGCACCGGCAACGCGTCGGCGGTCGGCATGATCGGCCTGCCGCGACAACGCGACAAGACCACGCAACCCGGCTCGCTCATCTACCGCCTCGGCGGCTACGATGCCGCCACGCTCGACATGAGCGCGCTTCAGGCGAAGGCCGCCACCGCCGTGAAAGCCGGCACGCTCAAGCTGACAGATGTCAACGGCAACATCGCCGGCTTTCTGCGCAGCGGCGGCGAGAACGCGATGCACGTTCCCGGCGCCGATTCGTCCACGTCCGAGACACACACCGCGACGAACATCCGCGGCCGGCAGTCGCTGCTGCGCGTGATGCGTTTCCTGAAGCAGCAGCCGGGTTTTGCCGGCTTGTGCATCGAGCGGTTGCAGCCGGAGACCGGTGTGCGCGAGACGTTCCGCATCGTCGGCGAGACGACGGTGACGGTGAACGACTACGTCGCGGGCCGCGTCTTTGACGATGCGGTGGCGTATTCGTTCTACCCGATTGACCTGCATGTCGAACACGGCGTGCGGCCTGAGCATCTGAAGGAAGGCGTTGTGCCGACGATTCCGCGCGGCGCGCTGGTCCCGAAAGGTAGCAAGAACCTGATGGTCGCGGGCCGTTGCTTGAGCAGCGACCGGCTGGCGAACTCCGCGTTGCGCGTCCAGGCCTCCTGCATGGCGATGGGCCAGGCCGCCGGCGTCACCGCGGCGCTGGCGGCGCGTGCGGGAACGACGCCGTCGCAAGTCGCCATGCTGGACATCAGGCACACGTTGGCCGAACATGGCGCCATTGTGCCAAAGACGACTTAGAGAAAGGGGAATGCCGCACATGAAAACAACGACTGTTTCACGCTGGAACCTCTGCTGTCTGGCCTTCGCTGCCGCCATCGCGTGGGCCGTGTTTGATGTTTCCGCCGCCGCCGCGCCGGCTCAGAAACCGGCGCCGACGCCCGTGCTGAAGGCCGGCTTTGCCGAGCGCGACATCACGCCGGACATCGGCATGGAAGCGCCGGGCGGTTACGGCAAGAGTTACCACCGCGTCTTCCACGACCCGTGCAAGGTCCGCGCCGCCGTGTTCGACGACGGCAAGAAGCGTGTCGCACTCGTCGGCATTGACCTGTTGTTCGTGACCCGCCACTTCGTGCAGGAGGTGCGCGCGGAGATCCAGAAACGCTGCGGCATCAAGCCGGAGTGCGTGCTCATCGGCGCGTCGCATTCGCATTCGTCGGGGCCGATCGGCATGGGCGAGCCGGGCGATTTCGACAACGCCTCGGAGCTGGTCAAGGACTTGGTCAATAACAAAGGCATCGTTTCCAACCCCGGTTACACACAGTTGCTCAAGCGGCAAACCGTCGAGGCCGTCGCGTTTGCCAACGAGACGCGCACTGACGCGAAGGCCGCCGTCGGCTTCGGCCACGAGGACAAGGTCGCGTTCAACCGTCGCCTGCGCATGAAGAACGGCCTGAGCTTCTCGCATCCCGGCGCGGGCAATCCCGACATCATCGCTTACGCCGGGCCGACCGACCCGCAGGTGGGCGTGGTGGGCGTGTGGGACTTGAAGGGCAACCTGCTTGGCGTGGTCGTGAACTTTTCCTGCCACGCGACGACCAGCCCCGGCGGCATCTCGGCGAACTGGATCTGGGCGATGGAGCAGACGTTGCGCGGCGCGACCGGCAACGCCTCGCTGCCCGTGGTCTTCATGCAGGGCGCGTGCGGCGACGTGACGCAGGTGGACAACCTGGCGAAGTTTCAGAATCCTGCCGCCGAGGAATGGTGCCAGCTCGTCGGCGGCCGGGTCGGCGCGGAGGCGTTCAAGACGCTGCTGCTGATCCGCCGCGGCGCGTCCAGCGACATCCCGCTCGATGTGCGGCAGAAGGTCTGGAACATCAAGCGCCGCGCGCCCTCGCCGGAGAAGGTGAAGAAGGCGCTGGAGCTGGTCCAGAAAACCCCGAAGGAAGTCGGCGCGACGGAGTGGACTTTCGCGAAGGAGACCGTGGTTCTCGACGCGCTGATGAAGTCACGGCCGGAGGTGGAGGTCGAGGTGCAGGCGGTGCAGGTCGGCCCGGCGGTGTTCGTGACGAACCCGGCGGAGTATTTCGTCCAGTTCGGCCTCGACATCAAGAAGGGCAGCAAGTTCCCGTTCACATTCCCGGTCGAACTGGCCAACGGCATCTGCGGCTACGTGCCGACGGAGGAAGCGCTCGGCCCGCACGGCGGCGGCTACGAGACGCGATTGACCGGTTACAGCAATCTCGAAGTCAGCGGCGGCCGCCAGATGGCCGACGCCGGCATCGAACTCGCCAACCAGATGACGCCCGGCCCGGTGCCGCAGCCGCCGCCCGTTGTGCCGGGCGGCAAGGCGCCGTGGACCTACGGCAACCTCCCGCCGGAACTCGAGTAGCCAGCCACATGAGCAAGCTGGCCCTGTCTTTCCTGCTTGTTCTGCTGCCTGCCGTCCGCGCCGCCGACTTCTATGTCGCGCCCGGTGGCAACGACACGAACCCTGGCACAAAAGAGCAGCCGTTCGCGACGATCGAGCGGGCGCGCGACGAGATCCGCAAACTCAAACCGGCAGGCGCGACCGTGTTCCTGCGCGGCGGGACGTATCGCATCACCAAGCCGGTCGTGTTCACACCGGAGGACTCCGGCGCAAAAGGCAGCCCCATCATCTATCGCGCTTGCCCCGGCGAGAAACCGGTCATTGACGGCGGGCGGCGCATCACGGGTCTCCAGCGCGCTGGCAAGCTGTGGACGACGACAATTCCGGAGGTGCGCGCTGGCAAGTGGTATTTCAACCAACTCTTCGTCAACGGCCAGCGCCGGCAGCGGGCGCGGATCCCGAACAGCGGTTACCTGCGCATGGCCGGGCCGGCGCCATCGCTGCGCGACGCCAACGGCAAGGAGATCGGCCCCAACAAATCCGCGTTTCACTTCAAGCCCGGCGACCTGCGGCCGTGGTCGCGGCTGGAGGACGCCAATCTCGTCCTGATGCACTCGTGGGAGACCTCGATCCATCACATCAAGTCGGTCTGCACCGCCAGCAACCTTCTCGAGCTGGCCGCGCCGATGAAGGAGTGGTGGACCATCGGCTATTGGGAACGCGAGGCGCGCTACTACGTCGAGAACATCGCCGAAGGACTCGACGCGCCCGGCGAATGGTATCTCGACCGGCAGACCGGCGTGTTGAGCTGCTACCCGATGCCTGGCGAGCGGATGGACAAGGCGGAAATCGTCGCGCCGGTCGTCGGCGAATTCGTGCGCTTCGAGGGCAAGCCGGACGAAGGCAGGTTTGTGGATGGCATCCGGTTCGTTGGCCTCACGTTCCAGCACGCGGACTGGACGCTCGCGCCGCAGGGCAACAGCAGCACGCAGGCGGCCGTGGAAGTGCCCGCTGTCATCACCGCCGACGGCGCACGCGATTGCGCGGTGGAGGACTGCACCGTCGCGCACATCGGCACCTATGGCGTCTGGTTCCGGCGCGGTTGCAAGGACTGTGTCATCACGCGTTGCCACATCTACGACCTCGGCGCGGGCGGCATCCGGCTCGGTGAACCTGCGATGGCGAAGAACGATGTCGCCGAGACGAGCCGCACGCTGGTGGACAACAACTACCTCCACGATTACGGCAACGTCTATGCCGGCGCGGGCGGCGTCTGGGTCGCCCACAGCAGCGACAACCGGATCAGTCACAACGAAATCCACAGCGGCAACTACACCGGCATTTCGCTCGGCTGGAACTGGAACGATTGCCCGACCCGCACGCTGCGGAACACGGTCGAGTTCAATCACATCCATCACATCGGCCGCGGCGTGATGAGCGACATGGGCGGCATCTACACGCTCGGCCGCCAGACCGGCGCGGTGCTGCGGGGCAACCTCATCCACGACGTGTTCGCCTACGACCGGCCGGCGCTCGCGTGGGGCATCTACCACGACGCCGGCAGCAACGGCTTCCTCGACGAGGGCAATGTCTGCTACCACACCACGAGCGGCGGCATCATGAACACCGGCCTGTTCGGCAACCACATCCGCAACAACATCTTTGCCGCCGGCGCGCGGCAGCTCATCTGGCGCTACAAGTTCGAGAAGGAGCCGGCCACCGTCTTCGAGCGCAACATCTGCCTCGTGACGCAGGGCGACTTGTTCAACCGCGACGCGGGCCAGAGCGACTTCCAGTCGAAGTGGGACCACAACCTCTTCTGGCGCGCCGACCGGCAGCCGCCCACGTTCTACGGCATGACTTTCGCGGAATGGCAGGCCAAAGGCGTGGACCGCCACTCCATCGTCGCCGACCCGCTTTTCGTAAACGCCGCCGCGTGCGACTTCCAACTCAAACCCAACTCGCCCGCAATCACGGAGCTTGGATTCCAGCCGATTGACGTGAGCCAGTGCGGTCTCTACGCCCGTAGGCCAGACACTCCTGTCTGGCCAAACGTTGTCGCAGATGGACAGACAAGAGTGTCTGTCCTACGGCCGGACCGTGAGTGGGTGGGCCTGCCGAAGCGCGCCAAGTTTCCCAAGACCGTCCTGCCGGCCCCGCCGCCGTTGCTGAAGCCGACGCCCATCGCCGACGGTTTCGAGAAGACGCCCCTCGGCGAGCGCCCGCAGGCAGCGCAGGTCAGCGGCGAAGATATGGGCGCCTCCATCCGCGTGAGCGACGAGCGCGCCGCCAGCGGTAAACGCAGCCTGAAGTTCACCGATGTCGCCGGCATGAAACACATCTGGGAGCCGCACCTCTACTACCAGCCGCACTTCAATCAGGGCGTTGTCCACGCGCGCTTCAAGCTCTGGCTCGGCCAGGGCGCCATCGTCGGCCACGAATGGCGCGATTCCGCGTCACCCTACACCGTCGGCCCGTCGTTGCAGGTTGACGCAAGCAGCCGCCTCATCACCCGCACGCAAGTTTTGATGACCCTGCCGCGCGAGCAGTGGATCACTTTTGAGCTTCGCTGCACTATCGGTGAGAAAGCCAGCGGGGCCTACAGCCTGAGCGTCACCATCCCCGGCCAGAAACCCCGCGAGTTCCCCGCCCTGCCCTGCGACCCGAAGTTCCGCGCGCTGGAGTGGTTCGGCTTCACCAGCATGGCCAACGCCGCGGCTGCCTTCTATCTGGACGACCTCGATCTGCGCTTGAGTTCGAGGCAGCCGCGCGGCACACAATGGCTCCATTCGAGCCATGAAATATCCAGCCAGCCTGCCCATCATCTGCTCCATCGCGTTCGCGTGCCACGTTGCCAATGCTGACTCGCCTGCCGCCGGTTCGTTCGAGTCGTGGCAGCGGCATCGCGACGCGATGAGCCGCGACACGTCGCTGGCGCGCCACTACACATTCGAGGACACTCATAGTGGCGGTGCGTCTTCGGCCAACAGTGCCGGAGACAAGGCCGCGCCGCTGGACTTCAAACTTCAGCAGAAAGTCGGCGCGCCGGTGGAGCAATTGCGCGTCGTTGAGGGCCGCTGGCCGCAGAAGAAGGCCGTGCGGCTTGACCAGGGTTATCTCGCAGCGGAGCCGTTCGCGGTGGCGAAGAAATCGTTCACGGCAACGGCGTGGGTGAAGCTCAACGGCCCCGGCGTGCATCGCGGCAACAACGAATCCACCAACGGCACGCTGCTCTCCGCCGGCAGCGGCTACTGGGACGGCTGGCGGTTGACGGTGAACTATCCCCTCCGCACGCTCGGTTTCGAGATCGGCCGGCCGAAGCCGTCGCACTCGATCGGCATCCACGCCAGCGGAGCGATGATTGACGGTGTGTGGCACCATCTGGCAGCCAGTTGGGACGGGCGCGAGATGCGCATCTCCGTGGACGGCGTGGTCGCGGCCTCCGGCCCATATGACGGCGACTACACGCCGCCGTCGCAGGGCGGACAGTTCCGCATCGGCTACGCCAATCACGGCCTCGGCTCGGTCGTCCTCGACGTGGACGAGGCGGCCATTTACAGCCGCGCGCTGACCGTCGCAGAGATTCTGCGCGCCGTGGAGTTCTGCGGCCCGCAAGCGCCCGGCGCGCGGCGGAATCTGGCGCGCGTGTGTCGCGAGCGGAAAGACTTCGCAGGCGCGCGCGAGCATTACCGCGCGCTGCTGGAATCGCCCGCGCTCGCTCTGCGCGACCGGCTCAACGCGCTGTTCGATCTGGGTCATCTCTGCTGGCAAACGCGCGACCTTGCGGGCGCGCGCGCCGCGTATGCTCAGATCGTGGCGGCAAAGGACGCGCCGGCACATTACCGGAGTGTGGCGCAGTTACGGATCGCAGCGAACCACGCGCAGCAGAAGGACTACGGCACAGCGAAGGCGGAGCTTGTCAAGATCGCCGCGATGGCCGACGCGCCGGCGCACCACAAGCGGGAAGCTGCGGAGCGAGTGAAGGAACTCGAACGGCTCAAACAAGGCCAGCCCGCCCGCGATCCGGCTGTGTCGCGGACGCCGCCGCCGCAATGGCCGGCGCCTGTCGTCTCGCTCTTCGTCTCGCCAAAAGGCTTGGACACGAATCCCGGAACCAAAGAGAAGCCGTTCGCAACGCTGGAGCGTGCCCGGGACAAGATCCGGACTTTGAAAATCAGAAATCAGAAATCAGAAATCATGAATCCCATCGCCGTTTACGTCCGCGGCGGCGAATACGCCGTCAAGCAGACGTTCAAGCTCGCCGCTGAAGATTCCGGCACCGAGCAAGCGCCCATCGTCTATGCCGCATTTGGCAGGGAGACGCCGCGATTCACTGGTGGCGTGCGCGTCAGCGGTTTCACACGGGTAACGGACGCGGCAGTGCTGGCGCGGCTGCCGGAGGAATCGCGCGGCAAGGTCTGGCAGGCCGACCTGAAGGCGCAGGGTATCAGCGATCCTGGCACATTCGCGCCAAAGGGCGCCTACGGTGCCAGACGCCGGCTGCCGATGCTGGAATTGTTCTTCGACGGCAAAGCAATGAAGATCGCACGCTGGCCGAACGACAGCTTCGTGATGACCGGCGAGGTGTTCGGCCCGCAAACAACGGATAAGAAAGGCCGGCCGCACACGATCGGCGGGCAGTTCATCTATGACAGTGACCGGCCTGCCCGTTGGAAGGAAGAAAGTGATGCCTGGCTCTACGGCTACTGGTTCCACGATTGGGCGGACTCCTACGAGAAGGTCGCCTCGATTGACACCGCCCAGCGGATCATCACGCTCGCGCCGCCGCTGCATCACTACGGCTTCGCGAAGGGTCGCCGCTACTATGCGTTGAACCTGCTCTCGGAGATTGACCGGCCCGGCGAATGGTATCTCGACCGCAGCCGCGGCGTGCTCTACCTCTGGCCGCCATCGGCCCCGAACCACGCGACGGTGGAAGTCTCCATGTTCGCCGCGCCGTTCGTGGAACTGGACGGCGTCGCGCACGTCGCGTTCCGAGGCCTGACTTGGGAGACGGGCCGCGATGACGGACTGCACATCAAGGGCGGCGAGCATTGTCTGCTCGCGGGCTGCACGGTGCGGAATCTTGCTGGCGACGGCGTCGTGGTCGAGGGCGGCAAGGGCCACGGCCTGCTCGGCTGCGACATCTACAACATGGGCCGCGGCGGCACGATCCTGCGCGGCGGCGACCGCAAGACGCTCACACCGAGCGGCCATTTCGTCGAGAATTGCCACATCCACCATCTCTCGCGCATAGACCACACCTACACGCCCGCCGTGCTGGCCAACGGCGTCGGCATCCGCATCGCACACAACCTCATGCACCACATCGGCAGCAGCGCCATGCGCGTCGAGGGCAACGACCATCTCGTCGAGTTCAACGAGGTCCACAACGCCGTGCGCGAGAGCGATGACCAGGGCGGTGTGGACGTGTTTGGCAACCCGACCTTCCGCGGCAACGTCTATCGCCACAACTTCTTCCACGACATCGGCAGCGGGCGCGCGTGCGGCCAGGCGGGCATCCGGCTCGACGACGCCATCAGCGGCACGCTCATCCACGGCAACGTCTTCTGGCGTTGCTCGGAAGCGCAGTTCGGTGGCGTGCAGATCCACGGCGGCAAGGACAACATCGTGGACAACAACCTCTTCGTGGACTGCAAACAAGCCATCAGCTTCTCGGCGTGGGGGCAGAAGCGGTGGGAACAATTCCTGGCCGAACCGATGGCCGCCGGCGCGTTGAAGCAGGTGGACATTACCCAGCCACCCTACAGCACGCGCTATCCCGAACTGGCCGGACTTCGCGAAAACGCCGACGCCAACCGCATCTGGCGCAACCTCGCCGTCCGCTGCGGCAAGTTCGCCGTCCGCGACCGCGGCGTTAACGACTTCATGGACAATCACGTCGCGAGCGACAACCCCGGCTTCGCGAACGCGACAAAGGGCGACTTCCGCCTGAAACAATCCGCCGCCGCTGCCATCGGCTTCGCGCCGATTCCATTCGAGGAGATTGGACTTTACCACGATGAGTTCCGACGTAGGTAATGAAGCTTTGGCGAGCACGACGGCAGTTGCGCGCTACTGACGCTGAGGCTAAGCTTTCGCTCGCGACGGACGTTCAAACTCGAATCGAGGTGCCACATGAAGCGCAGATCGTTCCTGAAGGTGATGGGCGGGGTTGCCAGCGGCGCGGCGTTGGGAATCCGGCCGGTGCTGGTCAGTGAAGCCGAGGCGGCGGGCGCGGCGACGGGCGAGATGCCCAAGCGCGTGCTGGGCCGGACGGGGTTCAAGGTGTCGGTGGTGGGGTTCTCCAGCTTCGGGCTGATGCACTACGACCAGGAGCGTTGCACGGCGGACGTGCACAAGGCGTTCGAGCGGGGGCTGAACTACTACGATGTGGCGCCGGCCTACGACAAGGGCAACTGCGAGACCAAGCTGGGCATCGCGTTGCAGGGCCTCGACCGGAGCCGCTACTTCCTCGCCTGCAAGACGAAGATGCGCGACGCGGCCGGCTGCCGCGAGGAACTGGAGCGTTCGCTCCAGCGGCTGAAGACGGACCATTTCGACGTGTATCAGATGCACCACCTCGTCAAGCTGGAGGACGTGAAGACCGCGCTCGGCCCCGGCGGAGCGCTGGAGGCGATGTTAAAGGCGAAAAAGGAGGGCAAGATCCGCGCCATCGGGTTCTCGGCGCATACGACCAAGGCCGCGCTGGAGGCGTTGCGCGGGTTCGCGTTCGACACGGTGATGTTCCCGGTCAACTACGTGGAGTATTACACGCGCGGCTTTGCCAAGGACGTGCTCGCGCTCGCCAAGACACGCGGCGCGGCGGTGCTCTCGATCAAGACGATCAACTCCGGCGCGTGGCCCAAGGACGCCGAGCGCACGCGCAAGTGGTGGTATCGCCCGCTGGAGCAGCAGGACGACATCAATCTCGCCTATCGCTGGACGCTCTCGTTGCCGGGCGTGGTGATGGGCTTCCCGCCGGCGTGGATGGATTTGCAGGAGAGGGCCATCACGGCGGGCCTTGCGTATCGGCCCGCGACGAAGAGCGACGACCAGAAGTTGCAGGAGATGGCGAAGGACTGCGGCTCGATCTTCAAGCGCGAGGAAGACCTCGTGGCCAGCGCGCGGATGCCCTACCCCCATCATCCGCAGGAGTGTTGCGAGGGCGAGTGGGCCTGAGCGGAAATCCGAAGGTCGAAATCCGAAACAAACTCGAATCCGGCAAATAAGAAATGGCCGGATTGAAGGATTCTGTTAAGGGAGTGCGTCCCTGAGTTTTCCTGTTGCCCCTTCGGATTTGTTTCGGATTTCGAGCTTCGGATTTCGAGTTTCAACGCACAGTTGGCCTTACTCGCGCGCTCGCGCCGGCAACGTCCACGGCGGAAGGCCGCGGCGGATGTTGGTCATGAGGCGCATCTGGTATTGCACCCACGCGGCGATCCGTTGCTCCATGACGGGGACGAGGTCGGGGTGATCGCCGATGAGATTCTTTGTTTCAAACGGGTCGGCGACGAGATCGTAAAGTTCATGGGTGCCCGTCGAGCCGTTGTAGAGAAAAGCCCGCGAGCCTTCGCGGTAACCGAGCAGGCATTCGGAGTAGGGGCACTGGAAATAGACGCGCTCGGCGCGCTGTGAATCGAACAGGCTCCGTCCCTGCCACGACCCGGGCACGGGAATATCCAACAGGTGCAGCACCGTCGGGGCGACATCCACCAGCCCGCAGACCGCGGGGCTTGATTCGCCATGAAAGAGCGCGGGGTGGACGAGCATCAGCGGGACGTGGACGTTCTCCTCGTAGATGCCGCTGGCGTGGCCGAACGTGCCGTGGCGGCCGAACGCCTCGCCATGATCGCCCACCGCGATCACCAGCGTGGAGTCCTCCAAGCCCGCCTCGCGCAGCAGGCGCAAGCAACGCCCGAACGCCTCGTCCACGCGGCGCAGGGCGTTGAGGTAGCGGTTCAACATCTGGCCGGGGACATCCTTCCGGTCCACGATGGGCCGTTCCTCCCCGTGCAGGTGATAGGGATAATGCGTCATGTCCGTCCAGATGATGGCGAAGAACGGCTGCGCGCCGCGCCGGCTCATCCAACGGTGCGCGTATTCGACCGTGCAGACGTCGTCGGTGCCGGTGGCCGCAGGCGGATACTGCTCGGTGTCCGTCAGCAACAGTTCGCCCGGCCGGTCGCGGTAGTCTTCGAGGACATCGAACGAGTGCCGCGCGAGAAACTCGCCGCCCCGCCCATACTTCAAGTCGCCGGAGTTGAACCAGCCGGTCCGGTAACCGCGGCGCTTCAGCACGTCGCTGAGCGCCTCCAGCGGGGCGGCGTTGTAATCGGTGGTGATGCTCTGGATGTCGGGCGGCGGATAGAGCGAGCAGAGGATCGAGACGAGCGAGTTTGGCGTCGAGGGCCGGTGCGCGTAGGCGTTCTCGAAACGCATCGCGCGGCTGCGGCAGGCGGCGAGGTGGGGCGTGACTCCGTAGGCGGCGCCATACGCGTCGGTGTATTGCGCGGCCAGCGACTCGAGCACGAACACCACCACATTCCGGATCTTCCCGCGCGCCGCCGGGAAGTCACGGGAGGGCGTGATATGTCCCGCTGCGCCGCGCTCGCCGGCGACGCGCACATCGTCGGGCGCGAACGGCGTCTTCATCGTGAAAAGCTCCGGCATCTGATACGACTTCACAAACGACAGGGAGAACTCCACGACCGGGTTGGCCGTCTTGCCCGCGACGAGGTGGCGGCGGGCCGGGTGGTTCCACGACCACGGAAAATAAGCGCAGCCCAGCGCGACGACCGCGATGCCGCCCAGCACGCGCGGCATCCGATGCCGCGCGAGCCGTTTCAAAACCCAGCGGAACACGAACGCCATCGCCATCATCGCGGCTATCTGCGCAGCGAACCATGCGAGCGTCTCCGGCGTGCAGCTCGCGGCCAGCGCGGCCTGCCCGTCGCGGCTGCGGAAGAAGTCGGCATAGACCAGCCACGGATAAGTGAACGGCCGGCCGATCATCTGGACCGCCTTGACGTTGATCCACGCGGCGACCAGCGAGCTCACCGCGAGCAGCAGAAACGCCGCGAAAAGGACACGCCCCTGCCAGCGTCGTCGCAGCAGTAGCGCCAGCGCCGCAGCCGCCGCCGTGATTACTCCCACGTAAGCCAGATCGGCAGAGCCTCCCACAAGGATGCGCGCGAAGAAGGCACGCGCCCCGTGGCTCCATCGCGCCTCGACCACGCAACCGCGCACCGCCAGAAGCCAGAAGCCCAGACTCAGGCCGAGCGCGATGATTGATCCCGCCTTCGACTCGCTCGCGACAGGTTGTTGGCTTTCCGGCATGACGGGCCTGACCCCAACTTACTCCCACGTCACCGTCACCGGCATCGTCAGGCGGCGATAATCCTCCGCGCCGAACGAGCCGTCCTTCGCGCCGTCGCGGATGACGTAGCTCAATCGCACGCCGCTTGTCTGCTTGCTGCCGCAGCGGAACCCGATGCTGCCCCACGAGCCGCCCGCGTCCCAATACACCACGTTCTCAAACGGCGTCAGCGCCACGCACGTGTGCGCCCAGTCCGGCGCGAACATCGCATACCACTTCGGGTCGCGGTTGCGGCCGGCGATGTTCTCGGCGTCGCCGTGGCCGTCCACGACCGCCGTGTTGCCCTTGTCGTCGAGGTAGGTGCCGCGCTCGATGTAGTGCGCGCGGTTGTAGAGACTGCCGCCGGGCTTGTTGGCGCTGGTCTCCACGTCGAACCGATGCGGGTAGAACGTGTAGCGTTTCTCGTAGCTGACGCCCGCCTTGAGCGACTTGCGGACCTTGATGATCGTCCGCACCGGGCCGCTGCGCTCGACCGTGAACTCCTCAAGCTTACCTTCCTCCTCCGTCCAGCCCGTCTCGCGCGAAGAGAGGACGAGGTTCTTCAAGAAGCTCTTGCCCGTCACGCCCTCCTTGCGTGGCGCGAGGAACGCCAGTGTGCCGTTCTCGAATCGAGCCTCATAGAACGGCGTCAGGATCGTCTGCTGCGCCTCATGCCAAAACGAGCCGCCGGGCGCGGCAGCGCCAGCTTTCCCGGATTTGTCGCGCCACAGGACGACGAAACGCCGGCTCTCATCCGCGCCGACCTGGCCGGGCATGATGAAACACAACTCACCGCCGTCGAGTTGGGCTGGCACTGCGCGTCCTGGCTTGCCGTCCGCGCCGGCCTCGGCCACGCGCACCGAGTTCGGGTCGGCATCTGGCGGCAACTCGAACGCCGTGACGACTGGCCTGTCGAGACGCGAGACACCCCCGGCGCCAACGCGCAGGAGCTTGCGATGCGGCCAGCGGGACCAGTCCGCAGCGAAATTGACCACACGCGCCGCCCGATTGTTGGCCGTCGAAAGCTCCGCGAGCTTGCCCGCGGGATCAACGACGACCTCCAGTCGTCGCTCGCCGTCCAGCGCCGTCACATCAATCTCTGTCGCGATCTTCACGCGGGCGCGGCTCTTCACGTTGACCGATTCGTTTCTCACGACCCGGCCATCCACGCGGAACTCAACCGGCACGCGCGTCACGCTTCCGCCGCCGGCGTTGGCGATGGTTGCTGTGATACGCAGATTGTTCAGCTTTGAAGTCTTGTCGTAGTGCGACAGATCCAGCCCCGCCACGCGCAGGTCAGCCTGTTGCGCGCCCTTGCCCCACACCAGCAGCAATGCCCCATTCTGTCCGAGGGGCCCAAACTCGATCCGGCCCAACTCGTCCGCGTGGCATCCGACCACGTCGAGCGGACGGCCCTGCGCGTCGAGTTGGTAGAGCGCCGCTGTCGCGGGCTGCCAGTCGCTCACGACATCAGCGGGCCGGACGGTGACGCGCTCCGTCGCCGCCGGGCTGGTGATGCGCAAGCACCCCGCGCCATCGGACGACATCGTTACAGGCACGCCGCCGCGGTCGCTGAAGTAATAGCCCGGTGCGCGGATGACGGTGACGGGCTTCTCTTCCATGAGCGACAGCGATTGCTCGATACGCGGGCCTTTGACGGTCCAGCCGTTCTGCGGCAGCAGGAAGTCCTTGCCGCCGAGCGACACGAGCGCATGTTTCTCGCCGAAGTTCGCGATGCACTCGGTCCCATCGCTGAACTTCGTCCGCTGCACGGCGCGGTCGAGCGTGAGGAACTCGTGCGACACCAGTTCCGCCGTTGCGATGGCCTCGTGCAGCTTGCAGGTGTTGCGATACGTGCGCAGGAAGACGGAGCGGTCTTTGCCCCACGAGCCTTCCTTGTTCGCCCAGAGCAGCGGGATGGTGCCGTAGAGGATGTTGAAGGCGTCCTTCTTCGGCGTGATCTCCGGCGCGGCGTCGAGCAGCCAGTCGCTCGCGTCGCCCCAATACCACGTCGAGACGATGCAGTCGTGGAAGACCAATTACCAGAGCGGCACACGCGACTCGTGGCCGATGCCCCATCGCGCGTAGTCCACCCACTTCGTCTTGAGCTTGCCCCACGCGCCCTCGAACTCCTCATCCTTGCTCTTGGGATGGATCAGGTGCCCGGCGGGCCACGACGCGTAGCCGCCGCTCTGCATGCCCTCGATGTAATCCACCCACGGCACGCACCACCAGATGCCGTGCTCGCCGCCCATGACCAGCTTGCGGTCGCGAAACACGCGGTGCAGCGCCGGGCCGCACTCGCGCTTCTGGGTGCGCGTCATCGGATGCTTCGGGTCGTAGCATTCATACATCCCCTCCGCCGTCGTCACGTCAATGAACCGCCCGATGAACGGCCATTCGCTCAAGACCTTCTCGGCGGTCGCCTTCGCCGCGTCCACCCAGAGCGTCGGGCAACGTTTCATGAACTGCGGTTTCTTGTCCCAGGTCAGCCACGCCGTCATGCGCTCGCCGTCGGCTTTCTGCACCGCGTGGTCGGGCAGGATGGCGTGGTCGTGGTCAATCTTGCCGTCCTTGGTCTGGAGGATGTCGGTGTAGTTGTCGTATTCGCTGGTGAGATAGCCGAGGTCGTTGACGGCGCGCATGTCGTCGGGCTTGGCGGGGCGGCCGTGGATGAGCATCTTCTCGACGCCGGCGGCCTTGGCCTCACGCGCGAACGACAACGAGGCGTTGCCCCACACATCTGGCGCGCCGAACAGCCGCATCAGATTCGGGTTCTTCTTCAGTTTCTCCTTGAACGGCACGATGAGACCATGCTGCTTGGCGTAGTCGCGGTAGCGTTTGCAGAGCGCGACGTAGCCGCCCTTTGGCGCGAAGTGAAAGAGCAGGCTGCGCGTGTAGCCAAACCCCTCCTTCTGCGGGCGCCACGTCACCTGCGGCGCGACCAGCGCGCGGCTGTCCTTGCCCGTGACCTTCTGCATTTTCACGTCGCAGTCGTCGCTGGTTTCCAGCAGCAGCAGGTAGCCGCGGCCCGAATCGAGATCGCACAAGCCGACCCACGGCATGTCAAGCCGGTCGCCGCCAAAGCTGCCGCGAGGGAACGGCTGCAGGTCGAGCGGGTAGAGATGGCCGTTGCTGTAGTCCGCCACCACCAGCACGCCGCGGGGCGCGTCGAGGACGAACGGCTCGATGAAGCGCGGATAGCCGCACGGCGCTTTCGTGTCGTCGGCGCTCGCCTCGATGCGCAGGTCGGGCGCTACGGCATCGGGCAGCGTGAAGCGCAGCCGCAGCGTGACGCGCTTGTCCTTGCCGGCGTCGAACGCCCGCTCGGCTTCGAGCGAGGTCTTGGTCTGTTTGAGGACGCGATACAGCGGCTCGCGCGGCGCGGCCTGCGCTACCGGTGCCGGCTGCTCCCAGCGCTGCCCGGAGGCCTTCTCGATGACGGTGATGCGGCCGGCGTCGGGCGAGAGTTCGACGCGGAGAGCGCGGTTCTCGATGACCGCGGATTCCGCGGCCGCGAGCACATTGAGGGCCGACAACGAGGCAAGCGAGATAAGGATGCATTTCATGGCGAAGTCTTTCTCCAGCCCGCAAGACAGCACGGGCCGCCGTGTTTTCAGACAGCGCCGCGCCAAAGTCAAACCCGATTACCGGCGCGCTGGCAAGTGAGTCGGGGAGGGCTACTCCACGATCACCACGCCGTAGATTTTGAACGATGGGAGTTCGACGCTTGGCTGCGGGCCTTGGCGCACGACGAGCTTGCGCTCGGGACCGTCAGGGGTGAGCAGGCGCGCCTTGCGGCAGGTCTGCCAACGCTTGCCCAACTCCAGGTTCAGCGCCGACGTGGGGTCATTGGCGTAATTGACGAGATGCGCGACCAGCCGCCGTCCATCGAACTCATACGCGCTCAACGTCACGGCGTCCGAACCCCGCAGGCGCGCTGCAAAGCGGTCGCCGCTGGCGCGCGCGATGGCGTCCGCGAGCCGTTTCCAGTCCTTCGGCAGCACAACGCGGCCTTCGCTGGTCTTGGTCGCGGCGCGAACGGCCTCCGCTTCGACGCGGACGATCCGTTCGCCGCGGAGCGCGTCAAAGGCTGGATTGCCACCGACAAGGATCAACGCGCCTCCACGGCCCCTAAACGCGCGGATGGCGTCGGCCTCCGCGTCGCTCAGGTGCGACTGACCCGCCAACACCAACACAGCGAAGTCCGACAGCCGGGCGATGTCTTCGCCGAAAACAACGTCCCAGACGAAACCGCCGCGGATGAGCACCTCCTCCGCGCCTTGTGCGAGTGCCACGGCTTCGCGGTTGTCAAAGACGGTGGAGGCGAAGGTGTGGAGCACCGCGATGTCGCGAACAGGCTTTGCGCTGGCGCGAAGCGATTCGGTGACCCGCGCGAAGCGAAGATGTTTCGCCAATGCCGCGCGCAGGTCGGGCCGCTCGACGCGCATCCGGTCGCCTTCGCCGAGCGGGCGCAATGCCCAGTTCGTGCCGGGCAGCGCGCCGTTGGCGGCGGACTCGGCGATCTGTAACGCGATGGCGGCTTCGTCGTCCGGCAGGCCGAGGCCGGTCAGCTTGTTCTTCTTCCAGACGGTCGAGACGACGCGGTAGCCGACGGCCGCGGCGTGTTTGCAGGCGCGCACCTGCGAGATGAGCGCGCCGTCCTCGATGCCGGGGAAGTTGCCGTTCTCGGCGAACATCAGGTCGAGTTGCCGCCCGAGCAATGGCGCCCAGACGCTGCGCGCGTAGGCGCTGTTGGGGTCGCGCGGGTAGGCCGGGTTGCCCAGCAGGATCACGTCGGGCTTGATGCGTTGCGCGTGCGCCTTCAGGTCGGCCTGATATTCCGCGAGGCTTTCGCAGCGCCAGCGCACCCATTCTTGCACGACCGGGTCGGTGATGCGGTCGGGAGTTTTTTCCGTCGGCGGTTGCTTCACGTCGCGGCATTCGGGACGGCGCTGGGCCATCCACGCGCGGAACGCGGCCTCGCAGCGTTTGCAGTAGCAGGGCTGGCAGTAGTTGTTGTCGAAGTGGAAGCCGTCCAGCCCGACCTCCTCCAGCCCGACGCGGATGGCGCGCTTCATGTAATCGCGGAACTCGCCGCAGTGGATGCACGGCGCCCAGCGGAACTTCGCGCCGCCCCACGTCCGTAACTGGCCTTTCTCGTCGTGCTGGATCCAATCCTCCGCGTTCGGCACCTCGGCGAGGAATTGCTCGTGGTAGATCGAGCGCGACTGGCAATAGCCGAGGACCTTGATGCCGTGCTTGTGCGCGAACTTGACGAGGCCGGCGGTGCGTTGCCGTTCGGCACGCTCGTGGACGAGGCCGAAGCCCTTGAAGAAATGCGTGCAGGCGAGGTTGACGCCGAGGCCGGCCATCATGCGCACGACTTCCTCCGAGTGCAGCCGTTCATACCACTGCGGCATCGAGGGCGATTTCGTGTCCACCGCGCCGACGATGCCGCCGGTGCGCCGGTAATGATCGAGCGGCTCCCAGCCCCACCACGCCCAGTAGAGTTGGGATTGAGTCGCGGACGGCTTTGCAGCGCCGGCTGTGGCGCGGGGAAAACCGCACGCCAGCCAAGCGCCGCCCGCTACACATCCGATGAAGTCGCGCCGGCCGAGCCGCCGATGGTGGGGAATGTTTGTTTTCATGCGATGGCGACCACCGTTTACCCGAAACGGCGGCGAATGGCCAGTCATCGCTTGCGGAAAGAGTTTGGCACGCGACGCTGGTTGCGGTATCCGATGCGCGCACGGAGAACCCTTATGAAGAAACTCCTCGCTCTTGCGTTCGTTGCAACCTCCCTCACCGCGTGGTCTGGCGCGCCGACGGCCGGCGATCTGTGGCGGCAACAGTCGCCAGCCGAGAAGGTCGCGCAGGTCCGCGGCATCATCGAAGGCTCGCAGGTGTCAGTGGACAGCTTCGAGCGTTACCTGAAACCAACGATGATGGGGCTGACGGCCGATCCGGCGTGGATCAGCGACCCGGTGCATCGCGGGGCCTATGGCGCGCGGGCGAGCTGGGGCCGGCAGGAAGGTTTGAAGAAAGGTCTTCAACGCAGCCGGTTCGGCGGCAAACCGGAGGCGGTGGCGGCGCTGCTCGACAAGTTCTACGTCGAACCGCGCAACGCGCGCGTCACGCCGGCCAACGCGGTGTGGCTCGTCAACACCGGCGCGTTCAAGGACGACGAGCGGAAGTGGGCGCACGACAAGGTGCAGGCCCACCGCGCGGCGGCGAACGTGAGGTGGCTCACCGAGACGAAGCAGCGCGACAAGGGGCGGCCGACGCTGGCGTGGGACCGCACGGTTGGCACGGGGCCGTTCGGCACGGCGAAGCGCGCGGATGGCGCGACGGAGACCTATTACAGCCTCGACCCGTATTACGCGGCGGCGATGTTCCGCGTGGAGGACGAGGTCAAGAGCGAGCGGTTGCGGCTGACGTGGCATATCGCGAAATGGCACGACCTCAATTACCGGCCGATGACCGAGGCTTATCGGCGGACGTTCCGGCGGATGTTCGCGAACCAGGACAAGGTGACCGGCTTGCTCGTCACAAGGCTCCACAAGCTCACGGAGCGCGAGTTGGGCGAGAAGAAACCGAAGCGCGCCCACGATCTCAGCGACGCGACGTGGGGCGCGGAGTTCGCGCTCGCGCTCCGCGACGATCCGGAAATCGTGAAAGCGTGCCTCGCCTATCTCGACGCGGTGTGGCGGTCGCATTGGGTGGCGGGCAAAGGCTTCTACGGCGTCGTGGATCTCGACACGGGCGCGCGGCTCGCGCCGGGCGTGAAGATAAATTTCTATGGTTACTTCGGCACGGCGCTGGCAGAGGTTTACGCGCTGACCAAAAACGCGAAGTGGCGTGACCGCGTGCAGGAGATCAACCAATGGGTCTGGAGCCGCCGCCGCAACCCGGCGCGCGCTTACGTGCCGTTGTTCCTCGACGCGGAAAACCCGGAGTTCTCCTACAACGTCGAGGCGCAGGTCAGCGCGAAGGAGGCCGGCTGGAGCGACGACAGCGACTCCATCTATTATATCCGCGACGTGTTCGAGCAGTGGAAGCTGACCGGCATGCCGCTGCTGAAGGAGATCGTGTCGCGGCACGGGCGGGATTACATCGAGGCAGCGTGGCTCGGCGACGCGATCGGTCATTTCACGCGGCACTGGTGGGTGGACGTGCAGCCGCTCTCGCAGCGGATGTATGGCGACGGCCGGTTCAACAGCAATTACCAGATGGCCCACGCTGCCGCGCTGGCCGCGACAGCGCAGGAGAAACGGTTCTTCCTCGACTACCTCGACAAGCAACTCGCGACGTTCCAGAAGCTCGACGGCGTGGCGGGGCTGTTCGGCCAGCAGTTCCTCGACGGCGGCAAGGTCGTGCCCGAATACGGCTACGGAATGGACGACTGGGGTCTCAGCCAGTCGCAGGAGCAATACTGCTCCATCTATCTCGCGGCCTACGAAGCCGGCGGCGAGCGGAAGTATCTCGATGCCGCGAAGGCGCAGATGGACCGGATGCTGGCCGCCGGCCCGCAATACTGGAACCCGCGCAACGCCAGTTTTCCGCCGACGGCGGTGCGGCTCGCGAACGCGCTCGGCCGGCCGGCGCGCGCGGAGATCTCTCTCGGCGCGAAGGACTCCGAACTGCGCCTGTTGCGCGACGGAGCCGAGGTCTTCAAAGCGAAAGTGCCGGCCGAGGTCGCCGTGATCTATCTGCCGCCGGGCGATTACACCGCCGAGATCACCGCTGGCGGCGCGACGCGGCGCGAGGCCGTGCGCGCGGCAAAGCCGGGCAATTGAGGGCAAGCCGATGACACCCGACGAAGCGCACAAGCACTACGAGGAACAGTTCCGGCAGATGGAGGCATATTTCCAACGCCTCATCGAGCAGCGCGCGCCCGCGGCGCGGGCGGCGGCGTGGCGGCGCGATTATTCGGGCGTGGACGCCTACCGGCGCAGCGTCGCGCCGATGCGTGAACGGTTCATCGAGTTGATGGGCGGTTGGCCGCCAACGGAGGAGCGAGTGACAGGCGTGCCGCCGCGCATCGAGCCGGTTGAGATGACGGATCGGCAATACCATTTCACGGCCAAGCGTGTGTGGCTGCCGGCATGGAAGGGCGTGGACACCTACGGGATTCTGCTGGAGCCGCGCGGCATTCCAACGGGCGAGCGACGGCCCGCGGTCATCGCGCAGCACGGTTACGGCGGGTTCCCGGAGGCGACCTGCGGTCTCGCGGAGATTTCCGGCACGGACTATCTGCGCGTCTTCGGTCGCACGCTGGCGGAACGCGGTTATGTGGTGTTCGCGCCGCTGGTGATGCACAGTGACCTGAACCGGCTCAAAAAGCTGCCGGTGATTGACCGCACGTGGCTCGACCGGCTGGCGATGATGGTTGGATGCCAGTTCCAGGCGTGGGAGCTATTCAAGATCACCCGCGTCGTGGACTTCCTTCAAACCCTGCCGAACGTCCGCGCCGACCGCGTGGGCATCATGGGCATCAGCCAGGGCGGGCTGACCGCGCTCCTGACCGCCGCGATGGACGAACGGATCGCCGCGTGTGTCAGCAGCGGCTATTTCAACAACCGCACCCACAAGATGGTGAAGCCCTCGCCGCATTACACGGCCTACATCGGCACCACCGAGGCCGACAAGTTCTTCCGCGGCCACTTGCTGGCGTTCGAGGACGCGGACGTCGCGTCGCTGATCTGCCCCCGGCCGTTCTGCGTCGAGGTCGGCCGCAAAGATCCGGTGACGTGGTGGCCCGACGTGCAGGGCGAGTTCGAGCGGGCGCGCGCCCACTGGGCGAAGCTGGGACTGGCCGAGCGGACGACGTGGGCGCTGCACGAACAGGAACACGTCGTGGACGGCGTGGAATCGTTTCGGTTTCTGGATCGTTGGTTGAAATGAAGCCGCGCGTGCTCGCAACCAACAACCTGATGATGCGGCATTCAATCATGAACTACTTCCGTGTCCTCTTCCTCGCTCTGCTTGTTGCCTTCACCCCGGCCCTTGCCGAGACGCGCAACGAAAGCAGTCACTTAAAACTCTCGACCGACGCGGCGAGCGGGCGTGCCGCGCTCCTCGACAAACGAAACGGCGTTGCGTGGGATCTCGGCGCCGTTGCCGACGCTGCGCTGTCCAAAGACGGCCGCAGCGTCGTGATCCGCCGCACGGCCGCAAGCAACGACGCGATCCGGCTGCTCGATGGCGCATTGGAGATCGCTGCGGGCGAGAGCGGCTGCGCGCTGGTGCCGGCACGCGAAGGATTGTTGATTCCTGCCGACAGCGGTGTCGAGTTCAGCCGGAGCTTCAGCACGTCCGGCTATGAAGGCTGCCACATGAACATGATGGGCTTCATCAAACGCGGCGCGGCGCTGTTGATGACGTGGGACGACGCCTACATCCGGCCGGAACTGGTGAAGACGAAGCAGTCGCTGAAGTGCTCCGTCCACGCGCGACGGCCACCGCACTGCGAGAGCGCGGCGTTCGCGATCACGCTGACGCCGCTGGGCCGCGGCGACTGGAACACCATCGCGTCGGCGTATCGCAAGATTGCCGAGGCGAAGGGACTGGCGGTGACGCTGGCAGCGAAAGCCCGGCGCAATCCGGAGACGGCGAAGCTCTTCGGCGCGTCCAACGCCAAGCTCTGGACCTGCCTCGCGCGCCGACGCAGCGAGGACAGCACGAGAGACGAGAGCGTCGAGGTGAAGTGGACGTTCGACGAGGCCGCGCAGGTGGCCGAGCATCTCAAGCGCGACCTCGGCATGGACCGATGCCTGTTCACGCTCGGCGGCTGGACCGAGGGCGGCTACGACTGCCGGCATCCCGACGCGCTGCCGGCCAACCCTGAATGCGGCGGCAACGACGCGCTCGCCGCGGCGGTCGCGCGCATCAAGGCGCTCGGCTACGTCGCCTGTTTTCACGACAACTACCAGGACATGTATCGCGACGCGAAATCGTGGAACCCGGACTACATCCAGAAAAAGCCCGACGGCTCGTTGATGTCGGGCGGCCGATGGCTCGGCGGCCGGGCGTGGCTGGTGTGCGCGCCGAAGACGCTGGAACTGGCGCAACGGCCGCAAAACCTGCCGGCCGTGCAGAAGCTGTTCGGGCCGCAGGCCTACTTCATTGACACGACCTACGCAGTGGGGCCGCAAGAGTGTTTTGATCCGAAGCATCCGCTGACCTACAACGACGACATCCGATGGAAACAGAAGCTCAGCGATTATTCGCGCAAGGTCTTCGGCATCTTCGGCTCTGAGTGCGGGCGTGAGTGGGCCATCCCGCACAGCGAGTTTTTCGAGGGCCTCAGCGGCGTCAGCGGCCGATATTTCCACAACCTCGACCCGGCGACGCTTGGCGCGACGGTGGTGCCGCTGTTCGAGATGGTCTATCACGACTGCGAGGTCGTCTTCGGCAAATACGGCTACGCGCCCGAAGCCGCCGCCGAATACGTCGCCCACCACGCGCTCTGCGGCCGGACGCTGAACTATCACCGGCTCGATTCGCATCTCTACTGGAAGCAGCCCGTGCCGGAGGTGAAAGCGCGGCCGGGCGTGGTGTCGGTGTCCCAAGTCTCAAGTTCGAAGCTGCAGATTCGCTATCGCTGGCAGGTCGAGGCGGACGGTGCCGGTGACTGGCGCGTGTTGGTGCATTTCGGCAAAGAACAGCCGCCGCCGTTCTTGAACGACCACGCGCCGGCGCGACCGGTGGCGGGTTGGCGCGCAGGCGATGTGATTGAAGAAGGCCCGTTTGAGGTGGCGGTCCCGCCCACGGTGAAGGCGGACGCGGTGGACGTTTATATGGGCCTCTGTCGTGGACCGCGCGGCGCCGAGCGTGCGAGGCTGCCTGACAGCGGCGCGGATGGTCGCGTGCTGGTGGGCCGGTTGCGGTTGAAGCCGGCGATTGTGTTCGAGAAGGTTGAAGGGCGTCCCGCGATAGGCGACCGCGGCTGTTTCGTGCGGGCCGACAACGGCTGGGCCGATGGCCTCTGCGCGATGGATCGTTTCGTGAAGAACACGCACGAGATCCTCGGCCCGCTCGCGGCAATCACGGCGCACGCGCGGCTGACGAAGCTGGAGTTCCTGACGCCCGACCGCGCGGTGCGTCGCGCCACGTTCGGCGGCAGCGGCGGCCGGCCGGCGGCGACGGTGACGGTGAACTTCGGCGCGAGCGAGTTCGTCGCGGAATCGCCGCTGGGCGGCAAGGTGACGCTGCCGACGTGGGGTTTCCTGATCGAGTCGCCGCGGTTCGTGGCGTTTCACGCGACGAGTTGGGCCGGGCGCAGTTACAACGCGCCGGTGTTGTTCACGGCGCGGATGGACGACAAGCACACGCGGATCTTCCACGGCTTCGGCGAGGCGCGGTTGACGTGGCGCGGCCGGGAGCTGGAGGTGCGGCGCGAGATGGAGATGAAGTAGCTCGCGCTGGCGAACTACTCCCCTTTCATTCCCCAAGCGAGTTGGCGGCGAAAGAGTTCCCGGTTTTGCGCGTCGTAGAACTCGACGGGGTTGTAGTCGTCGGTCAGCACGATGCCGTTGTCGAGGTTGACCGACCTGATGCCGTCGAAGGCCTGGGCCACCAGTTCGCGCGTTGACGGATGGATTCGCTCGAGGTCCGGCGGTTGGCGCAGCTTCAACCGGTCCTGATCCGACGCGACCAGGAATGTGTTGCCGTTGCTGGCTTGGTGGATGCGGACGCTCTTGAAGACCGCGCCCAGCGTTTTCGCAAGCGATGCGGTGAAGAAGCTGTCCTTGCCCGTGAGCGCGCCGAAGATGTTGATCACGATTGTGCCCTCGGGTTTCAGGAGCCGGTGCATCGAGCCGAACGCTTCGCGCGTGAACAGGTGCGACGGCGATGAGTCGCCCAGAAATGCGTCCAGGATGAGCGTGTCATACTGTTTCCTGCAGCGGCTGATGAAGTAGCGCCCGTCGCCGAAGTGGATGTTGAGCTTCTCCGGTTTCAGGTCGAAATACTTCGCCGCCACCGGCACGACAGCGGGGTTGATCTCCACCACGTCCACGCGGACGCCTTCGCGGGCAAACTCGCCCGGCACGATGCCCACGCCCAGCCCGATGCACAGCGCGTCGTCTATCCGCGGCGTGTAGGCGCGCGCCAGGCCGTGCAGCATGTAGGTATACATCGAGGTGCTCTTGTGCTCCTGCGGGTCGTAGGAATTCTGGATCAGGTAGTCGTTGAGGAAACTGCGCCGCTCCTCGTCGGCCCACTCCACGACCTGGAGCAGGCCGAAGTTCGAGTTGGCCCGGTAGAGTTCCTTGATGTTGCCGCTGCCGAGCCGGTCCCCGCGGACGCCCGCATAACCGATGGCCGCGCCCATCAGCACGGTCAGGAGGACAGGTTTCAGCTTGGAGATCTTCCGGGCCGGCCCGACAAAGTATCCCAACGCCACCAGCATCAACGCCAGCGCGGTCAGATACATCGTGACGGAGTTCGGCAGGAACGGGATGAGCACGTAGCCGATCAGGAGGGTGCCGACCACACTGCCGACGGTGCTGATGGCAGTCAGGCGGCCCACGTTGCCGCCGACGGTGTCCACCGAGCCGGTCAGCATGCGGACGAAGAACGGCCCCACCATCGCCAGCAATCCCAACGGCACGAAGAACAGGAACGCCGACGCCAGCAGCGAACCCGACGCGAGATCGAACTCCAGACACGCATACGCCACCGGTTCGCAGACCCAGACCGAGGCGCACAGATAGACCGCCGCGGCGATGATCGCGCCGTAGAGTTTGCCAAGCCGTGGCGACCGGTCCACCCACCGGCCGCCCACGTAGTAACCGCAGGCCAGCGCCACCAGCGTGATGGCGATCTGCGCCGTCCAGACGAAGTGCGACGTGCCCAGATAGGGTGCGAGCATCTTCGCGCCGAGGATCTCCACGATCATGATCGCCGCGCCCGTGACCGCCGCCGTGAAGTAAAGGTAGCGCCGCAGGCCGTCGGTGGGCGCGGCGGCGGGCTTGGGAATCCGTTTCGGTTTCATGGGCGTGTTCTACGGCCAAAAGAGGCCACAGACAACAGCCGAGTTTGGACTTTGTGGTTTCGTGTGGACTCTCGTGATTGTTGCCGGTAACAAGTCCGCCGTCATGAGAGCCTCTGCCGTCCTCCTCGCGGTCGCGCTGGTGTTTCCCGCCGCGGATCTCCTCGCGCAGCAGAAGAAGAGCGTGAGCCAGCGCGAGATCGTGGACATCGTGCTGGCGAACACGAAACCGCTGAAGCATCCGCGCGGCAACCGGCTGCCGCTTTACCTGTGGCCGCTGCACGGGTTGGGAACCAACGACGCCGCCGAGGCCGAACGGCTGCTGAAGATCCTCGACTCGCGCGGCCTGCCGGTGATCGCGTCGTGGTATCCCGCGCCGAAACGTCGCGAGCAGAGTCTGCGGGAAGCGATGTGGCTCGGCCGGCTCCAGAAGAAGCTCGGCCTGCCGATCACTGTCAGCGCCATCGCGTGCATGAACTCGTTCTGCAACGGCGACGAGAAAACCGCGCACGTTGGCGACGACGGCAAACCGTTCTTCGACTTTTCGTTTGAGACGAAACGGCCGATGGGCTGCCCGTTCGCGCTCGAGTTCCGCCATCCGGCCATCCGCGAGCAGGTCGAGTTCTTCCTCGACGCCTACCAGCGCGAGGGCCTCGACATCCAGTTCATCTTCGTGGACTGGGAAGTGGACGGCCCCATCGAATGGAACGACGCATGGGCGCATAGCAAACGCTGCCGCCGCTGCCGCGAGCGCATAGGCGACATCAGCGACTTCGCCGTGTTCCAGAAGACGCTGCGCGAGATCCGCTGCCGGATGCAACGCGAGTGCCTCGCCGAGCCGGTGCTGAAGCGGTTCCCGAAGGCGCTCGTCGGCAACTACGCGGTCTATCCCAACGATGGCTGGCGTTACTGGTATGACTACTTTGAGAAGCTCGCGCCCGACGCGCTGTTCAAGAGCGACCAGCGCGCGAAATACCGGCCGTGGTTCCAGGAGTTCCCGCTGACCGGCTTCACCGTCTCGATGCCGGTGGTCTATACGTGGTATGCGACGCCGACGTGGTATGACTTCGTCAGCGACGATTATCGCTGGTTCTACAACCTGCTGCTGGTCGCATCAAGGTCGGGCCAGCACAAGGCCGCGGGTGTGCCGAGCATCCCGTTTGTGCATTGGCACACGACATCGCCGCCGAAAGAACCCGACCCGGCTGTGAAACAGTTCAGTGCCGGCAAGTATCAAGAACTGCTCTGGCACATGCTGCTGCGCGGCCATGACACGCTGTTCCTGTGGTGCCCGCGGGACGAGACCGCCGAGGAAGTGCGGCTCCTCCACGAGGTCTGGGCCGCGTCACTCGAATACCGCGAGTTTCTGGAGAAGGGGAAACCGCTGCTGTTCGACGTGCCACGCAAGCAAGGGCCGGTCGTCTCCGCCTTGCAACTCGGCGACCGCGCGCTGGTGCGCCGGACCGACTTCGATGACCACAAAGACCCTTTGACAGTGACGATCGGCGGCAAGACAATCGCCGTGCCTCGCGCTGACGACCGGTGCCAGGTTTTGAAACTCAAACAGTAAAGCTGGTGTTCAACGACCAAAGGAAACGCGAAGAGATGAAACAACTACTCACCTTCATCATGGCGGCAAGCTGCACGCTCTGCGCGGCGGCCGAGTCCAAACGCCCCAACATCGTCTTCATCTTCTCCGACGACCACGCCTATCAGGCCATCAGCGCCTACGGCGATGCGCGAAAGCTTATCAAGACGCCGAACCTTGACCGGCTCGCGCGCGAGGGGATGCGGTTCGACCGCTGCCTGATCCCCAACTCCATCTGCGGGCCAAGCCGCGCCACGGTGATGACCGGCAAATACAGCCACTCGAACCGCTTCTTCAACAACAGCAACAGCCGCTTCGACGGCTCGCAGACCACAATGCCGAAACTGTTGCAGGCCGCCGGCTACCAGACCGGCATCGTCGGCAAGTGGCATCTCGTCACCGACCCGACCGGCTTCGATTACTGGGAAATCCTTCCCGGCCAGGGCGTCTATTACAACCCGCCGATGATCCGCAACGGCGAACGCGTCAAGCAAGACGGCTACACCACCGACATCATCACCGACCTCTCGATCGAGTGGCTCAAGAAGCGCGACCAGTCCAAGCCGTTCCTGCTGATGTGCCACAACAAGGCGCCGCACCGCGAGTGGGAGCCAAACCTCAAGCACCTCGGCCACGACGGCGACCGGAAGTATGCCGAGCCGGAAACGCTCTTCGACGATTACGCCGGCCGCGGCAAGGCCGAGCGCGAGCAGGACATGACCATCGAGAAGACGATGAACGACAAGGACAACAAGCTCGTCGCGCCGGGACAGCTCACGCCCGAGCAGCTCAAGGTCTGGAACGCTTACTACGAGCCGCGCAACGAAGCGTTCCGCAAAGCCAACCCGCAGGGTAAGGACCTCGTCCGCTGGAAATACAACCGCTACATGCACGACTACCTCGGTTGCATCAAAAGTGTGGACGAGAACGCCGGCCGGCTGCTGAAGTTCCTTGATGACGCGGGCCTTGCCGACAACACCATCGTCGTCTATTCCTCCGACCAGGGCTTCTACCTCGGCGAACACGGCTGGTTCGACAAACGCTGGATCTTCGAGGAATCGCTCCGCTCGCCGCTGATGGTGCGCTGGCCCTGCGTCACCAAGCCCGGCAGCGTCAACAAGGACCTGGTCTCGAACCTCGACTTTGCCGAGACGTTCCTCGATGCCGCTGGCGCAGCCGTGCCTGCCGAGATGCAGGGCCGCAGCCTCGTGCCGGTGCTCAAAGGCCAGACGCCTGCCGACTGGCGGAAGAGTTTCTACTATCACTACTACGAGTTCCCCGGCCCGCACAGCGTTGCCCGCCACTACGGCGTCGTCACTGATCGCTACAAGCTCGTGCGCTTCTACGAGCCGGCGATGAACTATTGGGAACTGTTCGACCTCCAGAAAGACCCGCGCGAGATGCGCAGCGTCTTTGGCCAAGCCGACTACGCCGACGCGCAAAAGCAGCTCGAAGCCGAACTCGCCCGCCTGCGCAGCGAACTCAAAGTTCCCGACCCCGACCCGGAGGAGACGATCATCAAACGCGGCACGGGCAAGGCAGGCAAGACCGGCAAGGCCGGCGGGAAGAAGAAGGCGAAGTAAGCCGGGCCACACCGGCCGGTTGCAGTTTGGCGCGTTGCGGGACGGCGGAGAGAAATCGTTCGACAGCCTGCGGCGCGCCGCTATACTCCCGCGCCCGTTTCCCGGAGGGAACCGATATGCTCAAAGACATTGCGTTGCCGCACATCGCCGGGCTGGCTGTTTACGAGCCGGGCCGGCCCATCGAGGAAGTCGCGCGCGAGCTGCGCCTGCGGCCGGAGACGATCATCAAGCTCGCCTCGAACGAGAACCCGCTCGGCCCGTCGCCGAAGGCGGTCACGGCGATGCGCCGCGCGCTGGCGACGACCCATCTCTATCCGGACGGCGGCGGTTTTTACCTTCGGCAAGGGTTGGCGAAACATCTCGGCATGCGGCCGGAGAACATCGTCCTCGGCAACGGCTCCAACGAGATCATCGAACTGCTCTTTCACGCCTTCGTCGCGCCGGGCGACCCGGTGGTCTATGCCGAGCGGTCGTTTGCGGTGTATGCGCTCTGCGCGCGGCTGTTCCAGGCGCAGCCGGTGGTCGTGCCGGCGAAGGACCACACCCACGACCTCGACGCGATGCTGGCCGCGATCAACGGTCGCACCAAGCTGGTGTTCATCGCCAACCCGAACAACCCGACCGGCACGCGCGTGCCCAACGAGGCGCTCGACCGATTCCTCAGCCGCGTGCCGGCGCGGACGATCGTGGCGATTGACGAGGCCTACTATGAGTTCCTCGACGACCCGCCGCAGACGCTGCGGCACATCCAGCGCGGCATGCCGAACCTGATCGCCATGCGGACCTTCTCGAAGATCGCCGGCCTGGCCGGCCTGCGCATCGGCTACGGCGTGGCCGGCGCGGAGATGACCGGGCTGCTGAACAAGGTGCGGCAGCCGTTCAACGTCAACGCCATCGCCCAAGCCGGCGCGCTGGCGGCGCTGGGCGACCGCGCGCACATCGAGCGCACGCGACGGCTGAACCGGCAGGGGTTGAAGTATCTCGGCGGCGAGTTCCGGAAGATGAAGCTGGAGTTCATCCCCTCGGAGGCGAACTTCATCTGCGTCCGCGTCGGCGGCGGCGCGGAGGTTTTCGGCGCGCTCCAGCGGCGCGGTGTGATTGTGCGGCCGATGGGAGGCTACGCGATGCCGGAATGGGTGCGCGTGACGGCCGGCACGATGCCGGAGAACCGGCGCTTCATCCGCGAGTTGCGGAGGCTTGCGTGAAGCCTGCCGCGATGCCGGCCGTTGTCTGCCTCTGGCGGGCCAGGTCAGCAGAACGACACAGAACGAAATGTCACTTGCTTTTTCCCGCCGCGCGGCCTACAAGCGCATTTAACAGCATGTGACAACCTCGCGACGTAAAGCTTCCATGGCGACAACTCCATCCGGATCACAGCGTCCAACACCCGGCGCGCACGCCGGCCGCCGCGCAGCCCGCCTCAAGCACCGCACTGTCTGATTGTCCCCATCCGAGTCCGTGACGTCGCACGCAGCACGCAGCCCCCCTGTTCAAGAACCTCTCCCCCACCGCGGTGGGCATCAAGGCCAACCTCCAGCAATCCATTGACCTCGCCCGGCGCTTCGGCTTCGGCGGCGTGGACCTGCCCGTCGCCGAAATCGCCACGCTCGCCGACCAGCGCGGCGCGCAGGCCATCCGCGACCAGTTCACCGCCGCGGGTTTGAAACCGGGCGCGTTCGGATGCCCGGTCAACTTCCGCGCCGACGAGGCCACCTGGGAAACCGGCCTCGCCTCGCTGCCGCGCCTGGCCAAGGCCGC
>JACRKA010000126.1 GCA_016219905.1 Verrucomicrobiota bacterium
AGCGCATGCCCTCGGCAGCCATGCGATCGAGGTTCGGCGTGCGGATCTTCTTCTGGCCGTAACAGCCGAGATCGCCGTAACCGAGATCATCGGCGATGAGGAGGATGATGTTTGGTTTGCGCTCGGCGGAGGAGGAGGGATTGACCAGACTCGCCGACACCAACAGCGCCCCGGTAAGGATGCGTTGCAGCTTCATGGCGCTCTTTTACCCGAAACCAGGCGCGCGTAGCAATCCCGCTCCTCGATGCCGTGCTTGTCCGCCGGACACCCGCGCGCATTGTCCCTCGACGGGACGGCGGCGGCGCGGTATCTGTTGCGGCATGAACGCCCCGCGTTACTTCCCGGTCTGGCCCGGCCTGTGGCTGGCCGCGTCACTGCTCGCACAGCCGCTCATCGGCGCAGCATCCGACCTGGAGGGATTCAAGACGGTCGCCACGGCCATCACCACGCAGATTGTCGGAACCAACTCTGTGAAAATGGGCCGGTCAGGTTATCTGGGCGTCGCTATTGGCGCCGACGCCAAAGGCAGGTTGATCGTGTCCGATGTGGAGCCGGACTCACCCGCTGCGAACGCCGGGGTGCGGCCGGGCGACGTGCTTGCAAAGCTGGGTGGCCGGCCGGTGCCAAACGCAGCCGTGTTCCGCGAGACGCTCCAGGCGCGCGCGCCGGGCGACGAGGTGAAGCTCACCGTCCAGCGCAAAGGCAGGTCGCTGGAACTGGCCGCCACGCTGGCCGCGGTGAGCCGGCCCATCCAACTCAGCGAACGCCGCGCGGTGCTGGGCGTGCGCGTGGAGGAATCCAAGGACGCTGACGGCATGGTCATCCGCAGCATCCTGTCCGGCTCGATCGCCTCAAAATCGGGATTGCGACCGGGCGATGTCCTCCAGAAGGCGGATGGCGTTCCGCTGACAGGTGTGTCGCCGTTGAGCGACGCCTTGATGGACAGGCAGCCCGGCGACTACGTCACGCTCGCGGTCCGGCGCAACGGCCGGGAGTTTGAGTTGAGGGTCAGGCTGGCCGCTCCGAAAGCCGAGACGCAGTCGCGGCCGTATTGGGACAAGGACTGTTACCGGCTGGCGGTGATCCCGCTGGAGTTCCCCGACACGAAACGCAACCCCCAGATCACCGCGAAGGATTGGAATGAGGTGTTGTTCAGTCGCGGCACCCATACCGGCAAAACAAACGCGACAGGCCAGGCGGTGTTCGGCAGCCTTAACGACTACTATCAGGAGCAGTCCTGCGGCGCGTTGCGTGTCGAGGGCAAACTGTTCGATTGGGTGCAGGTCGGCAAGAAACGCGCCGACTACGCGCCGGGCCTCACCGAAAGCACCAAGGCGGTGCTGCTGACGGAGACGATAGACGCATTGATGGCGCGCAACGGCACCAACGCCCTGGCGAACAGCGACGGCCTGCTCTTCCTCTACGCCGGCGAGCGCGTCCCGCAGGCGAGCCGCGGCAGCCTTTACTGGCCGCACCGCGGCTACGTGACGCATCGCGGCAAACGCTGGTCCTACGTCATCTGCCCCGAGGGCGGCCCGCGCATGACCAACGTCAGCCTGCTGGGCCATGAGTTCGGCCACATGCTCGGCCTGCCCGACCTCTACGCGCGGCCGGAAAATCCCGGCTCGGAAGGCCTCGGCCTCTGGTGCGCGATGTCCAACCAGGTCGGCCTGGGCCGGCCGCAACATTTCTGCCCGTGGTGCAAGGAACGCCTCGGTTGGCTCAAGCCCGCCCTCATTGACCCGACGGTAAAACAGAAACTGATTCTCGCTCCGGTCGAAGGCTCCACGATCGAATGCCTGAAGGTGCTCATCCGCCGCGACGGCACCGAATACCTGCTGCTGGAAAACCGCCGCAAGAAAGGGTTCGACCAGAGCCTCCCCGGCGAGGGGCTTCTGATCTGGCATGTCGTGCGCAACAAGCCCATCCTCGAGGAATCGCACGGCGTCGAAGGCCCGCCCGGGCCGTTCGTGTTCCTGCACGCCGTGCCGTTCCCCAGCAAGGCCAACACCGCCTTCACGCCTTACACCACGCCGTCGAGCCGCTCGTTGCTCGGCGGAGGACTGCCGGTGTTCATCACCAACATCCGCCGGCTCGACGACGACCGCATCGCGTTCCACATCGGCTACGAGTATCAGTAGGCGCAGGCAACTGTTGATTCAGCAAGAAAGGAGAGATTACTCATGTTAGCCCTGAGGTTGGCTTGCGGCGCTGGGATTTTGCTGGCGTCGGGCGTGTTCGCCGAACAAGGCGCAAAGCCGCCGCCCCCGAAAACCGTCACCGTGCAGGCGCACCGCTTCACCGGCGGCAGCGGGCGTGAGGACAGCATGTGGAGCGCGCTCTACGGCGCGAAGAGCGGCAAGCTCTACATCGGCCTCAGCACCCACGCCGAGGCGGCGCACTTCTACGAGTTCGACCCGCAGACGCAAGCGATGAACCACATCGCCGACCTGACGGAGTTCAAGGGCGAGCGCGGCCAGGGCATCCGCACCACCGGCAAGATCCACGTCCGCATGGGCGAGGATGAGCAGGGGCGCATCTACTTCGGCGACTTCTGCGAGGACACCGGGCCGGAATGCGTGGACCCGGCGAGCTATCGCGGGCCGCATTGGTTCCGCTACGACCCGAAGCAGCGCAAGCTGGAGAACCTCGGCCAAATCAACCGCCAGTGGGGCCTGCTCGGCTTCGTGCTGGAGCCGAAGTATCAACGCCTCTACGGGCTTGCGGAGGACGGGCACCTCTACACGTTCGACCTGCGAAAGAAAACGACGGCCGACCTCGGCCGCGTGGACGACTGGGATATCTGCCGCACAATCTTCGCCGACGACCGGGGCAACATCTATGGCTCGTTCCCCATCGGCCGCATCTGGAAATACGATCCGAAGCAAGACCGGCTTCTCGACCTCGTCTCGACACGATTGCCGCTGGACCCGCGCATGACGCCGCGCACGATGTCCAACCCGATGATTGACCGCAAAGCCTGTTGGCGCGTCATCGAATGGGATCCCGTGGACCGTGTTGCCTACGGGGTTGTCGCGGGCGATTCGATGCTGTTCCGCTTCGATCCCCGCGACGGCCCGGAAGGCAAGATCACGCCGCTGGTGCGGATATGCGCAGAACGCTACCT
>JACRKA010000122.1 GCA_016219905.1 Verrucomicrobiota bacterium
CGCTATGTTGTGCGGTTTTTAAACGTTGTCGTGGCGGGCGCTGACGGCGCCCGCCACGACATCAACGGAGCACGACGATGAAAAACATCTTTTCCGCGGTGTGGAGTCTTGCAATCGCAGCTTGTATCCATGCCCAAGGGCCTGGCGGTCTCCCGCCGCGGGGGCCGATGGGGCCGCCGCCGGTCGCCGAGCAAGAGGTCATCGCCGAAGGCCGCGCCGCCGGCTCGGACCTGAAAGCGCGCGACGAGGCGGTCAACCGGGCGTTGCGAGCCGCCATTGAGAAGGGTGTCGGCGCGCTGGTGGACTCGGAAACGATGACCCAGAATTTCCAGCTTCTGGACGACAGGATTTACTCGCAGGTCAAGGGTTACGTGAAGACCTACGACGTCGTCGCCGACAACAACGGCGAAGGCGGCATCTATCGCATCAAGGTCAAAGCCATCGTCGCGTTGGGCGCGATCCAAAAGGACATCCAGGCCCTGAACATCATCAAGGCGCAGAAGAAGAACCCCCGCATCATGGTGATGGGCGTGTCGCGGATCGAGGGGGCGCAGATGGACAGCGCGATGCAAATCCGCGATGTGCAGACCGCACTGGAGATGAAGTTCTCCGACATGAATTTCCCGCTGGTCAGCAAGGAGGCATCACAAGTGGCCAACGAAAAGGAACTGCAAGACGTGGCGCGGTGTGCCGCGCTGGGCCGCCGGTTTGACGCGGAGGTCGTCGTGACCTACGAAGCGATCGCCGGCCTGCAGGAAGCCAGCGACGCCTACGGCATCAAGGTGTTCGCGATGAACGCCAACATCAACGCCAAGGCGATCAACACCGACAACGCGCGCATCATCTGTGTGGACCACGCCAGCGGCACCTCGCGCGGGCCGGGCATGTTGCCGACGGCGCAGAAGGCGCTCGGAGAGACCGGGATCAAGCTGGCCGAGAGCCTGGCCAACAAAATCATCGAGAAGTGGCGCGGCGAGGTGTTCAACACGGTGGACGTGAAGGTTGTGATCAACAACATCAACTACGCCGGCCGCACCGCCGTGATGGACTGGTTCAAGCAGCAGCGCGGCGTGGCAAACGTCAGCGAACGCATCTTCGCCAACAACTCGCTGGAGCTTGAACTCACCGTGGAAGGGTCTGTGTGGGGCGAGTTCGACCGCGTGGTGGATGCCTGCCCTGCCCCGAAGTTGACGATCACCACGCGGACGCCCAACCGCATTGATTGTGCCGTGCGGTAGCCGCACCAGCTCCCGTTCGCGAACTCTAGCAGCCTGCCTTACATCGTCCACGGGCTGCGATACGCACAGGAAATCATTGAGTTCGCGGACGGGTCGCCGATGACCTGCTCCGTGTCGGGGTTCCAGCGGACCTTGCGGCCAAGCTGCATGGCGATATTACCCAAGTGGCAGACGGTGGCGGAGCGCTGCGCCACCTCGATGTTCGAGATGGGCGTCGCGCCGCTCCTCACGCAATCCAGGAAGTTGCGCCGGTGGTCCTGCCGGTCGCTCAGGTTGCGCGACATGCCGCCGCTGTAGCGTTCGCGGAGCAGGCTCTTCGGCTCGGCGTCAATCGTGTTGCGATCCACATGGATCCAGCCCTTGTCGCCAATGAAGCGGATGCCGTTCTTGAGTTCGTTCTCGCTGGCCACCACCATCGTGAGGCCGCCCGCGTAGCGACACTCGAAGTGATACGTGACCGCCACGTCCCATAAGCCGTCCGTCGGGAACACGCCCTTGCCTTCGACCTCCAGCGGCCCGGTCAGTTCGGTGCCCATGCCCCACTGTGCGATATCAATGTGATGCGCGCCCCAATCCGTGACCTGCCCGCCGCCATACTCGCGGATCCAGCGGAAGTTCCAGTGGCAGCGTTTCTCGGTGTAGGGCGCCCACGGCGCAGGGCCAAGCCACATCTCGTAATCGAAGCCGTCGGGCACCGGCATGACCGGCTGCGGGCCGATGGTCGGACTGAGGCCGATGCCGACCTCCACGCGATGGAGCTTGCCGACGGCTTGCCTGAGCGCCAACTGGCAGGCGATCCGGAACTGGATCACCGACCGTTGCCAACTGCCGGTCTGCCAGACACAGCCGTAGCGCTGGACTGCATCCACCATCGCACGCCCCTCCGCCACGGTCAGCGCGAGCGGCTTCTCGCCGTAGATGTGTTTGCCGGCGCGCGCACCCATGATGGCGGGGATGGCGTGCCAATGGTCCGGCACCGCGATGCAAAGCGTGTCCACGTCTTTGCGGGCGATCAACTCGCGGAAGTCGTTGTATTGCGCGCAGCCGTTGTCGCCGTAAGCTTTGCTGATTTCCTTGAGCGCGTCCTGCCGCCGCGAAGCGTCCACGTCGCAGACGCCAACGATTTGGCAGTCATTCTCCGTCACGAAAGCCTTGACGTGGCGCATGCCCATGCTGCCGAGGCCGATCAACCCCATCGTGAGCCGGTTGCTAGGCGCGGGCCGGCCGTCTTTGCCGAGCGCGGAGGCGGGAATGATGTGAGGCGCGGCGACCATCGCGGCTGCGGTCCGCAGCCACGCGCGGCGTGAC
>JACRKA010000123.1 GCA_016219905.1 Verrucomicrobiota bacterium
CCGCCGAAAAGCAACTTGGCGACCTCGGCTTCGACCAGAGCCACTTCAGCGTCGCGCTCCAGACGCAGGACAATCCGCAATCCGCCATCCGCAATCTGCAAGCGTCCGGCCTCGACACCATCGAGTTCCAGTTCGCGCCGAACCCCGGCGAGCCGGCGCGGGCGCTGCGCGCCATCGCCTCCAGCGGCGAGATGTCGCGCGTGATGCTGGCTTTGAAGACCGTGCTGGCCGCCGAGGACGACGTGCCGGTGCTGGTGTTCGACGAGATAGACGTGAACATCGGCGGCGCGACCGCCGCGGCGGTGGGCGAGAAGACGGCCCAGATCGCGCGCCAGCGACAGGTGTTGTGCATCACCCACCTGCCCGCTGTGGCCGCCGCCGCGCCGGCCCACTACGTCGTCACCAAGCAGGTCAAGGACGGCCGCACCATTTCCGAGATCACCCTGCTGGACAAAGCCGCCCGCGTGGACGAACTCGCCCGGATGCTGGGCGGCCAGCAGCCCGCCGCCCGCAAACACGCCCAATCCCTGCTCGATCTTTGAGCCTCCCGAAAGATGCCGCCTCCGGCCCCACAGCGGTTGACCTGCCCGACCTCATCTGTTAGCATCCGCGCGCTTTTATGAAATCCATTCATCGTCTCGCAGCACTTGCCGTCGTCGCCATTCTCGCCGGTTGCGGTGAAAAGGGAGGCGAAGTCACCAAGCCCTCCCAAGGCCCCGCCGCTGTCGGCCCCGCGCCCATCGCGCCCGCCAAGACCGCCGCCGCGCGGCCGCCCGCGACAAGCGTCCCGGTCACGACCGCCAAAGCCGAGCCGGCCAAGACAGCCGAGAAAGCCAAGCCGGCCCCCAGCACGAGCACGCCGCCGCCCGCACCCAGGAAATTCAACCTCTTCGGTGGTGATTCGAAGGCTGCGCCCGCCACCCCCCCCACGCCCGCCAAGGCCGAGCAGAAACCTGCCGAAACAAAACCCGCCGCGCCCGCTCCCGCCCCCTTCCGCACGAGCGCGAAAGTCGTCATGGTCAAGAACGAGCCGGAATACCGCTTCGTCGTGATCGAGTTCACCACTGCGGACATCCCGAGCGCGGGCAGCCAGCTCACCCTCTACCGCGGCAAGGAACGCGTCGCCGCCGTCAAGGTCACCGACCCCGTCCGCCCCCCGCACGTCACCGCCGACATCCTCGACGGCCAGCCGCGCGTCGGCGACGAAGTGCGCTGAGCCGCGCCCTGGAGCCATCGTGAGCCTCGCCGGGCCGGTTGCAAACTACTTCCGCATCCACGGCCCGCTGCCCGCCCGCGAGTTCCCTGGCGTCATCGAGAAACTTCGCCGCGGCGTCGCGCTCACCCCGCTGGAGGCGCACTGCGCCATCCGCAGCCTGTTCTCCGACGCCATCACCGACCAGCTCAAAGCCGACTTCCTGCTGGCCCTGCGCCATAAAGGCGAGACCGCCCAGGAAATCGCCACGTTCGCCCTCACGCTGCGCGACCTTTCCGTCCAGCCCCACGTCGGCCCGGATGACGTCGGCGGCACCCTGATGGATGTCTGCGGCAGCGGCGGCGACCAGCTTCACACCTTCAACATCTCCACCGCCGTCGCCTTCGTCCTCGCCGGCGCCGGCGTGCCCGTCGCCAAACACGGCAACCGCGCCGTCACCAGCCGCTGCGGCTCCGCCGACGTGCTCGAAGCCCTCGGCGTCCGCATCGAAATGCCCCCGCCCGTCGCCGCCCGCTGCCTGCGCGAGACCGGCATCACCTTCTTTTTCGCGCCGCACTACCATCGCGCGTTCAAGAACATCGCCCCCGTCCGCCAGCGGCTCGCCGCCGCCGGCCAGACCACCGTCTTCAACTTCCTCGGCCCCCTGCTCTGCCCCGCCCGGCCCAACGTCCAGCTCATCGGCGTGCCCGACCCGAAACTGACCTGCCCGCTGGCCGAAGCCCTCCAACTCATGGGCGCGCACCGCGCCATCGTCGCCTCCGGCCAGACGGACGACGGCCGCGGCATGGACGAATGTTCCACCCTCGGCCCGACGCAACTCAGCGAGTTCACCGAAAAGAGCGACATCACCGACGCCACGCTCGACGCGGCCAGCCTCGGCCTGCCCCGCGCGCGGCTCGCCGACCTGGCCGGCGGCACGCGCGAAGAGAATGCCGATTTAATCCGCCGCATCCTCAACGGCACCGAGCGCGGCCCGCGCCGTGACATCGTGCTGTTGAACGCCGCCGTCGCCGTGCGCATCGCCGGCCGCGTCGCGGATCATCAGGAAGGATTGAAACTCGCCGCGCAGACCCTGGATTCCGGCGCGGCCGCGGACAAGCTGGAGCGTCTCGCCATCGCCTCGCGGGCATAATGCTGAAAGCCGGGGGTTGAACGCTGGCGGCAGGAAAATTGGTGCGGGAGAGGAGACTTGAACTCCTACGCCTTTCGGCACATGCCCCTCAAACATGCGTGTCTGCCATTCCACCACTCCCGCACCTGAAAATTCCGGGACGAAACGCGCGCGAAATTATCGCGGGCGCCGCCGCGAAGCAACTCATTTGTTGCCGCCGGCGGTCGCGGGCAGGTCCTCGCAACTCATGTCCATCACCAGCCGCGCCCACTCGCCTTCCACGCGGCCGTTCACCGTCATCGTCCGCACCGCGCCCAACACGTCGAGCGCGAACTCCACCCGCGCCAGCCACGGCGCGACCTCCGGCGGCGGCGGCCGCCCGGTGAACAGCAACGACAGCGTATAGGCCGCCAGCGCGCCGCGCGCCACCTGCACCGTCGGCGCCACTTCCCACACCGCGCTGTTCTCGTCGCCCTTCGACGCGGTCGCCGCCAATCCGCGCGCCAGCATCGCGGCCAGCACGTCGTCGCCGCTGCCCGCCAGCAGCGTGTGTTCCGCGAACGTGAACACCGGCCATCGCTTGATCTGCTCCGCCAGATCCGGCGAATGTGAAATGACGCGCTGCGCTTGCGCTTTCCCGACCGTGGTTGCCTGCAACGCGAGGTCCAGGTCCAACTTCGCCCGCTGGTTCAGGTCCATCACCGCCCGCGCGATGCCTGTTTGCGCCTGGCGCTCGTCCGTGCATTCCACCACCGCGGCCAACTGCGGCACCGGCAGCGGCAGCTTCGAGGACATCACCTGCCCCGGCAACAACGCCACCGCGAACGTGTCGCCCATCCACGGCGCATTCTCCTTCAACCGCCCCAACGCCCCCTGCGCGCCGCCCCTTCGCTCCGGCAGGAAAAACGAGACGTAGGCGCCCGCCACCGCGGACCACTCGCTGAGCCGCCCACGCAACCTCAGCAGCGCGTCGTCCGCGAGCCGCGCACCCAGCATCGCGCTCGGCGCCGCGCCCTCGACCTTTGCCGGCGGCGGCCCCGCCAGCGGCGCCAGCGTTGTGAGCCGCAACTGGCCCGGCGCCTTGCTTTCCAACACCCATCGCACGACTCCGCCCGCCCGCCCCCGGCTCGCGCCGAGATGGAGCCAGTTCACCAGCCCCAAGTCCGCCCCAATCGCGTCCGCCAGCGACTCCGCGCTCGTCGCCGTGATGCGGCCATCCAGGTATTTCTCCAGCGTGTCTTCCGTCTCGGAAACAACGATCACGGCCACGCCGCGCAGTTTGGTGTATTTGACGGCCAGGTTCGACGGCCAGTCCTCGACCAGCACGCGCACGACCTCGTGGCCGTGGTGGTCGGTGGATACCAACTTGAAACCCGTCTTCTGGCCTCGCTGGATCAGGTCGGCCCAGAGTTCCAGCCGCTTCGCGCGGGCGCCGATCGGCGCGAACGCAAACGCGCTGTAACCGCCCGGCCGCTCCGGGTCAGGCACGCGCGCCGCCAGCACGCGGTCGCCGATGATGTCGAGGATCCACGTCTCCGCGTCGCTCAGCTCCGCGCGGTCCAAGCGGTTCTTCTTCGCAAACCGCCTCAGTTCCGGCCGCGCCATCAGCTTCCGAAACCAATTCGAGCCTCGCACCTTCCTCCAATCCGTCTCGACGTCGCGATGCAACACCGCGATCTCCGCCGGTGGGGGGAGGAAGTCGAGCAGTTCCCGGTCGCTGACCAATGCCGGATGGCCCAGCCACGCCTGATAGGCCACGATGCCCGCCAGCGACGCCAACACGATCACGGTGAGGATCACGATGATCCTGCGATTCAGCGCAGTGATCATTTCGCCACCTGCACGCTTCCGACCAGCTTGCGCACGTCGTCAATGCCGCGCTGCTGCATGAACTCGCGCAGGCCCGCGATCACCTGCAACACCGTCTGCGGCTCGTAGAAGTTCGCCGTCCCCACCGCCACCGCCGTCGCGCCCGCCATCAGGAAATCGATGGCGTCCGCCGCCGACTCGATGCCTCCCATGCCGATGATGGGGATCTTCACCGCCTTCGCGGCTTCCCACACCAGCTTGATGGCAATCGGCTTGATGCACGGCCCCGTCAGCCCGCCCGTCACGTTCGCCAGCTTCGGCCGGCGCGTCGCGATGTCTATCGCCATCGCCGGAAAACTGTTCGTGATCGCCAGCGCGTCGCTGCCCTCGGCCTCGGCCGCCTGCGCGTAGGGCGCGATGCTGACCACGTTCGGGCTGAGCTTCGTGATGAGCGGCAGCTTCGTCGCCTTGCGGCACGCGCGCACGACGCCGGCCAGCAGCTTCACGTCCGTGCCGAACTGCGCGCCGCCCTCCTTGATGTTCGGGCAGGAGACGTTCAGTTCCAAACCGCCCACGCCGCCGAGCGCGTCGAAGCGCCGCGCCACCTCGGCGTATTCCTCCACCGTCGTGCCCCAGATGTTGATGATCGTCGGCACCTTCAGCGCGGAGAGGAACGGCCAGTATTTCTTGATGAACCCGTCCACGCCCGGCCCCTGCAATCCGATGGCGTTGATGAGGCCGCTGGCGACCTCGACCGTGCGCGGCGTCGGATTGCCGCGGACCGGCCCGAGCCGGATGCCCTTCACCACGACCGCGCCAAGCTGGTTCAGGTCAAGCAGCCGCGAATACTCCACGCCATAGCCGAACGTCCCTGATGCGACCATGACGGGATTCTGGAGCGTGAGCGAGCCGAGTTTTACGGAGAGGTTCATGAGGAAAAGTCGAAAGTCGAAAGTCGAAAGTCGAAAGAAACTCGAAGGACGAAGTCCGAAATTGGCGACCGACCCGCTTCGAGCTTCGAGCTTCGGAGTGTTTTCGGATTTCGGATTTCGGATTTCGGATTTGTCTTCACTTCGGCATCTCCCACATCACCTCGCTCGCGTCAAACACCGGCCCCTCGGTGCACGTGCGCTGATACTCCCAGCCGTCCGTCGTCTTCACCGGGATGACGCACGTCAGGCAGACGCCCACGCCGCAGCACATGTGCTCGTCCATCGAAAGCTCCGCCGGCACCTTGAACTCCTCCGCGATCTTGCCCACCGCCTTCAACATCGGCGTCGGCCCGCACGCGAACAGCTTCCGGCCCGCCGCGCTGCGCCGCAGTTCCGCAATCAACGGGTGCGTGACAAGGCCCTTCTCGCCATAGCTGCCGTCCTCGGTCGTCACGCGCACATCCCAGCCGAGCTTCTGGAATTCGTCCTCGCACAGGATGTCCACGCGCCGACGGCCGCCGGCGAACACAATGCCCCTCTGCGGCGACCGCTCCGCCAGCATATACATCGCCGCCATCCCGTAGCCGCCCGCCACCAGCAACGGCGTCTCCCCGCCCGCCTTCGGCAACGTGAACCCGTGCCCCAACGGCCCGATCAGGCTCAGTTCCTCGCCCGGCCCCATCCGCGCCAGCACATCCGTCCCCTTCCCCACCGATTTGTAGAGAACCGAGAGCGTGTCGCCGCGCGCCTGATAGATGCTGAACGGCCGCCGCAGCAGCGCATCCCTCATTGCCGCCACGCGCAGATGGACGAACTGCCCCGGCTGTGCATCGCGCGCCATCTCCGGCGCGCGCATCACCAGCCGGAAATAAAGGTCGGTGTCGCGCTCGTTGGAGACGATCTGGACGGTGCGCTCAAGCATCGCCGCTAGGATGGTGCAGCCGCCGCAGCGCTGTCAACTCTGCGGAGGCGACGCAGCGTCCCTACCTTGCCGTTGACGTCATCCGATGGACGCTGAAGGGAGAGTAAGCGACCAGCGCGCCTCCTGCCTGCGCTCGGCATCACTTCTTGGGAATCTTCTCTTCGTCCGGCGTCGAGTCCACGACGCCGAGTGCCTTAAGAGCTAGTTTTGCCGCACCTCTGACCAAATAGTGCCTAGTTGCCTTGGCCGTCCAGATCCCCTTGAATCCCTTGCCCTGGCAAGACAACCTCTGAGCTTCGATTGAGTCTGGGTCCTTAACGTTGACACAATCCTGTGCCGTAAGCATCGCCGGGTAATGATGACGCCAATCTGAGAAAGTGACCGCCGCGAGTGGTTCGTCTGCGCAAGTGTATGTCACATCTACCTCCGAATAATTGTCCTTCAACAATTCCTTCAGCCACGGAATGGCGGCCTTGTTCCCCGTTTTACCCAGCCCCGCTGCGATAGATTCTCTCGTCACGAAGTCCGTTGATTTCATCGCCGCGTTCCCCAGAGCGTCAACTGCCTCCGATGTGGCGATATCAGCCAAAGCTTTAACTGCTTGTCCTTGCTTCTTTCCGTCCCCCAACTGAAGTGCTTTTGCCAAATCCGAAACCCCAGCCACGTCCTTGTGCGCGCCCAGAATCTGGATTGCTGCGATTTCTCCTTTGCTCGCTGAGTCGCGGACTGGTTTTAGTTCCGCCTCAGTCAGGCGTTTGATTCTAAACAAGATGTCGGAGTGCCGTATGGAGCCTTCCCAAATATTGGTTAGCCCACCCCACGAGTTGTCAGCAGAGAGGCTGTTCCAACCGTAAAAAGTGGATCGCAGGGTGTATTGACCCTCACGGCTGAAATCATAGAAGTGGTATTCCGTAGCTGGCCAGACGATGGACTTGCCCGGCTGAATCGGATCCCAAGAGCGTCCGGGTAGCGGATCGACGCAGGGGCCTTGATACTTGAGTTCGCGCCCCTCGAAGAACAACTTGTCATGCCATTTGCCGGAGCATTCGATGTATACCACCGCTGCCGACTGATTCGATAGAACGCGCGCGACGTTGATCGGTTCACCGAGGGCATAGACTTCCTTGTCGAGCTTGACTTGATAGACCAGCGCGTTGGTGGAGACTTCGGAGAGGCTGTTGGACGGGCCAACGAGCAGCATGAGCAACCCGACTGCAATCGCCGCGATGTTCTTCTTCATTGGGGCCTCGGTTCGGATGCTATCTCAACCGTTGAATCAACTCCACCTGAATCTCCATCCGGGTAGGGACGGCGCGCTGCGCCGTCCGCATCGGGTGATGACGAATAAGATTTCGGACGCCGCAGCGCGGCGTCCCTACCCTTCCGCGGAATGGTAGCTCCGCTACAGTTCGCCGCTACACGAGCCTCTTGGCGACGAGGGAGCAGTTGTGGCCGCCGAAGCCGAGGGCGTTGTTGAGGATGGCGTCCACCTTCAGCTCGCGGGCCTGGTTGGGCGTGTAGTCGAGGTCGCAGTCGGGGTCGGGGAATTCGTAGTTGATGGTCGGCGGGATGACGCCGTGGGTGATGGCCAGCGCGCAGACGATCATCTCGACCGCGCCGGCCGCGCCGAGCAGGTGGCCGGTCATGCTCTTGGTGGAGCTGATGGCGACTTTTTTGGCGAGGTCGCCGAAGACGGTCTTGATGGCGGCGGTCTCGAACTTGTCGTTGAGCTGGGTGGAGGTGCCGTGGGCGTTGATGTAGGAGATCTGGTCGGGCCGCAGGCGGGCGGTCTCCAGCGCGCGTCTCATGCAGCGGGCCGCGCCTTCGCCGCCGGGCGACGGGGCGGTCATGTGGTGCGCGTCGGCGGTCTGGCCGTAGCCGGTGACTTCGCAGTAGATGCGGGCGCCGCGTTTGCGGGCGCGCTCAAGTTCTTCGAGGACGACGATGCCGGAACCTTCGCCCATGACGAAGCCGTCGCGCTCGCGGTCGAAGGGGCGGCTGGCTTTCTTGGGGGCGTCGTTGCGGGTGCTGAGGGCCTTCATGGCGGCGAAGCCGCCGATGGCGGTGCGCAGGACGGTGGCTTCGGTGCCGCCGGCGAACATGATGTCGGCGTCGTCGTGTTTGATGGCGCGGAAGGCCTCGCCGATGGCGTGGGCGCTGGTGGCGCAGGCGCTGACGGTGGCGAAGTTCGGCCCGCGCAGGCCGAGTTCCATGGAGGTGATGCCGCTGGCCATGTTCACGATCATCATGGGGATGGTGAACGGCGAGAGGCGGGAGGGGCCTTTTTCGATGAGGTTGGTGAACTGCTGCTCGAAGGTGCTCAGGCCGCCGACGCCGGAACCGATGGTGCATCCGGCGCGGTCGAGGTTTTCCTTGGCGAGGTCGAGGCCGGAATCGCCGAGGGCCTGCCTGGCGGCGGCGACGGCGAAGCAGATGTTGCGGTCGCTGCGGCGGGCGTCCTTGGGCATGCGGAAGAACGGGGTGGCGTCGAAGCCTTTGACCTCCGCGGCGATCTGGCAGTCGTAGCCGGTGGGGTCGAAGGCGCCGATGCGCTCGACACCGCTCTGGCCGGCGAGCAGGGCGCGCCAGAAATCCTGCACCGTCCGCCCGATGGAGCAGACGACACCCATGCCGGTGATGACGACTCGTCGTTCGTTGTCAGCCATACTCAAAAGAAACGGGGCATTGGCCAGCCGCGTCGCCCATGAGGGGCGGCGCCCGCCGGCCAATGCCCCAAAGCACCGCGCCCGACCGCGCGCTTACTGCTTGGAGCGCTCTTCGATGTAGCGCACCGCGTCGCCGACGGTCTGGAGCTTCTCAGCGTCCTCGTCGGGGATCTCGGCGCCAAATTCCTCCTCGAACGCCATGACCAGCTCGACGGTGTCGAGGGAGTCCGCCGCGAGGTCCTCGATGAAGCGGGCTTCCATCTTCACCTGGTCGGGGTTGACGCCGAGTTGCTCGACGATGATGTCCTTGACGCGCTCAAAAACAGACTTGCCTGTGTCAGCCATGTTGTTTTCTCCTGTGTTATTTGAAATTCGTTTTGCTCCGCGCAACGGCTACATCACCATGCCGCCGTCCACCGTCACCACCTGCCCGGTCACGTAACCGGCCAGTCCGCTGGCCAGAAACAACGCCACGCTGGCCACGTCGTCGGGCGACCCGAGCCGCGCGAGCGGCACCTGCGCCAGCAACTTCTGCCGCATCTCTGCGCCGATCGCCGCGGTCATGTCGGTCTCGATGAACCCGGGCGCAATGGCGTTGCACGTGATGCCACGCGACGCGAACTCGCGGGCGACCGACTTGGTCAATCCGAAGATGCCCGCTTTCGAGGCTGCGTAGTTACATTGGCCCGCATTGCCAATCAAGCCAATTATTGAGGCGACGTTGATGATGCGGCCGGCGCGCTGCTTGAGCATCGCGCGGGAGAGCGACTTGATCCAGTTGAAACAGCCCTTGAGGTTCGTGTCGAGCACGGCGTCCCAGTCCGCCTCGCTCATCCGCATCAGGAGGCCATCGCGGGTCACGCCGGCGTTGTTCACGAGGATGTCCACGCGGCCCGCCTCGGCCAGAATCTTCTCCGTGAGCGCACTCACCGCCGCCGCGTCGCCCACGTCCACCGCGTGCGCCCAACTGCGCCGGCCCAGCGCCGCCACGTCGGCAGCGGCCTTCGCCGCGTTGGCCTCGGTGCGCGAGCAGCAGACCACGTCCGCGCCTTCCCTGGCGAAGCGCACGGCGATGCCGTGGCCGATGCCGCGCCCGGTGCCGGTGATCAATGCAATCTTGTTGTCGAGCAGTCCCATCGGAAAGTTGCGCGTATGGTAGGAATCGCCGAAAGCTTGTCAACAGATTCCGCGCGGGCGCTGCGCGGCCTGCAAAGCATTCGATTGGGCGTCAGCTTTCCAGTTGACTTCGCGAGGCTGCTGGCTAACCTCTTGCGCCGTTTCGCCCCCGGCGGGGGCGTAGCTCAGCTGGTTAGAGCGCCTGCCTGTCACGCAGGAGGCCGCGGGTTCGAGTCCCGTCGCTCCCGCCATTTTTTCTTCCCAAGTGATTGCCGGCTAGAACCCGAACCCTATCCCGAAATGCCGGCTGTGGTAGAAGAAACCACCGCTGATGCCGCCGCAGGAGAACGGATTGTAGCAGACGGGAGCCGCAGACAGGCATGAAGGCGCCCACGGCCGATGCCAGCCCCCAAATCCGATGCAGCCCGGCCACGGCGCGCCTAAAACTCCCGGCCCGTAGCCACCCCAGCCCGGCATCGGCCCCGGCCCGCCCCATCCCGGCCCGAACATGGGCGGAATGACGGGCACGGTGGACGTGGGTTCAGCGGGATAGCGGTGGATCATGGACTCGATCTTCGCGTAGTCCACGATGAGGCCGATCGGTTCTCCGGGCCGCGGCTTGCTGACGTAATCGCTGTCGAAGTTGACCTTGGGCGCGGGCACGCGCGCGAGGTTCTCCTCAGGCGTGGCTGCGGCTCGGAACCGGGCATTGGGATCGGGGGCCGGCGTCACGTTCATCTCAATCTTGTTCTCTGCGGTGACTTTCGGCGCGATCAAGAGCTTGTCGCCGGTTTTCTCAGCCAGTCGCAGGGCGACCAGTTCGCTGCCAAGCCGGCCCGCTTCGTTGCGCCAGTAAGCCCCCCACGCCTGGTCGGCCACCGGGAGTGGAGTCGGGGCGACCCTGTCCAGCGGGACCGCCGCCTGCATCTTCGCCCAGTCCAAACCAAGCTCTCGCGTTCCTGTTGCCGTGGCCTCAACAATCCTGGCTTCTATGGCAACCTGTGGCGGCGGCCGATCTATTGCCTCCGCCATGGGCAACGCGGCCCACAGCAAGACCCCTGTTACAACCCATGGTTTCGTTACCAGTTTCATCTTCGCTCCTCCAATTCAGAGGCAATCGCCATTCCGGGCCGCACCGTATGCGCCGGCTCCGGCAGTGTCAAGCGCCTGCCGGCTTGCGGGCTGGACATCAACGGGCGAGTTGCTAGACTGCGCGGCGTGCGAATCCTGTTCATCAATGGTCCCAACTTGAACCTGCTCGGCCAGCGGGAAACGGCGGTCTATGGACGCGCGACGCTGGCGGATATTCGCCGCCGGGTGGCGCGCCGCGCCCGCGCGCTGGGCGTGCAGGTGGATTTCATCCAGTCCAACCACGAGGGCGTCATCGTGGACCGCATCGGCGCGGCGCGAAAGCGTTACGCTGCCCTCGTCATCAACCCCGCGGCCTACACCCACACCAGCGTCGCCATCCGCGACGCCATCAGCGCCGTGGCGCTGCCCACGGTGGAGATCCACCTCTCGAACATCCACGCGCGCGAGGACTTCCGCCATCGTTCGCTCTCTGCCCCCGTCTGCGCCGGCCAGATTTGCGGGTTCGGCCCGCTCAGCTATGAACTCGGCCTGGAAGCCGCCGTCGCGCTCGCCAAAGCCGCCGCAAAATCCGCCGGAAAACGGCCTTGATTTCCCGGCACTGCCGCTGCTAGCCTCTGCGCCCGCCTCGCGGGAAAGGAGGTGTCGGTCATGGATCTCGAAGAGATAAAACAACTCATAGCGTTGATGAAGCGGAACGAGCTGACGGAGTTCGAGCTTGAGCGCGAAGGCTCCAAGATCCGCATCAAGCGTGGCCCCAACGGCGGCGTCCACACCGAGACCCTGCCCATGATCAGCCTTCCGCAGGGCATGGCGGCCGCGCCGGCGCCGGCAGCCGTCCCAGTCCCGACGCCCCCGCCCGTCGCCGACACCGCCGAGGTCAAGTCACCCATGGTCGGCACGCTCTACCGCTCGGCAGCCCCCGATGCCGCGCCGTTCGTCGAAGTCGGCACGGAAGTCCATCCCGACACCGTCGTCTGCATCATCGAAGCGATGAAGGTGATGAACGAGATCAAGGCCGAGGTCAAAGGCGTCATCACCGAGGTGCTGGTCGAAAACGCCAAGGCCGTCGAGTTCAATCAGCCGCTGTTCCGCGTGCGCAAGTCCGCATAGGCCGTCCATCGGCTGCCGGCTACCGCACGCTGTTTCTCATGTTCGAGAAAGTTCTCATTGCCAACCGCGGCGAAATCGCCGTCCGCATCATCCGCGCCTGCCGCGAGATGGGCATCCGCACGCTCGCCGTCTATTCCGACGCCGACCGCGAGGCTTTGCATGTGCGCGAAGCGGATCAGGCCATCTGCATCGGCGAGGCGCTGCCGGCACAGTCTTACTTGCGGATCGAGGCGATCATCGCGGCGGCCAAGGCCGCCGG
>JACRKA010000127.1 GCA_016219905.1 Verrucomicrobiota bacterium
CGGGCCGGCGTATTGGGCGGTGAACCCGTCAATCGCCGGCAACTGCGGCGTGCCGGCGCCGCCGGCGTTGTCGTAGCGGAGCGTGAGCTGGATCTGTTCGCCAAGCGCGATCTCGCTGCGGTCCACCGAGGCGGAGAAGTTCGGCTCGGCGGCGAACACGGCGGGGCAAAGCAGCAGTCCGACGGCAAGTATCCATCGGCAAGCTATGACACTGGAGTAGTGGAGTAACGGCGTGTTGGAGTGTTGGGATTTCATACCCATCACTCCACTACTCCACCACGCCATTACTCCAATCATTCGCATCACCAGTTCTTCTCCGGCTCACGCTGGCCCAGCTTCCGGGCCGAGAGCACGTCTTTCCAATGTTTTTCCTCTTCGCGCTCAGCGTCAAGCATCAGCTTCGCCTCCATCTCGCTCATGTCGCGTTTCTGGTCCTGCGGCTCGCCCGGCTGCTTTTGCTGTTCGGGCTGTTTTTGTTGCTGTTGCTGCTGTTGCTGCTGAGCCTGTTGTTGTTGCTGCTGTTGTTGGTCCTGTTTCTGTTGGCCGGCCTGCTGCTGTTGTTGCTGTTGCTTCTGCTGCTGTTTTTGTTGCTGCTGTTGCCGTTGTTGTTGCTGCTGCTGCTGGAGTTGCTTCAGCCGCACCTCGACCAGTTCCTTGTTGAACTTCGCGTCCTCGTCCTTCGGGTCGAGCGCCAACGCGCTCTCGTAGCTGGTCACCGACTGCTTGAACATCTCCTGAGCGCGCTCCGGCGCGGTCGCCTCCAGCGGCTCGCCGAGCCGGTAGTAGGCGTTGCCGAGATTGTAGAACGCGCGCTCCTGAAGCGCCGGGCCTTTCGCCACGAGCGCCTGCGCGTAAGCCTTGGCCGCGTCGTCGAACTGCTGCTTGCGGTAGGCGTCATTGCCGAAGTTGAAGAGCTTCGGCGGCGGCTCGGTGCCGTCGGCGGCAAGGAGTGACGAGTTGAGCAGCAACAGCCCGACGACCAGCGATGAGGCGCGCAGCCGTTTCGTGAACCGGAACTCGAAGCCGGACGCTTCCTTGCTCCGCTCGCGCAGCAGCGCCTCGATGAGCAGGAGCAGCAGCGCCGCGCCGAGCGGCCACTGGAACCGTTCTTCGTATTGCCGCACAAGCTGCGTCTCGAAGTCCTTCGGCTCCATCGAGAGGATGCCTTGTTTATAGATGGTATCGAGGCCGAAATTGCCCGCGGTGGCGTGGACGTAGTAGCCCTGCGTGGTCAGCGCGATCTGCTGGAGCGTGGCCTCATCGAGCCGCGTCTGCACGGCGCGGCCTTCCTTGTCTTTCATGAACTCGCGCTCGCCGCCCTCGCCGACGGCCGGGATCAACTCGCCGCCGGTCGTCCCGACGCCGATGGTGAAGACCTTGATGCCGAGCGTGGCGGCGGTCTTCGCGACGGAGAGCGGGTTGCTGTCGGCGGTGTTCTCGCCGTCGGTGATGATAATGATCGCGCAGTTGCGGTCGGCTGCCTTTTCGAACCCGCGCATCGCCTCCTTCATCGCGCCGGCGATGTCGGTGCCGCCGAGCGGAATGCTTTCCGGTGCCAGATCATCGAGGACCATCTGCACGGCGGCATGATCGAGCGTCAGCGGGCAGGGCGCGAACGCGGTGCCGGCGAACGCGATCAGCCCGACGCGGTCGCCGACGGCTTCGCGGAGCAGGTCGCGGACGGCGAGCTTGGCCTGTTCGAGCCGGCTCGGCCGCACGTCCTGCGCGAGCATGCTCTTCGACACATCTATCGCCACGAAGATGTCTATGCCCTTCCGTTTCACTTCCTCCCAGCGGAAACCCCAGCGCGGCCCGGCGAGCGCAAAGGCCAGCAGCGCGACCGCCACCGTCACCAACACCGCGCGCCACACCCAAAGCCGGTCGCTGAGCGCCGCCGGGGCGACCGTGGGCCACAGGTGCGGCGCGGCGAACCGTTCCAGCCCGCGCCGGCGTTGCCGGAACGCAAACCAGAAAAACGCCACGACCACCGGCACCAGCCAGAGCGCGTGAAGGGCGATGGGGTCGCTGAATTTCATTCTTGTCGTTCGTCGCTTGTTCTCTTCTCTCAGTGCGGCGTCAAACGTGAAACGTGAAACGTAAACATGGATGGACGAGTCTGTCTTTACGTTTCACGTTTGACGTTTCACGCATCATGGCAACTTCCTCAACCGCGTCTGACCCAGCCCCACCTCGACCAGCAGCATGGCCAGCCCGGGCCAGAGAAACCATCCGAACATCTCGCGCATCTGCCGATACGACGGCGCCTCGAGCTTGCGCTTCTCCAACTTGTCAATCGTCGCGTAAATCTCCTCCAGCCGCTTGCTGTCCGTCGCCCGGAAATACAACCCGCCGGTCTTCTCCGCGATCCGCGTCAGCAACGGCTCATCAAGGTCCGCCTGCATCGTCCGGTAAAAAAGCTTGCGCCCCTGCTGGTCCAGCACCGGGATCGGCGCCAGCCCGCCCGCGCCCGCGCCGATGGTATAGACCTTCACGCCCATCGCCTTGGCCGCGTCGGCCGCGAGGTCCGGCGCGAGTTTGCCGGCGTTGTTGACGCCGTCGGTCAGCAGCACCACCACGCGGCTCTTGGCCTTGATGTCCCGCAACCGGTTCACCGACGCGCCGAGCGCCGAGCCGATAGCCGTGCCGTCCTCGATCAACCCGACGCGCACGCGGGCGAGGCTGTTGACCATCCAGTCGTGGTCGAGCGTCAGCGGACAGACCGTGTAGGGCCGCCCCGCAAACACAAGCATCGCCAGCCGGTCGTGGGGCCGTTTGCCGATGAACTCGCGCACGACCTCCTTGACGATGTCCACGCGGTTGTAGCGGCGGCCGTCCTTCTCAAAATCCTCCGCCAACATGCTGCCGGAGATGTCGAGGCAGAGCACGATGTCAATGCCCTCGGCCTGCGCCTTCACCTCGCCGATCGGTTGCTGCGGCCGCGCCAGCGCGATCACCAGACAGGCCAGCGCCACGCCGCGCAACACCACCAGGCCCTGCCGCACGCGCAGCCACGGTGACGGCGGGATCTGCCGGAACGGCGCCACCGTCGCGAGCCGCAGCGCCGACGACCAGCGCAACCGTTGCCGCCACCAGACCACCAGCGGCACAAGCGCCAGCAGCGTCAAGAGCCATGGGTTGGCGAAGAGGAGTTTCATGAGGCTGAAATCCGAAACTCGAAACTCGAAATTCGAAAGAAACTCGAAATCCGAAATCCGAAAGACAGCGCGGCCATCTCCGATGCGCCCTCGGCCTTCGGGCTTCGGACTTCTTTCGGATTTCGAGTTTCGGATTTCGGATTTGTCATTTCGCCCCAGCCCCTTCCAACGCCAGCGTCTCTCGCGGCACCGTCTCATCCACGAACCTATTGGCCGACGCAAACGTCGCCTCCATCTCCGCCGGCCCCGGCCGGTAGCGCGCGAACTTCACCAGGTCGCAGTGCGACAGGAACTCCGCCAGCAGTTCCTTGTGCGACGGCAGCATCCGCGGCGAGCGCGCCATGTCCTGCAAAAACTCCTCCGTCGTCTGCTCCGCCGCGCGCAGGCGGAACTGGCGCTCGAGGTAGTGCCGGATGGTGTCCGACACCGCCACGTAGAACGCCTCGACCTCGCCCGCCAGCATGAGCTGCCGCGCAAGCTGGAGCCGCTCGCGCGCCTCTTCCACCGCATTCTTGCGCGGCACGGGTCGCGACTCGGCTTCGAGCTTCTTCTTGCGCCAGATCAACCACGCCGCGACCGCCACCAACACGATGACCGCCGCAGCGATCGCCCACACCCACCACGGCAGTGGGATCGCCACGTCCGGCTTGATGTCTCGAATATCGTTGGTTCCAATCACGGCTCTTGCTTGTTCCTGAGATTCGACGGCCCGGCCGACATTCTGACACCAGCGGCCAGCCGGCGGTTCAATGCCAACTATATATACACAAAGCCGCCCGCCAAGACACGCGCTACGGATTTCGGCTGCCGCATTGCCTCCAGCCCGCCCAGCCGCTACGCTGCCGGCGTGCGCTTGATCGTCCTGCTCACCGTCGCGCTGGCGTTGCGGCTCGGCTTCGTTTTCGCCGGCCTGCCCGCCATCGAGCGCCAACTTCCGCTTCGCTACGACGCCGACGGCTACACCGCCATCGCCGACTCCATCTGGCGCGGCGAGTGGCGCGACATCGAACGCGGGCCGGTCTATCCGCTCTTCGTCGCGGCGTGCGGCGGCTCGCTGACGGCCATCCGCGTGCTTCAAGCGTTGCTCGACACCGCCACCGTGTTGCTGGTGCTGCGGATCGGCCACCGTCTTTGGGACTCGCGCATCGGCCTTGTCGCCGCGTGGCTCTACGCGCTCTATCCGCTCGCATGGTGGCGTGTCGGGTTCGTGAACAAGGAGATCGTCCTCACCTTCCTGCTCGCGGTGACGGTTTACTTCTGGCAGCGGCCCGCCTGCTCCGGCGTCGCGCTCGGCGTCGTGAACCTTTGCAAGCCAAGCTACCTGCTGCTGCCGTTGCTGCGACGATGGTGGGCGCCGGAACGTCGCCGCTACGCGCTGACAGTGGCCGTGATGCTCGCGGTCATCGCCCCGTGGACGATCCGCAACTACGTTGTGAGCGGCGAACTGGTGCCCGTCGGGACCGAGCGCGGCGGGTTCACCGCCTACGTCACCAACTGGTGGCCGACGCGAGGCGACTGGGAGACCAACAAGGAGCAGTGGCGCGCCGAACTCGACCGCATCCGCAGTGAACATCCCGGCCTGAATGCCGTGCAGATGGACCGCGTGTTCTACCGGCTCACCCTCCAGAACATCCTCGCCGAGCCGGGCCACGCGGCGCAGATGCTGGCGAGGAAGGCATTCATGTTCTGGTTCGTCAACGCCTCGGGCCGCGTCTGGTGGGCCGTGGCGCTGCTTCAACTGGTCTATGTCGGTCTCGCGTTCGTCGGCGCGGTGCAGCGTCGGCCACCCGCGGTGCTGTTGACCGTCGTGCTTTACACCTGGGCCATCCACACGCTCGTCATCGCCGACGTGCGTTTCGCGCTGCCGGTGATGCCCTATGTCTGCCTGATGGCCGCGTGGGCGTTCCGCTATGAAGGCAAGCCACTGGTCTAGTTTTGCGGCCATCGCCGCCGTCGGCCTCGCGCTCGGCTTGACCGGCATCGGCTGGGGGCTGCCGTCGGCGCGGCGCGTGGAGTTGCTCGGCGGCAGCATCGAGAAGGTGCGCGCCGAACTGTCGGCCCGCAGCGCGCGCGACCTCGAATCTCGCCGTGGCCAGGCGGCGATCCTCGCGACACAGCCCGCCGAGGAAGGCGTGGACCTGCCGCGGCTGGTGCGACGCTACCTGCTGTTCTCCGATTCGCCCGACGAACCGCTGACGTTGCTGGCACTGGCGAACTTCCGTCCGCGCCAGCTCGACTTCAATCCGCGCATGATCGCCTACGGTGGCCTGCATGTCTATGGCGCCGGCGCGGCGATGGCGCTCGCCCACGCCATCGGCTTTGGCCGCATCACAAGCGACGTGATGCACTACGCCGACCATCCCGAGGACATCGCCCGGCTCTACATCGCCGGGCGGCTCCTGATGGTGCTCTACAACATCGGCATTGCGCTGGTGCTTTTCGTCTTTGGCCGTTCTGTAGCGGCGGTCTATGACCGCCGAAATCTGGAGAGCGACGGCCAACAACCGGTGGTCATAGACCGCCGCTACAGTTCGGGCACGCTCTGTGGTTGGCTCGCCGCGCTGCTCTGGTTGCTGTCGCCGCCGTCGCTGGCGTTCTCGCACATCATCAACCCGCATCTGCCCGCCGCGTTCTGGGGCACGCTCGCGGTCTGGCTCGCATGGTGCGCAGGCCAATCGCCCAACCGCCGCGCATGGCTCGGCGCGGCTGCGGCCAGCGGAGCAGCCGCGTCGTGCGCGCTGAACGCATGGCTGGTCTTCCTCGCCCCGGTGCTGGTCGCGCTCTTCGTGTGGCGCGGCGACCGCGCGCGGCTGTGGCGCGAGCTTGGGCTGGCGGCGCTGGTGGCCATCGCGATGTTCCTCGCGCTGAATCCGTATCTTTTCGCCAACTTGGATGTGCTAAGGCAGGAAACATCCCGCTTCCAAGAATTTCGCCAACCACGCGCGAGTATTTCGGGCCTCACACTCTTCATCGGCAACACGTTGTCGAGCACTTCCGGCTTCTTCGGTGTTTTGGCCATGATTCTCGGCTTGATTGTGCGGTGGAAATCAAAGAACCGCGCAGACCGCGCGCTGGTCGTTCTTGCCGGTGTCATTCTGCTGCTTGGCGGCTATCTGGTCGGCTCTGAATCGGCCAACCCGCTCAATGTTCGTTTCGCGTTCTTCTTGCTGCCGCTGTGTTGTGTTTTCATCGCGATTCCAATGGCGAGTTCCTGGCCGCAGCTTGTGCGCGCAACGATGGCCGCCCTGATCGGGACCAGTTCCTTGGTCACGGCGAAGTTCTATCTGGCGAGTTTCGACAGCGATCCGCGCGACGAGGCGAGCGCGTTCATCAACCGCAATATTCCCGCAGGTTCGTCCGTGCTGGTGCCGAAATCGCCGGGCCCCTACGAACTGCCCACGTTCGATTTCAGTCGCTTGCGGTTAGTTGGTGACCGGACACAGGCGCACGAATATGTGGTCAAAGTCGAAGACCGGCACTTCCCAATGCTCGCTGACGACTACGATGTGCTCCCGGATACTCCGCATCCGGAATATCCTGTCACGACAGCACTCTCATTCTCGGGCCGGTTCGTCCGCGTCTATCGGCGTCCGGCATCTCACCAGTAGCCCCACTTGCCCGTCGCCAAGACATACGCAGCCAGCAAGAGGTTGGTGATGGCGTGGGCGAGGATGCAGGCCCAGAGCGAGCGGGTGCGGTAGAGGATCCAGTTGTAGAGCGCGCCGGTGATCATGCCGACGTGCCAGAGCGCGCCGTGTTCGAGGCCGAAGAGCACGACCGTGATGCCGAACGATTCCCACGTGAACAGGCCCAGCGGCACGCTGCGGAAATCCTCCTTCACCAGCCAGCGGATCATCCAGCCGCGCCAGAACAGTTCCTCCATGACCGGCACCACCAGCACCGCGCCGGCGATGCGGAAGACCGTGACAACCGTGGAGCGCGGACCGTCGAGCGTGTTGGGGTTGAAGCCGCCGAGGGTGAAGTCAGTCTTGATGATCCTGAGAACCTCCGGCCCGATCCAGACGCCGAGGGCGAGGATGCCGATGAGCGCGCCGAAGAGCAGCCCGCCGCGCTCGCGCAGGTCGTCGCGGACGACGCGCCACGCCCAGACGATGGTCGCGGCGACGGCGAGGGCCTTGAGCGGGTAGAGCCAATAGACCGAGCGCGCGATGGCACCCTCGCCCGCGAGGAAAAGCATATAGACGGCGAACGGCGCGACGTAGGGCGCGGCCGGGTGTCGGAGCAGGTCGGTTTTCACAAGCGCGGTTGAGTTTCTGCGGAGGGGCCAGTAGCACGCGCCGCGTCGCTGCTCAAGCCCGAATACGAACCGAATACGAACCGCGTCAGGACGACTGGCTATGGAGGAAGACTGCGTGTTTCCCGTGAGAAGCTCAGCGGCGACGCCGCTGCGCTTTCCAGCCCAGCGCGCCGAGGCCGGCCATCAGCAGCGCGGCGGCGGAGGGTTCGGGCACCGCGAAAGAGAACACCGTGCCGACGTCGCTGTCGCCGCCAAAGGGGGTCATCCCATAGAGCGTCGAGTTCGCGAGAATCACGTCGCCATAGGGCAGCCTCCCGTCACTGCCGCCGCCGGCGAATTCGTGCAGGAGTTGGAAGCCGGTGCCGTTGGTGTTGATCTGGAAGAGCGTGCCGCCATCGCTGTCGCCGCCGTATTGGGTCATCCCGTAAAACACGGGGCCGTCGAGCATCAGCGAGCCGAAGGGACTGCTCCCGTCGCTGCCGCCGCCGGCGAACTCGTGCAGGAGGCCGAAGCCGCTGCCGTCGGTGTTGATCTGGAACACCGTGCCGGTGTTGTTGTCGCCGCCGAACTGGGTCATCCCGTAGAGCGTCGAGCCGACGAGCGTCAGTGAGCTGTCGGGACTGCGTCCGTCACTGCCGCCGCCGGCGAACTCGTGCAGGAGGCCGAACCCGCTGCCGTCGGTGTTGATCTTGAACAGCGTGCCTTAGTCGCTGGGGCCGCCGAGGTAGGTCACGCCGTAGAGCGTCGGGCCGCCGAGGGTCAACGAGCCGAAGGGATAGCGCCCGTCACCGCCGCCGCCGGCAAACGAG
>JACRKA010000128.1 GCA_016219905.1 Verrucomicrobiota bacterium
AGCGGCCTCGACGATGGACCATGAAACGTCAGTGCGATAGACCTGACAGCCGAGGTCCTGGAGCAGGCGCATGTCGGTCAGGATGCGCGCGCCCATCTCCGGCCCCGGCGCCGTGGCCAGCCGCGCCATGTGTTCGGGCGAGCCTTTCCACCCCTTGCCGGCCTGCTTTGCCGGCTGGCCCGGCGGCTGGGCCAGTTCGGCGATGGGACCTTCGATGTTGAAGTGATCCAGCGTGCCGAAGCTCACGCCGCCCCAGTCCAAAGTCGGCACCACGTTGATGCGCACCGTCGCGCTCGCCGCGCCGCACGAAGCGGTCAGGTTCAGCGCGTGCTCGAACGGATGGAGCGTTTGCAGCAGGAACGTGCTCGTCGCGCGCTGGCCGGGCGAAAGGGCGACAGGGTCGTGCAGGGCGGTCAACACGTCGCGCCCCTCCGCCCGCAGTGAGAGTGTGCGCAACATTGCGTCCTTGTTCGTCACCTCAAGCGAGCACGGGTATCTCCATCCCACCTTGACGGCCGCAGCTTGCGGGAAGGAACGGATGCTGGGGACGCCTTTCTCGATCTCGATCCTGAACGTCCACCCGTCCTGGGCTGCCACTGCTTCGCAGTTCAGCAACGCGCACACAAGGAACGCCACCCTCGCCATGACCGTGGCGGGACGCGAATTACTCACAACCGGGTCTCCTCGTCTCCGGGCTGATCTCTTGATGTTGCCAGTGCGCCGCTTTTCATGGTCGGCTCGAACGTCAAGCGCATGATAGCAGAAACCAACGCTTCGGCCAGCAGCTACTTCACGCAGCTGTGCGGGTGCTTGGAGACGGCGTCCCAAGCGAGTTCCTGCAAGAGGCGATTCAGTTTGTCCGTTTCGGGTTCCTTGCTGAGGGCCGCCGGCACTGGCAGGCCGATGGGGCTGCGGCGATGGATCACCGCGAAGTGGCAGTAGGTGGACAGCACTCGCACCCGCACATGCGCGTGGCCGAGCGCGTCGGTGAAAAGTTCGCTTTGCTTCCTAAATCCCGGCGCTTCGCTCCTGATGACCTTTTCGCGCAGGCCGAGCACGGCTTGGCCGACGGGCACGATGAACAGCGCCTGCTTGCCGAACTTCCGATTCAGCGCGCGAACATGATCGTCCATGCTCTGGAAATAGGCGGCGTGCATCTGGCGCAACTCGGCAACCGTCCGGCTGTCGCGATCCACCTGCTTCGGACCTCTGCCCGCCTCCAACACCGTCGGGTCGTCGTAGGGCACCCAGAATTCCTGGACGGTGACGCGGATATTGGGGCAGCAGGCTATGCCCCGCCGTGAAAACCCGCTGGCTCTTGATCGGCGTGTCATCCGCCGCCGATAATGGTCCCGCGATCGCCACGGCGAACGCAGCGCAACCGAACAGAGCCGCCGTGCCGAGGCCCATCGCGCCGCGGCCGAAGAATTGCCGGCGGGTGAGGGAGACCCGGTGTTCGAGGAGGGGATTCACAAAAAAACGATACGCTGATCGAACCTTCGTCCCACACGAGGTGCAACGGCGTGTTCAGCACGTGTTGGCCCTCCGGATCGCGCGGAACGCTGCGCCTGAACCAAGGATCGTCTTTTCATTTCTCAACTCCGGATTTCCGAATCGAAGCCCTGTCCGCTTGCTTCGGCAGCGATTGATACCACGCGAGCAGCCGGGTCTTGAGCCGCTCGACCACTTCCTGGTTCTCCGCGGCGACGTCGAGTTTCTCGGACACGTCATTGGCGAGGTTGTAGAGCGCCAGCCGCGCGCCGTCGGGATCCATCATCAGCTTCCAATCGCCGTCGCGAATGGCGAGCGTGGGACTCTTCTCGCGCCCGGTCGGGTGATACCACAGCATCGGAACCACGCGCCGGAACGGCTTGCCCCGCAAGGCATCGCCCGCATCCACGCCGTCGGATTGGTAGCCGGCGGGCATGACCGCGCTGGCGAGTTGGCAGAAGGTCGGCGTGAGGTCGCACACGTTCAACACCGAGGTTTCGTCCACGCGGCCGGCCGGCACCTGACCGGGCCAGCGCGCGATAAACTGCACGCGGATGCCGCCCTCATAGATCGTCCATTTCTCCCCGCGCAAGCGGCCGTTGCTGCTGCCCCGGTTCAGCACGCCGCCATTGTCGCTTGCGAAAAGAACCAGCGTGTTCTCACGCAGGCCCAGTGTGTCGAGCTTGTTCAGGATGCGGCCGATCTGCTCGTCCATGAAACTCACCATCGCGTAATGCGTCTGCTCTGGTTCCTTCACGTCGGCGTAGGGAGTGCGCATCGCGTCGGTCGGTTTCATCGGCGTGTGCGGGTCATTGAACCAGACGTTCACGTAGAACGGCTGGGGCTTGTGGCGGCGCGCGTGGTCGTCGAGAAACTCGATCGTCGCATCGCTGATGGCGCGGCTCGACCAGGTCTGCCACTCGGGTTCGTCGGACGGATAAATCTCGTGGGGCTTGTCCACCGGTTCGGCTTTTTTCCACGTGGGCGAGTTGCCGTAGGTGGTGCGC
>JACRKA010000129.1 GCA_016219905.1 Verrucomicrobiota bacterium
CCTTTCGGTTTGAAATGGTCGTGGAAGCGCAGTTCGCGTCCCAGCGGGCCGACCATCGCCTGGTCGGCGTCCTCGACGAAGAGGATCGCGTGCGGCACGCCGGTGTTGATGCTGGACACGTCCAATGCGCCCTGCGTGGTCTTCACCGTATCGTGCAACCGCATGCTGTGCGGCGCGCTCATGCCAAGCTCCACCAGTTCGCCGTGATACTCGGCACGGATGACACCCGCCAGCGTCTCAAAAGTCACCGTCGGTTTCTGCCAGCCGAGTTTCTGGACGAACCGGGCGAAGCAGCGCGCGCCGTTGCCGCACATCTCCGCCTCGTTGCCGTCGGCATTGAAGTAGTGCATCCGGAAGTCGCTCTTGCCGCTGGCGCACGGCTCGGCCAGCAACAACCCGTCCGCGCCGACGCCGCGGTGGCGGTCGCAAAGCCGGGCGATCTGGGCCGTCGTCAGGCTCAGTTTCAACTCACGGTTGTCGAGCATGACGAAGTCATTGCCCGCGCCGTTCATCTTGGTGAAACGGAGGATCACGGCGGATTCTAGCCACAAATGGCCCCGGAAATACAATACTTCCACGCTGCGGTCACGCCGGCTTGAACCGCAGCACCATCCATGCGCCGACTGACGCGAGCACGAAACCGAGGTAGAGCCGCCAGTCGGGCGCCTCCTTCGGCGGGTGCATCGCCATCGAGATGAGGACGTTGATGATGGGCGCGCCGGCGAACACCAGCGGCATCACCACGAGCGGTTTGCCACCCGCCTGGAACGCCAGGATGATCGCGATCGCCCCCAGCGCGCCCAGCGCGCCGCCGAGCAGCGAGTAGCCTGCGCCCTTCGGCGTCATGGTGAACGATTCGCCTTTCGCCAGCATCATCACCACCGGCACGAGCACGGCCAGCGCGAAATACGCCCCGCCGACGCACAGCAGCGCCTTCAGCCGGCTGCCAACCGCCTGTTGCCCGACATGCAGCGCCGGCCCGTAAAGCCCCCACGACAGCACCGCGCCGACGACATAGACGAGCCAGAGATTCATGTGGAACTTCCTCTTCGTTGGATTGGGACGCGGCGGGAACGTAGAGCAGGAAACCGAAAACGCAACTGCAACCTCGCGCGCTAAACGCTGAACTGGAGGTCGTGGAGCCGCTTGTAAACGCCGCCGCGGGCGAGCAGCTCGGCGTGCGTGCCGCTCTCAACGATGCGGCCGGCCTCCAGCACGAGGATGCGGTCGGCGTGCTGCACGGTGGAGAGCCGGTGGGCGATGGCGAACACGGTGCGGCCGCGCATCAACTCGTCAATCGCCGCCTGCACGTGTTTCTCGGTCTCGGTGTCGAGCGCGCTGGTGGCCTCGTCGAGGATGAGCAACGGCGGATTTTTCAGCAGCGCGCGGGCGATGGCCAGCCGCTGGCGTTCGCCGCCGGAGAGCCGGACGCCCTTGTCGCCGACACGCGAATCGTAGCCCTGCGGCATCGCGCGGACGAAGTCGTCGGCGTGCGCGCGCCGGGCGGCCTCGATGATCTCCCCGCGTGTGGCGGAGGGTTTGCCGTAGGCGATGTTGTTGGCCACCGTGTCGTCGAACAGGATGGTCTCCTGCGTGACGATGCCGATCTGCCGGCGCAGCGACTCCAGCGTCACGTCCCGCAGGTCGTGGCCGTCAACGGTGATGCGCCCTCCGGTCGGGTCGTAGAACCGCGGCAGCAGGTTGACGATGGTGGTCTTGCCCGTGCCGGTGGCGCCGACGATGGCCAGCACCGAGCCGGCCGGCACCGTGAAACTGATGTCGTCCAGCACCGGCTTCTTCTCGTAGCGGAAACCGACGCCTTCATACACGATGCGCTCGCGCAACGGCGGCAGTTCCCTCGCGCCGGGCCGCGTGGTGACCGTCGCCGGGCGATCCATGATCGCGAAGACGCGTTCGGCTGCCGCGGCGCTCTGCTGGAGGGTCAGATGGACTTTGCCGAGTTTCTTCGCGGGCTGGTAGAGGAACACCATGCCCATCCCCAGCGCGATGAATTTATCCACAGTCATGCCCGTGTGGTAGGCGTAGAGGAACACCAGCCCGACGCCGCACGCGCTCAGCCACTCGATCATCGGCCCCACCGTCTCGCTGGCGCGCACGAATTTCAACGCCTGGCGGATCAGGCCGCGCGTGTTCTCGCGGAACTTCGCGATCTCGTGCTGCTCCATGCCGAACGCCTTGACGATGCGGACGCCCGTGAAGTTCTCGTGCAGCAGCCCGACCAGCTCGGAAAGGTTCTCCTGGCCGCGCCGGGTGGCGTGCCGGACCTTCCGTCCATAGAGGGCGATCGGGAAGGTGCACACCGGGAACAGGATCAGCGCCCCCAGCGTGAACCTCCAGTCCAGCCAGAACAACGACGCCACCAGCCCGATGAACGCGAACGGCTCGCGCAACGCGTCGGAGAGGCTGGTCGAGACGGACTTGTGGACCAGCTCGCTGTCATTGGTGATGCGCGAAATCAAGTCACCCACCGACGTGGTGTTGTAGAAATCCAGCGACAGATACTGCAGGTGCTCGAAGAGCCGGGTCCGCAGGTCCATCACGACATGGACGCCGATCCAGCTCATCAGGTAACCGTTGAGGTAGGCGAACACGCCGCGCGCCAGGAACACCACCGGCAGCAGCATCGAGTAGGTGACGATCTCCCAGCCGGACAGCACCCGGCGGGTGTCAAACACATTGGCCAGCACCTTCTGGACGACCAGCGGCGTGGCGCCGTTCATGGCGGCAAACAACACGCCCGTGAGCACGCCCAGCGCCAGCCGGAACCGGTAGGGCTTCACATAGGCGAGAAGTCGCCGATAGATTTGCAGGTTTTCCATCTGGGAACGCGGACGGCAGAGGCTAGAGACGCGCGGCGCGGCGTGTCAAAGCTTTTAACAATGGAGTCATGGCGCGGTGGAGTATTGGAGTGTTGGGCACTGCTTTCAGAATCCTATTTACCTCAAACGTCGGTTCATCCTTTCGCCCACGGCCCGCGGTCGCGGTTGTTGCGCGGCGATTGCCCGCGGTCCGCCCACGGGTTCTCGTTCGCACGCAGCGGCGGCGGCGCTGGCTCGTCCGGAGGCAACGCCGATAACGGTGGCATCGGCCCGCGCCACGGCCGCTTCGGCAGCGCGCTGACCGCGCCTGCCAGACAGATGCCTGTCGTGACGACATAGATCGCCCAGTTCCACTGCAACAGCGCGGGCGGGAAATGCCAGAAGGCGTTGGCCCACAGCAGCGCCACCATCAACAGCGTGCCCGGCGTCACCGCGTAGGCCGAGAGATTGAACGCGCGGCCAAAGCTCGCGCCCCGCGTCGGCCCGGCCATGATCGCGCCCAACAGCGAACCGACCAGCGCATGCACAAATCGCGTGACGAAAAACCACGCCGCCGCGCCGGCGAACACCACCATGCACAGGAACATCCACCACGAATCCATGAACGCCACCGCGTCGAGCGGCTGCACCACCAGCGACCAGCGCGCCGGCCACACGGCGTGAAACACCCGCCCGCACAGTTCCGCGTCCACGCCGCCGCCCCGCAGCGTGATGATCGCATCGTAACGGCGCTCCACCGCCGGCGGCTCCTGGTCCACCGCCAGCCGCACCAGCAACATCCCGTGCGCGCCGTCGTCGTAGAGGATCGTCGGCGCGTTCGGCGCCACCACCAGTTGGCCCGCGGCCAGCGTCAACTCCGGCAAGACGCGAGACGCGGCCCGCAGCGCCGGCACCACCTGCGTGCCAAAAAACACCGCCACGCCGAGCGCCGCCACGCACGCCAGGATCAACAGGTAGCTGACGCTGCGGCCCAACGGGCTGTCGGCCACGCGCGGATAAAGGCTGAAGCTGGCGCAACTCCAGAACAACGACGCCAGCCGTGATGGGGCGGAACTCATGCCGCCCGATGCTAGCCCGGACGCCCCCGGAAAAAAAGCGCAACCAGACGCCGCCAGCCTACCCCAGAAACCCGCACTTCAACTCCTCCAGCCGTCGGCGCAACTTCGCGCCGTCCAGCTTGCGCGGCGCGATGCCTTCCGCCGCCGCCCACGCCGCCGCCACGCCCACGCCCTGGCCCATGCCCATGCACGTGCCCGTCACGCGATACGACGCGTGCGCCTCGTGCGTCCCTGAAATGCACCGGCCCGCCGTCAGCAAGTTCTCCAGCCCCCGCGGCAACAGGCAGCGATACGGGATCTCGTAGGGCTTCATCCGCGCTTGATGGCCGCTCGGAATCCCCGTCCCCGGAGCCGGCTCGTGGATGTCCACGCCGAACGCGCCGAACGTCACCGCGTCCGCAAACCGGCGGCCCGCCTGCGCGTCCTCCAGCGCCAGCACATAATCGCCGCGGATCCGCCGCGCCTCGCGGATGCCGAGCGCCGGCGCGGTCTGCACCAGCCGCACATTTTCCAGCCCCGGCACGCCGCGCAGAATCTCCACCGCCTCATGCGCCAGTTGCCGCGCGTCGGCCGTGGCCCGCGACAACTGCCGCGTGTCCAGCGCGCTCTTGCGGTAGATGTGCGTGTGCTGCACCACCGCCGCGCCGGGCCGCGGCAGGTTGATGATCCACGGCGCGTAGTTCACGCGCTCGATCGGCAGCCGATACGGCAGGCCGAGCCGCTGGATCGCCGCCGCCATCGCGTCGTAGAGCGACTCTGATGTGCGTTGCTGGTAACCCGGCGGCAGCCCCTCGATCTCGAACATCATCGTCATCGGCTGCGCCAGGCCGTCCACCGTCCGGCCGAACTCCCACGCCGCCCCCGCGCGCGCCGCCAGGTCGCCGTCGCCCGACGCGTCAATGCAAACGCGCGCCAGCACCGCCTCGCGGCCCGACTTGCCCTCGACGATCGCGCCCCGCACCACGCCGCGCTCGACGATGGCCCCGACGCACGGCGAGTGATACCAGAACTCCACCTTCCGCTCGTCGCACCAATCCTCCAGCGTCAGCTTCATCGCCTCGATGTCGAAGCAATGGCTCATCGTCCACGGCACCCACGCATCGGCCGCCTTCAGCCGGCGGATCAATTCCTCGACGATGAACCCTTTCTTCGCGTGGTCGAACAACGGGTTCAGCAACCCGGCCGTCCACACGCCGCCGAGCATCCCGTGGCGCTCGACGACGAGCACCCGCGCGCCCTGGTGCGCCGCCGCGAGCGCCGCCGCGACGCCCGCCGGCCCGCCGCCCACCACGAGCACGTCCACGTCCGCCGCGACGCGCGTCTGTCGCGGGGCTTCGGTGATGAACCCACGGCCTTTGTCCACCGTCGCGCCATGCACCGGGTCGCGCTTCAACCGGCCGGACCCGGCCTTCGGTTTGTCCTCCGCGAGCACCGTCGGCCCGGCGAGCGCGCCGCCGACCAGCGCGGCGCCGGAAGTTTTCAGGAATTCACGGCGTGAAGTGCGGTGAGGAGTGTTCATGGGATCAACGTGCTCACTTGGAGTGCAGAGTTTGCATCACTGGTTCTCACGACTATGAATGACGATGCAGGCCGGCCTGAAAGGCCGGCAGTAAACCAGCCCAGGGCAAGCGAGTCTGCGAGCGCCGCCCTGGGTCAACAACGCCGCCAACAGCAGCCGCCCTGAAAGGGCGGCGGTTAATCGCGATGACAGCCAAGCGTTCACACGCCCCGTCAATCCCGCGGCCACTTCTCCATCGCCACCCGCCGGATCAGCTCCAGCGCGATCTGGCCGGCGATGCCCAGGCTTTCCGGCGCGCAACGCTCCAGCGTGTCGCGCTCGGTGTGCCAGAAATTGTTCTGGCCGGGGAGATTGCCGTAGTCGTAATCAATCAGGTTCACCGCCTCCACCCGGTTCAGCAGGAACGGGATGTGGTCGTCGTAGATCGCAGTGGGCAGCAGGCTGACAAAGTTCCGCAGCCCCACCGCGTAGGCTGCCTCGAACGTCTTCTTCGTCAGGTGCTGCTCCAGCGGATACGGCTTCGGCAGCGTCAGCCGGAAGTTTCTGTCGCCCACCATGTCCAACAGGATCATCGCCTGCACTTCCCTGAGCCGCTTCTGCCCGTGAAGCGTCCGCGCAAAATACATCGAGCCGAACAACCCGTCGCCGTCCTCGTAGGTCTTGATGCACTCCTCGCCGTCGAACCACACCAGCCACGCGTCCACCGGCTGCTTGTCCAGCGCGCGCGCCAGCTCCAGCAGCGCCGCCGTGCTCGAGCCGCCGTCGTTCGCGCCCACGAAGCGGAAGTCCGGAAACCACTTCGTGTCGTAGTGGCCGCCGATGATCAGCCGCGGCGGGCAGCCGGGGCGCGTGCGGGCGATGATGTTCTTGAACGTGATCGGCCCGCGCGGCGTGTTCGTGCGAAACGTCTGCTCCTCCACCTCCATCGTCGTCGCGCGAAGCTGCTCCACGATATAGGTCGCCGTGTGCGCCAGCGCCTCGCTGCCCGACGGCCGCGGCCCGAACGACACGACCCGCTCCAGATCGCGCCACGCCCGCTGCGCGTCGAACCGCTTCGGCAAATCATCTGGCAGCGGCTGCGGCTTGTAGCCGGCCTGTTTGCCGCAACCGACGAAGCAGGTAGCAAGTGCAAGAAAGACGATGCAGACGAATTGAAGGCCGAAGGTCGAAGGCCGAAGGCCGAAAAAAGTCCGAAGACCGAAGCCCGGATCAATCAAAGAGCCGGTGTTTCGGCCTTCGGATTTCGGATTTCGGATTTCCTTCGGCCTTCGGATTTCGGCCTTCGGCCTTTGATCCCGTCCGGATGTTTCGGCAAGCTTGCTCATGCGCCCTGAGCTTGCCGCCACGCGGCGGCTTTGGCAATCCGCTTCGCCAACGCCGGGTGGTCGTGGAACAGGAACTCCACCGCCGGATGCGGCTCCATGTCGGCGAGGTTCTGGCCCGCCAGCTTGCGCATCGCCGACTCGAACCCCGCCGCGTCGCGCGTCATCTCCAGCGCAAACCAATCCGCCCGATACTCCGCCCGGCGCGACCACGCGTTCGTCAGCGGCGAGGTCGCCAGCGCGAACACCATCAGCCCCAGCGCCAGCAGCGGCAGGTGCTCCACGTTCGCCAGATCGCTTCCGGCCACCGCCCGCAGCCACCGGTCGCTCACCCACAGCCCTGCCGTCGTTATCGCCGCGCTGAACGCCAGCCCTTTCCAGATGTCGTGATGCCGGAAATGCGCCAGCTCGTGCGCCAGCACCAATTCAACCTCCGGCCCGCTGAAGTTCGCCAGCAACGTGTCGCCCAGCAGGATGCGCCGCGTCCGGCCGAAGCCCGCGAACGCCGCGTTGGCCTTGCGCGTCTTCGCGCCCAGTTCGATGCGGAACACGCCCACCACGCGCGCGCCGGCCTGCTCCGCCATCGCGCGCAGTTTCGACGCGAGCGTTTCGTCCTCCAGCGGCCGCAGCTTGTAGAACATCGGGATGATCACCACCGGCAGGATGAATCCCATCGCCAGCGAGAGCGCGACCATGAACGCCGCCGACCAGAGCCACCACCACGCGCCTGCCGCCCGCAGCAGCGCATACACCGCCTCGGCCGCGATGAGCATGAAGACCAGCGACAACGCGAACGCCTTCGCCTCATCCCACAGCCACCCGCCGAATGTCTGCTTCGACAAACCGAAGCGATGTTCGAGACGGAACCCCGCCCAAAAGCTAAGCGGTAACGTCAGCGCCGCGCCACCCACCAGCAGGACCGCGACATAGACCACGACCGTTCCCCACACGCAACCGCCGACGCCCTGCGCGAACGACGCGAGCGCACGCGAGCCGCCGCTCGCGTAGAACACCCCCAGCGCCGCGCCGACCAGCGCGATCTCGGCAAGTTGCATCCAGAGCTTGATGCGCTCGTAGCTCTTGGCCGAGCGTTGCTCCGGTGAAGTGTTCGTCATCATCTGGGAATTCATCTAGCTGGGAGCGGCGACATTCCTGTCGCCGAATTATCCATGATGTTCGGGCGACAGGA
>JACRKA010000134.1 GCA_016219905.1 Verrucomicrobiota bacterium
CGCCGGGCCTCTGCCGCCAGCCAAAGTATTGGCCGACGAGATGGGTGTAGCTCGGCTGCGCGCGTTTGCAGAACAGCAGCTTGTCGAAGTTGAGCAAGGGGTTGTTGAGGACGATCTCGCGTTTGAGCAGGCGCGTCTGGATGTAGAGCGAACGCAATTGAGCCAGGTCGGAGCAAGCTGAAGCTTGAACTCCAACCGCTGGTGCGTTGGCTGCGCCCCGTTGGAGTTCAGGCTTTAGCCTGTCCCCGAATTCCGCAGCGAGTTTCTGTGTCCGCTCGGTGTGGTCTTTGATCGTGGCGACGTAGGACGCCGCCGCATCCATCAACTTGTCATCGCGCCACCATTCCTCCAGCGCCAGCAACAGCAGGTCGAGGTCGCTCTTCGGCGCGAGCGTGGGCACGAGCCGCGCCAGTTCCTGTTTCAACTCGTTCGGGACCGGCGCGAGCGGTTTGGGCGGCTGCGGCACCTCGCCTTTGCCGAGCATCTCGTAGAACCAGCCGCCTTCGCCCTGCTTCTTCGCGGCGAAACTCGCCGACGCCTGAAACCGCTGGCCGTCGGCATACTCGACGACGGGATCCCAGCCCGTCGTGTCGCACGCGATGCCGCCGCGTTTGTGGACGATGAACCGCAGCGCATCGCCTTTCTTCACGTCCAGCGCCAGCTTCGGTTCGACGCCTTTGTCGTCCTTGCCGTCAATCTCCGCCTTCCAGACTTCCCGGTCGTTCTGGCGGATGCTGGCGCGGATGCCGTCGCCGCTGAGGTGGAGCTTGAAGACGCGCCCCGTGACCGTCACGCGCCCGTCGTGGGGCGCGGTGAAGCGGCGGACGCTCGGCGTGTTCTCGCCGGGATGATGCCAGTCCCTGCCGACGCGCGTCCAGTCCGGCCCCGTCCAGAATGTCGAGCCATACCACTCGGCATCGCGGTGGGTCAATGTCGTGTAGCTGGCATCGTCACCAGCCGCACACACGGCCATGAACGCCGCAAGGCCGCTCATCGCTCTCCATGCCCGCGCTTTCGGGAATGACTTGCTGTTGTCCATCGCGCCTCAAGGCATCAGCATGTTCATGAACTTGTCCACCGGCGTCGCCCCCAGTCTCTTCCGGTCGTCGCACAAGGCGCAAATGGCATCCGTCCGCTTTGGGGAGAATCGCGTGGCCAGCGCGTCTTTGAATTTTTCCAGCAACAGCGGAATGCCTTCGCTGCGCCGGCGCTTGTGCCCGATCGGATATTCGACCGTCACCCGCTCGGTGGCGGCGCCGTCCTTGAAGAATACCTGCACCGAGTTGCCGATGGCGCGCTTGCCGGGGTCGTAGTAGTCGCGCGTGAACTGCGGCTCCTCGCCAACGGTCATCTTCGCGCGCAACGCGTCAATGCGCGGGTCGCGGGCAAAGTCGTCTTCGTAGCAGTCGGCATCGAGTCGGCCGTGGATCAGCGGCACGGCGACCATGTATTGGAGGCAATGGTCGCGGTCGGCCGGGTTGTGGAGCGGACCGCTCTTGCTGATGATGCGGATCGCCGGCTCCTGCGTGCGCAACTCGATCCGTTCGATCTGATCGAGACGGTCTTTGATTTGCGTGTGCAGCTTGAGCGCGCACTCGACAGCGGTTTGTGCGTGGAACTCGGCGGGGAATGAGATTTTGAACAGGACGTTCTCCATGACGTAGGAGCCGTAAGGGCGCGGGACTTTCAGCCGGTTGCCTTTGAACAGCACGTCGCAGAAACCCCACTTCGGCGCAGTGAGCGCGCTGGGCAGACCGATCTCGCCTTCCAGCGTCATCATCGCCAGTCGCACGGCGCGGCTGGTGGCGTCGCCAGCCGCCCAGCTTTTGCGCGAGCTGGTGTTGGGCGAGTGGCGATAGGTCCGCAAGCTCTGGCCGTCCACCCACGCGTGGGAGAGCGCGGCGACGATCTGATCTTCGCCGCCGCCGAGCAAGTGGGTTGCGACCGCGGTGCTGGCGACTTTCACCAGGATGACGTGATCGAGGCCGACGCGGTTAAAACTGTTCTCAAGCGCGAGCACGCCCTGGATTTCGTGCGCCTTGATCATCGCGGTGAGCACGTCGCGCACGGTGAGCGGCGTCTTGTTTCGGCTGACGAAGTCGGCGACGGCGAGGATTGCGCCGAGGTTGTCGGAGGGATGTCCCCACTCGGCGGCGAGCCAGGTGTCGTTGAAGTCC
>JACRKA010000130.1 GCA_016219905.1 Verrucomicrobiota bacterium
AAACCGATGGGAAAGAAATGAAACGATTCATTGTTGCGCTGTTTGCTCTGAGTTTTGGCGCGGCGGCAGAAGGCCAGACAGGAGTGTCTGGCCTACGGCAGAAGCCGAACATCCTCTGGATCACCTGCGAGGACATCTGCCCGCAGCTCGGCTGCTACGGCGACGCCTACGCGCGCACGCCGCACCTCGATGCGTTCGCCAAACAGGCGGTGCGCTACACGCATGCCTTCGCCACCGCACCGGTCTGTTCACCGGCGAGGTCGTGCCTCATCACCGGCATGTATGCCACCTCGCTCGGCACGCAGCGGCTGCGCTCGACGTTCCCCGTGCCGGCGGAGTTCCGTGGGTTTCCCGCGTGGCTGCGCGAGGCGGGCTACTACTGCTCCAACAACGTCAAGACCGACTACAACCTCCGCAACGAAGCCGCCTTCATCCGCGACGCTTGGGACGTTTCTTCGGGCAAGGCCCACTGGCGTGGGCGCAAGGCGGGACAGCCGTTCTTCGCCGTGTTCAACCTCATGACCACGCACCAGTCACGCGCCAGCGTCTTCTCACACGAGCAGTTCGAGAAGATGGTCGGCAGCCGGCTCGCGCCGGAAGAGCGCCACGATCCCGCCAAGGCGCCGCTGCCGCCATATTATCCAGACACACCGGAGTCGCGCCGGATGCTCGCGCGCTACTACGACTGCATCACGGCGATGGACAAGGAGGTCGCCGCGCTGCTGCGCCAACTCGACGAAGATGGTCTCGCCAACGACACGATCGTGTTCTTGTACGGCTACTACGGCATGGGCATCCCGCGCGGCAAGCGATGCCTGTTCGACACGGGCCTCCACGAGCCGCTGTTGATCCGGTTCCCGGAAAAGTTCCGCCATCTCGCGACCGGCGCGGCGGGCAGCGCGACAGACCGGCTGGTGAGTTTCGTGGATTTCGGGCCGACGGCGTTGAGCCTCGCGGGACTGCCGGCGCCGAAGCACATGCAGGGCGTGGCATTCGCCGGGCCGGCGACGGGCAAGCCGCGCAAGTTCGTCTTCGGCGCGCGCGACCGCGTGGACGAGGCGTTCGACCTGTCGCGTTCGGTGCGCGACGGGCGCTGGCTCTACATCCGCAACTTCATGCCGCACCTGTCGTGGATGCCGCCGGAGCGTTTCTCCGACGGCTCGACGATGCGCCGCGAATTCAAGCGCCTCGCCGCCGAGGGCAAGCTGAACGCCGACCAGCTCACTTACGCCGCGCCGCGGAAGCCAATTGAAGAGCTTTATGATTCCGACGCCGACCCGCATCAAGTGAAGAACCTCGCCGGCTCACCGCAGCATCGCGCGACGCTGGAGAAGATGCGTCGTGCGCTGCGCGAGTGGCTGCTGACGGCGCGCGACGCGGGTTTCCTGACCGAGCCGCAGATGTGGGAGCGCATCGGCGCGGACTCGACGCCGTGCGCACTGGCGAAGGACCCGAAGAAGTATCCTCTGGCGCGGCTCCTCGACGCAGCCGATCTGGTCGGACGGCCGGGCGCAGTGCCGAAACAGGCGAAGCTGCTCGCCGACAGCGACGATGGCGTGCGTTATTGGGCGGCGTTGGGCTTGCGAGCTGCCGGCAAAGATGCTTCGCCGGCGCGCGAGGTGCTGAAGGCAGCGTTGAAGGACTCCTGCGCGGTCGTGCGCATCGAGGCGGCGGTTGCGCTGATCCAACTCAGCGAAACGGACGCGGGCCTGCGCGTGCTCGAAGCGGAGTTGCGCAGCGAGCGCGGCGATGTGGCAGTGCACGCGGCGCGGGCGCTGGAACTGCTCGGCGAGTCGGCGCGGCCGGCGTTGACGGCGATGCGCGCGACGCTGGAGGGCGTGGACCGGAAGAAGTTCGGCGAATACGCGCTGTTCCTGAGGTTCAGCCTCGAAGCGGCGCTGGAAGCGTTTCAGCCGGCTCGCTGACGGGAGGCGGACAGTCTTGACGCGGCGGCGCGGGCTAGGGGTTGCCGCCGAGGAGGTCGCCGAGGCGGCCGAGATCGTCGTCGTTGTAATACTCGACCTGGATATAGCCGCCGGTGGTTTGCGGATGGACGGTGACCTTCGTGCCGAGCTTCTGGCACATGGAGTTTTCCATCGCGAGGACGTGGGGCGGCTTCTCGACGTCGGCGCCGCGCTTGCGGCGCATGTGCTGCCGGCGGCCGGTGGTGGCCTTGATGCGCTCGACGAGCTTTTCGGTGTCGCGGACGTTGAGGCCCTCGCGCAACACGCGCTCGGCCACGATCGTCATCTCGTCGGTGATGGTCAGGCCGAGGATGACCTTCGCGTGGCCCACGGAAAGCTGGCCGTCGCGGACCCACGCCTGCACGTCCTCCGGCAGCGTGAGCAGCCGCAGCGCGTTGGCCACCGTCGCGCGGTTCCTGCCGACGCGCTGGGCGGCCAGCTCCTGGGTCAGGCCGAACTTCTTCATGAGCTGTTCGTAGCCGCGCGCTTCCTCGATGGCGTTGAGGTCTTCGCGCTGGAGGTTCTCGATCAATGCCAGTTCGAGGGCGTCGTGGTCCTCGGCGGCGCGCACCAGCGCGGGCACGGCCGCGAGGCCCAGTTCGCGCGCGGCGCGCAGGCGGCGTTCGCCGGCAATCAGTTCGTAGCCTTTGCCGTCGGGGGCGCGGCGGACGGTGAGCGGCTGGATGATGCCGTGCGCGCGGATCGAGGCGACGAGTTCCTCCAGTGCTTCCTGTTCGAACTTGGTGCGCGGCTGGAAGCGGTTGGCGCGGATTTTCCCGACCTCGATCTGCACGACCGCCTCACCCGATGGCGCGGCGGCGGTGGCGGCTGGTGCCGGAGCGGCGGCGGGTCTTGGCGGCGCGGCAGCGGGCGCGGCCGGCGGCGGGGCCGCGGGCCGGTTCAGGCCGCGCTGGATGAGCGCATCGAGTCCTTTGCCAAGCGCCTTCTTGGGAGTCATCGGCGTGCTGTTTATAACGCATCGCGGGCAAAGTCAAAGGCGATATGCACCCGGTGTGGCACTCATCCGCCCGGCTCTTCAGGGACGGAGGCGGACTCCGCAGTTGAAAAGGCCCGCCGCTGCCGTTATGGTGCGCGCACATTTTTCTGCCACAGGCAGGAGAGGAGTCATCATGGAAAACGTTGTGATCATCGGCACGGGATGCGCGGGGCTGACGGCGGCGCTCTACACGGCGCGGGCAAACCTCAAGCCGCTGGTGCTGGCCGGCGCGATGCCGGGCGGCCTGCTGACCACCACGAGCATCGTTGAGAACTACCCGGGTTTCCCCGAAGGCGTGGACGGCACGGAGTTGATGATGCGGATGCAGAAGCAGGCAGAGAAGTTCGGCGCGCGGGTGGAGTATGACGCGGTGGAGAAGGTGGACCTGTCGCGGCGGCCGTTCCGCATCGCCGCGGGCGACAAGACGATCGAGAGCCGGACGCTGATCATCGCGGCCGGCGCGGGGCATCGGCATCTGGGTCTCGAAAGCGAGCGGCTGCTGGAGAAGAAAGGCGTGACCTACTGCGCGACGTGCGACGGGGCGCTGCCGGTGTTCCGCAACAAGCCGCTGGTGGTGGTGGGCGGCGGCGACTCGGCGCTGGAGGAGGCGATGTATCTGACGCGGTTCGGCTCGCGGGTGTATCTCATCCACCGCCGCGACGCGTTGCGCGCCTCGAAGATCATGCAGGAGCGGGCGCTGAAGAACCCGAAGATCGAGTTTGTGTGGAACACGGTCGTGACGGACGTGCTCGACGTAAAGCAGGGCAAGGTCACGGGCGTGACGCTCAAGGACGTGAAGAGCGGCGCGCAGCGGAAGCTGGACTGCGCGG
>JACRKA010000131.1 GCA_016219905.1 Verrucomicrobiota bacterium
CAGATTTCATCGAAGATCGCGAAGGAAGTTTTTGTGGAGATGTTCAAGAGCGGCAAGACGCCGGCGGCCATCGTGGCCGAGAAAGGGCTGACGCAGGTGAGCGACGCGGGCGCGATCGAGAAGATGTGCGACGAGGCGATTGCGGCCGGCCCGAAGATGGTGGCTGATTTCAAGGCGGGCAAGGAAGCGGCGCTGAACGCGCTGACCGGCCAGGTGATGAAACTCTCGAAAGGGAAGGCCAACCCGCAGGCCGTCCGCGACATTTTGAAACGCAAGCTGGCGGGTCAACCGCATCGTTGACCTGTCGGGGCGAACCGCTTAGTCTAAATGGCAGTCCGCCCGCAGCGAAGGCACAAGCCGTGGCAGCAAACGACGAATACGTCATTGAGATACTGCGCGACCTCGGACTGGTCAGCCATGATCAGATCGAGGCAGGGCGCGCGCTGGCCGCGAAGGACGCCAAGCTCAAGGGCGTCGTGCCGGCGCTGATCAAGCTGGGGCACGTGACCGAGATGAAGGTCACACAGGCGCTGGCCAACCAGTTCGGGATGGACGTCATCACGCTGGCGGACCAGAAGATCGCCGACGAGGTCATCCAGTCCGTCCCGCGCCACGTCGCGCGCCGCTACAAGATCGTGCCCGTGTTCAAGGTGGACAACACGCTGACGGTGGCGCTGGCCAACCCGATGGACGTGGACACGCTCGACAGCCTCCGTTACATCCTCAAGTGCAACGTCGAGGGCATGGTCGCCACGGAGACCGACATTGACAAGGCGCTGGCGCATTATTACGGCGGGGCCGAGGAGAGCGTGCAGCGGATGCTCGGCGAGATCGGGCAGGAGATCACCGAGGGCGAGATTTCGTTGCGCGGCGGCCTGGAGGAGGGCGCGGGCGCGACCGAGGCCGACGCGCCGATCATCAAGCTGGTCACCGCGATGATCGTCAACGCCGTGAAGATGCGGGCGAGCGACATTCATGTGGAGCCGCTGGAGAGGAAGCTGCGCGTGCGCTACCGGATAGACGGCTACCTGCACGAGATCGAGAACCCGCCGAAGCGGCTGCAGCCTTCGATCATCTCGCGGCTGAAGATCATGTCGAACATGTCCATCGCCGAGAAACGCATCGCGCAGGACGGCCGCATCAAGATCCGCGTCGGCGAGAAGGACCTCGACCTGCGCGTCAGCGACATCCCGACGGCGCACGGCGAGAGCATCGTGATGCGTATTCTCGACAAGTCGTCCCTGCAGCTCGGCCTGCCGCAACTGGGCTTCTTCAGCGACGACCAGGCGACGTTCGAGCAACTGATCAAGCTGCCCGACGGCATCCTCCTGGTGACCGGGCCGACCGGTTCGGGCAAGACCACCACGCTTTACGCCTGCCTGAACTTCATCAACCGCCCGGACAAGAAACTCATCACGGTCGAGGATCCCGTCGAGTATGTGCTGGCCGGCGTCAACCAGGTCGAGGTGAAGGAGGAGGTCGGGCTGACGTTCGCCGCGGCGCTGCGCTCGATGCTGCGCCAGGCGCCGAACGTGATTCTGATCGGTGAAATCCGCGACATGGAGACCGCCGAGATCGCCATCAACGCGTCGTTGACCGGCCACCTCGTCTTCTCCACCCTGCACACCAACGACGCGCCGAGCGCCATCACGCGCTTGATTGACATCGGGGTGAAGCCGTTCCTGTGCGCGTCCTCGATCCGCGCGATCATGGCGCAGCGGCTTGTGCGGCGCATCTGCTCGCGGTGCAAGGAGCCTTACGCGCCGACCGACGCGGAGCTGCGGTTCATGGGGCTGACCGACGCGCAGGCCGCCAGCGCGCAGTTCAGCCGCGGGCGAGGCTGCAACGAATGCTCCCAGACCGGCTTCAGGGGCCGCTGCGGCATCTACGAGATCTTCGTCATCAACGACAAGATCCGCGAAATGATCTACAAACGGGAACCGGCCAACTTCCTGCGCAAGGCCGCCCGCGAGCTGGGCATGCGGACGCTGCGCGAAGACGGCATCCGCAAGGTGCTCGCCGGCGTCAGCACGCCCGAGGAAGTCATCACGACGACGGTGATGGACCTGGACTAAACGACGAACAGTGATACTCGCATGAGCGTAAAAATGGAACAACTGCTGGAGCTGGTGGTCCGGGAAAACTGCTCCGACCTCCACATCCGCGTCGGCGTGCCGCCGGTGGTGCGCCTGCATGGTGGTCTGGTGCAGATCAACCAGGTGCCGACGTTGACGCCGGAGGACACCGAGAGCCTCGTCAAGGCCATCACCAGCGAGGATCACCTGCGCAAGACGCGCGAGGTCGGCGGCAGCGACTTCGGCTTCGCGTTCGGTGACAAGGCGCGGTTCCGCGTGAGCGTGTTCAAGGAGCGCGGCAACTACGGCGCGGTGCTGCGGCAGATCCCGACGAAGATGATGACGCTGGACCAGATCGGCCTGCCGCCGGGGATCAAGGACCTGCTCCACCAGCCGCGCGGGCTGATCCTGGTGGTCGGCCCGACCGGTTCGGGCAAGACCACGACGCTGGCCTCGATGCTCAACATCGTCAACGAGGAGCGCGACGTCCACATCATCACCGTCGAGGACCCGATCGAGTATTACCACCCGCACAAGAAGAGCATCATCACCCAGCGCGAGATCGGCGTGGACGTGACCAGTTTCTCCGAGGCGTTGCGCCGCGCGCTGCGCCAGGATCCCGACGTGGTGCTGGTGGGCGAAATGCGCGACCTCGAGACGATGGAGGCCGCCATGACCGCCGCGGAGACCGGCCATCTGGTCTTCGCCACGCTGCACACCACCGGGGCGTCCCGCACGGTGGACCGCATCGTGGACGCGTTCCCGACCGCGCAGCAGGAGCAGGTCCGCACGCAACTCGCCAGCTCGATCAAGGCGGTCATCTCGCAGCTCCTGCTGCCGAAGAAGGACCGCAAGGGGCGCGTGGCCGCGTTCGAGGTCATGATCGCCACGCCGTCCATCCAGGCGCTCATCCGCGACAACAAGACGTTCCGCATCCAGAGCGACATCCAGACCGGCGCGAAGCACGGCATGTTCACGCTCGACAGCCACCTGATCCAGCTTTACCAGAAGGGCCTGATTGACTACGGCGAGATGCTGACCTCGGCGCAGGACCCGCAGACCATGACGCAGACACTCCAGGCGACGTGACATGTTTGAAGGCGAATCCAACATCCTGCTGAGCCTGTTGAAGGAGCACCGGCTGCTGCCCGCGCCGCAGATCGAGGAGGTCCAGGCGGAGCACGGCCGCAGCGGCAAGAGCGTGGCCGACGTGCTGATGGACCTGGACCTGCTCACGCGCGAGCAGGTCCTGAGCATCGTGGCGCAGCACCTCGGCACCGAGGTCATCAGCATCAAGGACATCGCCATCCCGAAGGAGACGCTCAAGCTCATCACCTCCGACCAGGCGCGGATGTATGGCGCGATCCCGTTGAAGACCGAGGGCAACACGCTGCACGTGGCGATGGCCGACCCGCTCAGCAGCAACATGGTCGAGGAGCTGCGGTTCGTCCTGAGCCGCGACCTCCACGTGGTGGTGGCCGACCCGGCCGAGGTTGACCAGATGGTCAAGCAGTTCTACGGCGAGGAAGGCTCCGAGACCGTGGACGATCTGATCTCGCAGATCGAGGGCATGACCAACCTGACGGAGATGGCGGCGCCGGAGGGGTTGAGCGTCCAGAGCATCGAGGCGATGGCCAACGACGCGCCGATCGTCCGGTTCGTCAACCTGGTGCTCTACCAGGCCATCCGCGACCGGGCCAGCGACATCCATTTCGAGCCGTTCGAGAGCGAGTTCAAGATCCGCTATCGCGTGGACGGCGCGCTCTACGAGATGTCGCCGCCGCCGAAGCACCTCGCGTTGCCCGTCATCAGCCGCGTGAAGGTCATGTCCAACCTCAACATCGCCGAGCGGCGCGTGCCGCAGGACGGCCGCATCATGCTGGCCATCGCGGGCCGGCCGGTGGACCTGCGCGTCTCGACGCTGCCGACGCAGGTTGGCGAGAGCGTGGTGCTGCGCGTGCTCGACCGATCGGTGGCGAGCCTCGACCTCGACCGGCTCGGCATGCCCAAGGACATCTACGACCAGATCATTGAGATCATCCGCCGGCCCAACGGCATCTTCATCGTGACCGGCCCGACCGGCAGCGGCAAGACCACCACGCTCTACGCCTGCCTCAACCGGATCAACCTGATTGACTCCAAGCTGCTGACGGCCGAGGACCCGGTGGAGTATGAGATCGAGGGCATCATGCAGGTGCCGATCAACACAGCCGTCGGCCTGACCTTCGCCAAGGCGTTGCGCGCGTTCCTGCGCCAGGACCCGGACATCATCCTGGTGGGCGAGATGCGCGACATGGAGACGGCGCAGATTTCCATCCAGGCGTCGCTGACCGGCCATCTGGTCTTCTCCACGCTGCACACCAACGACGCGGCCGGCGCCGTCACGCGCCTCATTGACATGGGGGTGGAGCCGTTCCTGATCAGCTCCACGATGGAGGCCGTGCTCGGCCAGCGCCTCATCCGCACCATCTGCAAGAACTGCCGCACGCCCTACCAGCCCACCGAGGAAGAGTTGAACCTGCTCGGCTTGAAGCCCGAGGACGCGGCCGGCAAATCATTCTACTACGGCAAGGGTTGCCAGGAGTGCAACGACACGGGCTACCGCGGCCGCAAGGGCGTTTTCGAGATGCTGCGCATCTCCGACCCGATCCGCGTCCTGATCAACGAGCGCGCGCCGTCGGTCGTCGTCCGCCAGAAAGCCATTGAACTGGGCATGCGCACCCTGCGCCTGGACGGCCTGCGGGCCATCTACGACGGCGAGAGCACCATCGAGGAAGTGACGAAATACACATGACGCGGCCGGTGGCGGCCGGCGCGTTTGAGCGAAAGCGAGCAGAGGGCAGCGTGAAACCACGCAATTTTTCGCGGGTCTGAGAGAGCGTCCGACTCGACGAAGCAGATTAACGGTTGCCATTGCTCAACTGCCGGGACCATGTGCCGGGTGGCACGTCCGCTGCGAGAGCGGTGGCCGAGACAGAACGACCATGCCAAGACAAACCATTCCGCCGCAGATCACACGGTTGGTGCTGATGACCGTGATGATTGTGGTCGCCTACTTCGGGGCGCGATATTTCCTGGTGCCGGAGTCGTTCGGGCAATACGGCTGGTATCGCGCCGACGCGCTGAAGGATTACCAGGCGCTGCCGATCCACTACGGCGGCCAGGCGTCATGCGTGGACTGCCACGCCGAGGTCGTCAAGAAGCGGGCCAAGGCCAAGCATCAACACATCTCGTGCGAGACCTGCCACGGGCCGTTGCAGGCCCATGTCGAAGATCCGACAACCGTCAAGCCGCCGAAAATCACCGATCCAAAGTTTTGCACACGCTGCCATGAGCGCGCGCCGGCGCGGCCGGAGAAATTCCAACAGGTCGTGCTGGCCGACCACAACCCCGGCCAGAAATGCACCGAGTGCCACGCACCGCACCTGCCGACTGAAGCGCCATGAACCCTTCACCAAAAACCGTCAGCCGTCGCGGCGTGTTCGCCACGCTGGGCAAGCTCGCCGCCGGCGCGGCCGCGGTGTTGGTCGCGCGCAAGGTGCGGGCGGCCACCAAGCAGGTCGTCACGACGCCCGCGCCGAAGGGCTACGACCCGTTCAAGCACCAGTGGCGGATGGCGATTGACGTGGACAAGTGCATCGGCTGCGGCTCGTGCGCCGACGCGTGCAAGCACGAGAACAAGGTGCCGCGCGACCTGGGGTATTTCCGGACGTGGGTCGAGCGCTACATCATCAAGAAGGCCCGGCCCGGTTCCGGCGAGGCGCGCGGCGAGACGGTGGTGGACTCGCCCAACGGCAGCATCGGCGGGTTTCCGCCGACGCGGGTGCCGAAGGACGAGATCCTGAAGGCGTTTCACGTGCCGAAGCTGTGCAACCTGTGCGCGAACTCGCCGTGCGACCAGGCCTGCCCGGTGGGCGCGACGTTCCGGACGCCGGAAGGCGCGATCCTGGTGGATCCGAAGTATTGCATCGGTTGCGGTTTCTGCGTGCAGGCGTGTCCCTACGGCTGCCGGTTTGTCAGCCCGGTGACGCACACGGCGGAGAAATGCTCGCTCTGTTATCACCGGATCACGCGCGGGCTGAAACCGGCCTGCGTGGAGGCCTGCCCGACCGGCACGCGCATCTTCGGCGACTTGATGGATGCGAAACCGGACGATCCACTCGTGCAGTTCTACGCGAAGAACAAGTTGCAAGTGTTGAAGCCGCACCTGGGCACACAGCCGCGGGTGTTCTACGCCGGCTTGGATGAGGAGGCCCGATGAACACGCTGTTGCTGGCCCACAAAGGAGCCGCGTCGGAGTTGCTGCAGCATGTCCAGGGGTTCATCTATCCGAACGAGTTGAACCTCCTCTGGAGCGTGCTGATCGTGCTCTATCCCTACCTCACCGGGTTGGTGGCGGGCGCGTTCATCATGGCGTCGCTGGAGCGGGTGTTCAAGGTCAAGTCGCTGCAGCCGACCTACCGGCTGTCGCTGTTGACGTCGCTGGCGTTCCTGCTGGTGGCGCCGCTGCCGTTGCTGTTCCACCTCGGCCATCCGGAGCGGTGCTTCGAGGTGATGATGACGCCGCACGCCAGTTCGCCGATGGCGATCTTCGGGTTTGTTTATGCGTGGTATCTGATGGCAGTGCTGCTGCTGGAGTTGTGGTTCGATTATCGGAAGGATTTTGTGGAGTGGTCGCAGACGGCGACGGGGTTGAAACGATGGATCTACAGCATCCTGACGCTGGGCGTCCGGGACGTTTCCGGGAAGGCGCTGCTGCTGGATGACAAGATGGGCCGGGCCATCACCATCATCGGCATCCCGTCGGCGTTCCTGTTGCACGGTTACGTCGGATTCATCTTCGGCTCGGTGAAGGCCAACCCGTGGTGGGGCACGGTGCTGATGCCGATCATCTTTATTTTCTCGGCGATGGTGTCGGGCATCGCGCTGTTGATGTTCCTGTATCTGATCACCTGCTGGGTGCGGAAGGTGGAGGTGGACATGGACTGCCTGGAGACGATCGGCAAGTGCCTGCTGACGGCGCTGGCGGTGGACTTCTCGGTGGAGGCGTTGGACTGGATCCACCGGCTGTATGTGGCCGATGAGTCCATTGACGTGCTGGTGCTGCTGGCGTCGGGCAAGCTGATCTACTCGCTGTTTGTGCTCCAGGTGTTCATGGGGATGATCCTGCCGGGGCTGTGCCTGGCCGGGATGGTGATTTACAAGGAGGGATGGAAACGCCGGCAAACCGTTTACTTCCTTTGCAGCGTGCTGGTGCTGGTCGGCATTTTCGCGATGCGCTGGAACGTGGTCGTCGGTGGCCAACTCTTCTCGAAGAGCCTGCGCGGCTTCACGACCTACAAGCTGGAACTGGTCGGCCAGGAAGGACTGCTGACCGCGTTCATGCTGGTGCTGCTGCCGTTCGTGATCGTGTCCGTGATGATTTGGTTGTTCTTGCCGCGCAAGGATCTGCTGCCCGCCGGCCACGCGACGGGAGGAAGCCAGGAAACCTGACAGCCTCCTGCGTTTCCGGCAGGTGGAATCAAGCGCGGGTTGTTACGCATTGTCTTAACGATGCTCTTGAAACCGGCTTTACCTGTCGCGCGCATGGCAACCGAAAACGTCCGATTGACCCAACAAGACCGTGAGCACTGAATCCAACAAACCCCCAAGCCGCGCCTCGCGGTTTTTCCTGTTCCGAAACTGGTTGAGCCTGACCGGCCTGGTGATCGGGCTGGGCAGCCTGTTCTCATTCCTGTTGCTGTTCGTCCTGGACGTGCTGGCGCCCTTCGGCAACCCCTACATGGGCGTGTTGATCTACCTGGTCGCGCCCGCGGTTCTGCTCGTCGGCTTGCTGCTGGCCGGCCTGGGCGCGTTGCTCGAACACCGGCGGGTCTTGAAGGCCGTCACCGCGGGCCAATCCGCCGCGGCGCTCATCATTGACCTGACCCGGTCGCGCGACCGGCGGTTGTTCGGGTATTTCGTGGGGGCGAGCCTGGTGTTTCTCCTGGTGGCGGCCATGGGCAGCTACCACTCCTATCATTTCACCGAGTCCATCCAGTTCTGCGGCCAGGCCTGCCACCAGGTGATGGGGCCGCAGTTGACCACGTATCAAAACTCGCCTCACGCGCGCGTGCGATGCACCGAGTGCCACATCGGCGCCGGCGCGACGTGGTTCGTGAAGGCCAAGATCAGCGGCCTCTACCAGGTCTATGCGGTGGCGTGCAACAAGTATCCGCGCCCGATCGAGACGCCGATCAAGAACCTGCGCCCCGCGCAGGAGACGTGCGAACAGTGCCACTGGCCCAAGAAATTCGTGGGCAACCTCGACCGCACCTACCAGCGATTCCTGTCCGATGAGAAAAACACGCCCTATGCGGTGCGGCTGCTGTTGAAAGTCGGCGGCGGTGACCCGACCCACGGGCCGGTCGGCGGCATCCACTGGCACATGAACGTCGGCAACCGCATGGAGTATGTGACCACCGACAAGGAGCATCAGGTGGTCCCGTGGGTGCGGATGATAGACAGCCAGGGCGTGATCACCGAGTTCCGCACGCCGGAGTTCAAGGACAAGCCCGAGACGTTCGGCATCCGCACGATGGACTGCATGGACTGCCACAACCGCCCCGCGCACAATTTCCAGGCGCCCGACGTGGAGGTGGACCTGGCGATGGCGCTGGGCAAGATCGACCGCGCCCTGCCCTTCGTGAAGAAAAACTGCGTCGCCGTCCTCACCCAGTCCTATACGGCCGAAGCAGAGGCGATGCAGAAGATCGCCACCACGCTCTCGCAGAAATACCCCGATGACCCGCGCGTCCGCCCTGTCATTGACGAAGTCCAGCGCATCTACCGGCAGAACTTCTTCCCTGAGATGAAGGTGAACTGGAAGGTCTATCACGACAACATCGGCCACAGGAACTGGGCCGGCTGTTTCCGTTGTCACGACGGCCAGCACAAGACGGCCGACGGCAAGAAGACCATCAAGGCGAACGACTGCAACGCCTGCCACACGATTCTGGCCCAAGGCAGCGGCGCGCAACTGGACCAGTTGACGCCGCGCGGCCAGCCCTTTGCTCATCCCGGGGGAGATACAGGTGAGTTGAAATGTCATGATTGCCACACCGGAGGTCCACCCTGATCGTGGTCGGGTGTTTCATTATGTGTCGCGCGCGGCCGTCGCGCTGGCGTTGTCGGCGGGGTTGTCCTTGGCCGGGCCGGCACAGGCGGCCGGCATCGCCAACAGCGACTGCCTGGCCTGCCACGACGATCCCAAGCTGACCAAGAAGGTCGGCGGGAAGGACGTCTCGCTGGCGATCCAGCCGAAGCTGTTCGCGAAATCCGTCCACGGCAGCGCCGCCTGCGTGGATTGCCACGTGGGGATCAAGGAACTGCCGCACGCGGAAGGGAAACTGCCGCCAGCCCAGTGCGGCGGTTGCCACGATGACCAGACGAAGCAATACGCGGCCAGCATTCATGGGCAGCAGCGGTCCAACGGCACCGCCGCGGCGGCCAACTGCAGCGACTGTCACGGAAAGCACGACATCCTGCCGGTCATCCACGTCAGTTCGCCGACCTCCAAGCTGAACCTGCCCCGCACCTGCGGCCGCTGTCACAACAACCCGCGATTGACGAAAGACTATGCGGCCGGGCGGTCGGAGGTGGTCTCCCACTACACGGAGAGCATTCACGGTCGGGCCTTGCTGACCCTGGGCGTGACGATGGCGCCCTCCTGCAACGATTGCCACGGCGTGCATGACATCCGTCGCGGCTCCGACAGCAAGTCCAAGATCCACCACGCCAACGTCAACAAGACCTGCGGCAAGTGTCACGGGACCGTGGAGAAGGTTTTCCAGCAAAGCGTGCACGGCCAGCTCCTGGCCAAGGCCGACAAACGCGGCCCGGTCTGCAACGACTGCCACACCGCGCACGAGATCGAACGGACCAGCGCCGCGCACTTCAAGGCCGCCAGCGACGAGCGCTGCGGCCGTTGTCACCAGGACCGGCTGGAGTTCTACCGCGAGACCTATCATGGCAAAGCCATGGCGCTGGGCCTGGCCAACATCGCCGCGTGCTACGATTGCCACGGGCATCACGACGTGTTTCCCGCCACCGACAACCGCTCGCGGCTCGCGCCGGCCAACAAGCTGGCCACCTGCCAGCAATGCCACCCGCGCGCCAACAGCAACTTCATCGGGTATCTGCCGCATGCCAACGCCCTGGATCGGAAGAACTACCCCCAGTTGTTCGCGACGCTGGTTTCCATGACCGCCTTGCTGGTCGGTGTGTTCGTGGTCTTCGGCATCCATACCGGCTTCTGGTTCTACCGATCGAGCCATTCATTCGTCAGCGACGCTGAAGCGTTCATGGAGAAGCGGGCGCGCGCCCGGGCCGATGAAGAGTGGTTCACCCGTTTCACGCCCTTCCAGCGGTTCCTGCATTTCCTGGTGGTGACCAGTTTCCTGCTGCTGGTGATCACGGGCATGCCGTTGAAGTTCTACGATGCCAGGTGGGCCCAGGTCGTTTTCGGCGTTTTGGGCGGCGCCGATGTCGCGCGGGCGCTTCACCGCTTTGGGGCGATTGTGACCTTCATCTATTTCGGCCTGCACGTGCTTTCACTGGCCCACCTGTGCTGGTGCAAGCGCCCCAGCTATCGCGACCCGGCCACGGGCAGGTTCCGGCTGCGGCGGGTCTGGGCATTTGTTCTTGGACCCGACTCGCCGATGTTCAACCTGCAAGACGGGCGCGATTTCGTGGCGCACGTGAAGTGGTTCGTGGGCAAGGGGCCGCGGCCGGAATTTGAGCGTTGGACCTACTGGGAGAAGTTCGACTACTTCGCCGTGTTCTGGGGCGTGGCGATCATCGGCGCTTCCGGCCTGGTCATGTGGTTCCCGGAATTCTTCACGCGCTTCCTGCCCGGCTGGGTCATCAACGTCGCGCTGGTGATTCACTCCGACGAAGCGTTGCTGGCGGCGGGGTTCATCTTCACGTTCCACTTCTTCAACGTGCATTTCCGGCCGGAGAAAATCCCGATGGACCCGGTGATCTTCTCCGGGCGCATCTCCAAGACAGAACTGCTCCACGAACACAAACGTCACTACGAGCGGCTGGTGGCCGAAGGCCGGCTGGACGAAAACCGGCTCAGGGATGAGTGGCAGCGATGGAAACGCATCGCCCACGGCTTTGGCTACGCGTTCTTCGGCATCGGGCTGGTGCTGCTGGTGCTGATCCTTTATGCGATGGCGGCCCGGCTGCTGCATTAGCAAGCCACGTCGTCGTCGCCCAAGGCAGTGGTGCGCAACCAGTTGACGCCACGCGGCCAACCCTTTGCGCATCGGGGGGCGACATTGATGCTTCGATGAAATGCAGCGGCTGCCACAATGGCAAGCTGATGCAAGCGTGGTGATTTTCTCCAGCGGATGGAAAAATGCTTCCCTTTCGCCGCGGCACGCGGTAAAAACCCGCCCGATGCTGCGGCGTGAAGTCGGGGTCCCTGAAACTCCGCCGCGGCAAGAGCGAGTCCGAACATAATCTGTTGCCGAACAACATGCACAGTTTCGCCGCGTCATGAAGTTTCTGTTTCCATCGCGAGCTTGTCATCGAGTGCTGGGCGCGCTGGCCGTGCTGGCCGCTATCGCACGGCTCGCCGTCGCGGCGGAGGATTCGTGCATCACCTGCCACGAGCACCAGAAGCAACGCGAGGCTTTCCTCAACAGCGCCCACGCGCAGGCGGGCGTCACGTGCCGCGACTGCCACGGCGGCGACGGCAAGCTCAAGGACGAGACCGCGCACACGGCGGCGGGTTTCCAGCGGCCGGACAACAAGAAGGCCATCGCCGCGATGTGTGCGCGCTGCCACAGCGACGTGCGGCGGATGAATCCCTACGGCCTGCCGACCGACCAGCTTGACCGCTACAAGACCAGCAAGCACGGCGAGCAGCTCTTCGGCAAGAACGACCAGAAGGTCGCCGTCTGCACCGATTGTCACGGCGTCCACGACATCCTCAAGGCCAAGTCGCCGCAGAGCCGCGTCTATCCGACCAACATCCCCGCCACGTGCGGCCGTTGCCACAGCGACGCGAAGCTGATGGCCGAATACAAACTGCCCGCCGACGTCGTCGCGCAATACAAGACCAGCTACCACGCCCACATGGTGTTCGCGAAAGGCGACCTTTCCGCGCCGACGTGCGTGACCTGCCACGGCAACCACGGCGCGGTGCCGCCCGGCGCGGTCCAAGTCGGCCAGGTCTGCGGCAAGTGCCACGTCCGCCAGCGCGAGCTGTTCGAGAAGAGCGTCCACGCCGAACTGGCCAAGAACGACCTATTCAAGGAGTGCGTCAGTTGCCACGGCAACCACGCCATCCAGCGCGCGACGCCGGCGTTGTTCGCGACCGCGTGCTCGCAGTGCCACCGCCCCGGCGAGACCAAGCCTTTCGAAGTGCGCGACCGCGTCGCGGGCCTGCTGCGGCAGGCCGGCGAGGCATGCGCCGCCGCGACCGAGCGCGTGCGGCTGGCGACCGTGCTCGGACTGGCGACGGACGACGAACAGTTGGTGTTGCAGCAGGCCGGCACGCAGTTGAAACAGCTCGACGTGCTCCAGCACTCGCTGTCGCCGGAGACCGTCGCGCCGGTGGCCAAGCAGGCCGGGGAACTCGCAGCGCAGACTCTTGCGAGTGTGGCGGAACTGGAGCGCCGGGAGCGCTTGAAACGGCTGGCTTTGGCGCCGGTGGGGTTGTTCCTCAGCGGCATCGCGTTGTTGTGCTGGCTGAAACGCCGGCAGATCGAGCGGGAGGAAAAACAATGAGCGCGCCGCAAAAAGTTTCGCGCCGGACGCTGGTGGACTGGCTGTTGGCCGGCGGCGTGTTCACGTGGCTGGCAGCCTTCATCGTGCCGGTGACGGGCTACCTCTGGCCGGCGCAGCGGCGCGGGCCGAGCGCGCAGTCGGCCTCGGCCGGCAAGGCATCGGATTTTGCCGAGTGGAAGGCGAAGGTCGTGGCGGTCAACAGCCAGCCGATCCTTGTGATCCGCACGGCACAAGGTTTCCGGGCGTTTTCGGCGCTCTGCACGCATCTCGGCTGCATCGTGGTCTGGGACGGTGAGCGACGCCAGATCGCCTGCCCGTGTCACGCGGGCTTTTTTGACGCCAACGGCCGGGTGGTGTCGGGGCCGCCGCCGCGGGCGCTGGCCGAACACACGGTGTCGGTGGTCAACGGGGAAGTGATGGTGAGCGCGTCATGAGCTTGGGACGGAAAATCGGCGGAAAACTTTGGAACTGGTTGCGTGACCGCTACCCGATGGATGAGGTGGTGGAGTTCAGCGAGGGCCAACTCCACAAACCGCTGCCGCCCCACGTGGGCGTGTGGCACACCTCAGGCAGTCTGGCGCTGTTCCTGTTCATCAACCAGATCGTCAGCGGCATCCTGCTGATGGTGTATTACCGGCCGACGACGGAGGCGGCGTTCGAGAGCGTGCACTACATCATGACCAAGGCTTACTTCGGGTGGCTGATCCGCGGCTTCCATGCCTGGGGTTCGACGCTGATGATCGTCTGCGTGCTGGTTCACATGATGCGGACGTTTTTCATGGGTGCCTACAAGAAGCCGCGCGAGATGACGTGGGTGTTGGGCGTGTGCATCCTTGGCTGCACGATCACGTTCGGATTCACCGGCTACCTGTTGCCGTGGAACCAACTGTCGTATTGGGCGACGCAGGTCGGCACGGAGATCGCTGGCGTGATCCCGTGGGCTGGTGAATACATCATGCTGCTGTTGCGCGGCGGCACAGGCGTCAGCGGCGAGACGCTGGCGCGGTTTTACGTGGTGCACGTGGTGGTGCTGCCGTGGGTGTTGACCGGACTGGTGGTGGTGCATCTGGTGTTCATGCGCGTGCAGAGCCTGGCGACGCTGGAGAAAGTCGGCGAGGAGAAGCCGATCGAGAAAGGCAAAGGCATCCCGTTTTTCCCGCACCATATCCTGACGGAAGGCGTCATCTTCAGTCTGCTGATCGCGGGGTTGTTCGCGCTGATCGTGCTTTGGCCGGCGGAACTGGGCGAGAAAGCCGACCCGTTGAAGACGCCGGAGGGCATCAAGCCGGAGTGGTATTTCCTGTCCACCTACCAGTTACTGAAATACTTCCCGAAAACGCTCGGCTTGGTCGTGTCGCTGGTGCCGATCGTGCTGCTGCTGTTCTGGCCGTTCCTGGATCGCACGCCGGCGCGGCATCCGCGGCAGCGAAAGGTGTCGGTGGCCATCGGCATCGTGGGCTTGGCGATTGCCCTGGTATTCGGGGTGTTGGGGTATTACTCCGAACGCACCGTCACCGTTGGCGGGAAGAAATACCATCTGGACATGTATTGTGTCCCCCATGCCGTCGAGTCGAAATCCGTGCATTAACACATACAAAGTGCGCGGACTCGCGCAATCTGGCAGTTGAAGACGCACTGTCCAGGCGGCGTCGGAAGCGGCATGAGTCGCGCTAGTCAACAAGGAAAAAACCAAACGTTACGGAGCAACATCATGAATCGAATCAGCATCCTCGGCATCTCCATCAGTCTCAGCGTCGGCATCGGGCTTCTGTTCCCGGCTTCCGGCGGCGCGGCTGACCGCGACGCGTCGCTCTATGTCGGCGTGAAAGTGTGCGGCATGTGCCACAAGAAGGAAGATTCCGGCAACCAACTGGCCTCCTGGCAGAAGGGGCCGCACTCGAAAACATTCGAGAGGCTCGGCACGCCCGAAGCCAAGGCGGCCGCGGCGAAGCTGGGCATCGCCGACCCTCAGAAGAGCGCCAAGTGCCTCAAGTGCCACTCCACCGCCTACAACTGGACCGAGCAGGTGGCCACCGAGAAGATCCAGCCCGAAGACGGCGTGACCTGCGAGTCCTGCCACGGGCCGGGCAAGAAATACATGCCCAAGAGCGTGATGGAAGACCGCAAGAAGTGCATCGAGAACGGGATGGTCTATCCGGCCTCCAAGAGCTGCGAGCTTTGCCATAACGACCAAAACCCGACGTGGAAGGCGGATCGCTACACCACCAAGGACGGCAAGAAAGTCGGCTTCGACTTCGAGCAGGCCTACGAGAAGATCAAGCATCCGAATCCGAAGGTGAAGCACTGAGCCGGAGATTCCCCCCGGTTTGACGAGACTGAGAAACGGCGGGACGGCGACACGGCGGCAGGCGACAAACCCTGCGCCGTTCAGCCGGCCCGCCGTTTCCTTTTTTCGCGCCGGCTCGGCGCAACTGTTCCGCCCGGCCGCGCGTCTTCGAAAACCTCTGGCAGTCCGCGCGGTCTGTCGCTATGTTCCCCGCCGGTTTTCGGCAGGTGCACAGGCCGTCAGGGACGCCCGCGCGACGGCTCCGGGCCTGGGACGATGAACACGGTGAGTTGAGCGGTTTTGACGATGTTTCGGCGCAGTCTCACAGCGAAGATGTTGCTGGCGGTCGGGGTCACCGTCGCCGCCGTCATTGCCATCTACACCTACTTCGTCTTCCGCATCCAAAACGCGTGGTGGCACGAGCGCACCCAGGCCCAGAACCACATCAACGCCAGCATGGTCCACGAGTATCTCGAGGGCGTCATGCTCAGCGACCGTCACCGGGAGGTCCAGCACTTCCTCCAACAACTCCAGACTTCCCAGGAGATCTGGCAGGGCCGCATCATCAAACCCACCGGCCAGATCGTCTTCTCAACGCGGACCCAGGAGGTCGGCCGGGTGATGCTCCATGTGCCGCCGGCTCTCTTCAAGGACGGCCACGTCATCCAAGACACGCGCGCGGAGGACGGCCAGCGCCTCGCCGTGGTGATGAAACCGATCCCCAAACGCGAACGTTGCCAGCAATGCCACGCCGCGGACCCGCCTCTGGTTGGCGCCCTCATCCTCGAACGCTCCATGACGCCTGCTGAGGCCAGCATTGCCACCAACCGCAACATACTCATTGCCTACGGCGCCCTCATCTTCGTCCTGGTCGGCGTCGTGCTCTGGCTGCTCATCGTCCGGCTGGTGACGCAGCCCGTCAACAACGTCCTCCAGCAGATGCGCCGCGTCCAGCGTGGCGACCTGGCCGCCCATGCCGCCACCGACCGCGCCGACGAGATCGGCGAGCTGGAGCAGGACTTCAACGCCATGGTCCGCAGCCTCGATGACGCCAAGCGCGAGCTGCACCGGTCGCATGAGAAACAAATCCAGCAGGCCGGCAAACTCGCCTCCATCGGCGAGCTGGCCTCCGGCATCGCCCACGAGATCCGCAACCCGCTCGCCGGCATCGGCGCGGCCGTGGAGGTGCTCACCGAAAGCGGCGCCGGCAACGGCCAAGACGCCGAGGTCGTCGCGGAGATCCGCCGCCAGATCGCCCGGCTCAACGGCACCCTCTGCGACCTGCTCGACTTCGCCCGGCCCCGCGAGCCGGAGATCACGCCGTGCGGCATCCACGAACTGATCCGGCCGATGCTGGCGCTGGTCCGGCCCGACGCGCAGAAGTTCCATGTCCAGATTGTCGAGGAGCTGCCGCCCGACCTCCCGCTGGTCTGCGTGGACATCAAGCTCGTCCAGCAGGCCATCCTCAACATCCTGCTCAACGCCGTGCAGGCCATGCCCGATGGCGGCACGCTGACCGTCAGCGCCCGGCCCATCGCCAAGGTGTTGATGGAAGACCACGAATGTGCCGTGCAGATCAGCATCCGCGACACGGGGCCGGGCATCCCGCCGGAACACCGGGAGAAGATTTTCTCGCCCTTCTTCACCACCAAGCACCGCGGCACCGGCCTGGGCCTCTCCATCACCCGCACGATCGTGGAAAAACACAGCGGCACCCTCACCGTCGAGAGCGCGGCCGGCCGGGGCACCGCGATGATCATGGAATTCGCCGCGTGCACCCAGACCACTCCATCGCACTGCAGCCGGTGCGCCCTGCGCCAGATGCCGGGCGCGCCCTTCCCGAAGGAGACTTCCGACAATGGCAAGACCCAAAGTGCTGGTCGTTGACGACGAGAAGCTCGTGCGCTGGTCGCTGGAGCAGAAGCTCTCGCGCGAGGGCTACACCGTGGAGACCGCCGCCACGGGCGAGGAGGCGCTCGAACGTGTGCGCGGCGACGGCTTCGACCTGGTGTTGCTCGACGTCCGGTTGCCCGGCATGGACGGTGTGCGCGTGCTGCAGGAGATCAAGAAGCTCGACCGCGAGATCGGCGTCATCATGCTCACCGCCGACACCGGCGTCGCCAACGCCGTCGAATGCATGCGGCTCGGCGCCCACAACTACCTCTGCAAGCCGTTCGAGTTCGACGAGGTGCGCGTCGCGCTGGAGAAGGCGCGCGAGGACCTCAAGCTGCGCCGGGAGGTCAGCCGCCTCCACAGCCAGCAAAGCCACAGCTTCGGCGTGGAGAACCTCATCGGGAACAGCCGGGTCATGGGCGACCTGCGCGCGTTGATCGGCAAGATCGCCGCCAGCGACGCGACCACCGTGCTCATCGAAGGCGAGAACGGCACGGGCAAGGAGCTGGCGGCGCGCGCCATCCACTTCGGCAGCGCGCGGGCCGGCCAGCCGCTGATGGACATCAACTGCTCGGCCGTGCCGGAGACGCTGCTGGAGAGCGAGCTGTTCGGCCACGAGCGCGGCGCGTTCACCGACGCCAAGGCGATGAAGAAGGGCCTCTTCGAACTGGCCGACGGCGGCACGGTGCTGCTGGACGAGATCGGGGACATGAAGCCGGCGATGCAGGTCAAGCTGCTGCGCGTGCTGGAGACGCGCACGTTCCGGCGCGTCGGCGGCACGCAGGACATCGCCACCGACATCCGCGTGGTGGCCCTGACGAACAAGTACATCCAGGCTGCCGTCAAGAGCGGTGAATTCCGCCAGGACCTCTACTACCGCCTGCAAGTCATCCCGGTGCGGTTGCCGTCGCTGCGCGACCACGGCGACGACGTGCCGGCGCTGGCGGCGCACTTCCTGCAACGGTTCGCCGGGGAATTCAAGAAACCGGCCAAGCAGTTGTCCCCGGAGGCGCTGGCGGCCTTGCGGCGGCATCTCTGGCCCGGCAACGTCCGCGAGCTGCGCAACGTCATCGAGCGGATCGTCATCCTGGAGGCGGACACGGTGATCCAGCCGGAGCATCTGCCGCCGGAAATCCGCGGCGGCGCCGGCCCGCTGACGGCGCGTGCGATTGAACTGCCGCAGGACGGCATTGCATTGGCCAGCGTCGAGAGGGAGTTGATCCAACAGGCGATG
>JACRKA010000138.1 GCA_016219905.1 Verrucomicrobiota bacterium
GATCGTCATCCTGGAGGCCGAGAAGGTGATCCGGCCGGAGCATCTGCCGCCGGAAATCCGCGGCGGCGCCGGCCCGCTGGCGGCGCGGGCGATTGAACTGCCGCAGGACGGCATTGCATTGGCCAGCGTCGAGAGGGAGTTGATCCACCAGGCGATGGCCCGCGCCGGCGGCAACCAGACGCGCGCCGCGGAGTTGCTCGGCATCGAGCGCGATGCGCTGCGACGGCGGCTGGCGAAGCACGGCTTCAACCAGGGCGATCCGGCATCCTCGTAGCCGCTCGTCACGCTGCGGATCTCACGGGGGCGGCAGCTTGCTCAAGTGCCATACGGCGACCGCGGTGATGGCCATCATGAGCACAGCAATCAATGCCAGCGTCAGCCCCATCGTTTTTCGGGAGATCATGAGTCGGTTCGGATGGCTTGTGGCAACAACGATGCCACGTTGATTCTGTGCGGCAATGGCCGTCCAAGCCCCCATCGGTAGCGCAGAAGCGAGCAAGACGATGCGCGGAAGCGCGCTTTATTCGGGTCGCAGCCGCACCCCATTGACAGGATCCCAGCCGTTACCAGTTTGTCACCAACCTGTTGTAAACCCGCCGATAAACTGGCACCCGGCGTGCAATAAAATCCAGCGTGGTGGGTTCATTCGGACAACTCATGCAGCGGGAACCCGCCGTGCGTCACGCAATCAAGGAGAGTTACCGGTAACTTCGCGAGAAAGGCACGTTGTGAAAAGACCAGGTTTGAAAGCAATCATAGCCGCGCTGGCAGTTGCCGGCGTCTGCATCGCGGTCATCTCCTGCGCGACGATGGAGCACGTCGCGGCGGTGCCGCCGATGATTCCCGGCGCGAAGTATGTGGGCGATGACATGTGCGCCACATGTCACGAGAAAGTCGCGCATGACTTCAAGCGCACCAGCCACGGCATGCGCGTCCTGAAAGAGAAGGGGGAGACCAAAGGCTGCGAATCCTGCCACGGGCCGGGCAGCCTGCACGCGGAAGCGGACGGTGCCAAGGGGAAGATCCTCAGGGGAAACTGGGACACGTGCTATACCTGCCATCAAAGGGTGCGGTCGGAATTCGCCCTCCAATACCACCATCCGGTTCCGGAAGGCCGGATCGGCTGCAACGATTGCCACACGATTCATGGGCCGGTGAAAGCCGGGGTTCAGGAGGTGTCCAACGAAACCTGCTACAAGTGCCATCAGCAGATTCGGGGGCCTTGGACCTTCGAGCACGAGCCGGTGGAGCGGGATGCATGCAGCGTCTGCCATAGCGTGCACGGCTCGATCAACACGCGGCTGCTCGTGGAACGCGATTACAACCTGTGCGTCAAGTGCCACTACAGCGCCTCGCAGTATCAAAGCGTCGGCCATTACGCCCACCGGCGCGCCCTGAACCCGGCGGGCATCGCCGGGGGCGCCCGCTACTCGATCTGCACCGGCTGCCACCGGGGCGTGCACGGCTCCAACTTCAGCAAAGAACTCCGGACCCAGTAGGTGGGCCGAGCCAATCTCGAACACCCATGGCTGCTGTGAAGACGAAGGTGAACAACAATCCGCGCGCGGAGGAGGTTCCAACCACCATGAACAAACCAAGAACAATACTGGCCGCCCTCTTCGTCCTCGCCACGCTCAGCGTGGCTCAGGCCGAGGAGAAGAAGGCCGCCTCGCCTCCAACCACGATCACGGCTGAAGACTTGCAACTGGAGCCAAACATTTCCACCATCGCGATCTGGTCTGCTGTGGAGGGCGACAAGGCGAAGTTCAGGGAACACCTCCAGAAGCCGGTTCCCTTCTCAGGCGGCTTGGACAAGTTTTGGTGGGCGACGGAGGGCAAGGACGGATTCAAGTTCGAGATGGACGGCCGGGCGCTCTACGAGAACGACTACGGTCTGAACCTGGACTTCACCAAGAAAGACCTGGGTTCCATCAAACTCAAGGCGGACACCTATCGGCGATACTATGACAGCACGGGGGTTTACTACCCGTATGCGCCGGCCATTTACGAGTTGAATCCCTCGGAGCTTTACACCGACCGGGGCGATTTTGTGATCGAAGCGACCCTCGCCCTGCCCAACATGCCGAAGTTCACCGTGGGTTATGAGCGCATGAGCAAGGAGGGCGATCAGAACATGGCCTGGGGCGGCTGGCTGAGACAGGCCCCGCCGGGCAATGACTGGATTCTCTGGACGACTCCGCTGTCGCGCGAGCTGGATTACGTCTCGGACCGGGTTTACTTCGCCGCCGAGCACACCGTCGCCGGCTTCTACATCCGGCTCCGGCAGGAATGGGAGCAGTTCAAAGGCAGCGAAGAGCACATTGAACCCGGTTTCTACACTTCAGGGGTCCATGTTTTCAACCGGTTCTACGAGAACACCCTGGACCACACGACATGGACGACGAGCCTGGATGTGACCAAGGACCTCATCGAGAAAGTGCTGATTCTCGACCTGGGCTATCAATACCAGCAGACCATCAACGACAACAACTTCGACTCGGATGCCCGCACACCGGCCGGGGCCGTCCACGACGCCGAACACGCCATCAACTTCAACAACAACAGCCACGATGGCTGGTTTGGGCGGCATCTTGCCAGGGCCAATCTCACCTGGCATGCCACGGACGACCTCACGTTCACGGCCGGCGCGAAATACAAGAAAGGCGACACCGAGAGCGATTCCCAACGGAATGAAGAAGGCTCCGGCGGCAGCGGTTCGGATGGCAACCCCGCCACGTCCGAGGAGATCTGGTGGTTTGACACCCAGAACCGCGAGGAGACCTGGACCGAAAGCGTGAAAGCCAGCCTCTCCTGCATCCCGAAGACACGGCTGACCTTGGGAGCCGATTTTGAGCAAAGCAACGTGGACTACGACTGGAACGCCGCCATCTGGACCGCGGGTATTCCGGGCGAGTCTGTCACGGGACAGGGAAACTGGCTGTGGGATGCGAACACGAAATACAAGCGGGACAACTACTGGATCAACATCCGGTCCCGTCCCTGGCACTTCCTGACCGGCAACCTCAAATACAAATACAAGATCGTGAAGGCGGACGTCGGCGAGAACGCGGACATAGCGACTCTCAAGCCGGGCGATCCGGAGTATGAAGCGACGGCGACCGCCAACAAGTATTATCCAGGCCGCATGGAGGGCTGGCGCAGACCCACGCACGAGGCCAAGCTCGATTTCGCCATCAAGCCGGTGGACCGCGTGACCCTGCGGCCCGTGGGCGAATACCAGATCTCGCGATACGACACGCATGACCAGATTGACGAGACCGTGGAAACCTCCACATACACCCGCATGGGCTATGGCATCTCCGCGGACTTCGAGCTTTGCCAGAACGCGATGCTGACCCTCAACTACATGCGTCAGGACATCACCACCGAGACCCAGGCCGATTCCCGGACCGCCTCACTGCGCAGAGACCCCTTCACGGGCGCCTTCAGCGCCGGCTACTACGGCGGGCTGATTGAGGAATTCGACGGCTCCTATGACACCCTCAGCGGCGTGTTCACCTATACCTGGAACAAGCTCGCCCTCCGGGCCAACGCCGGCATGACCAACGGCAAAGGCAGTTGGGACACCCACTACTACTGGGCCGGTTGCGGCGCGGACTACAAGTTCAGCAAGAACGTCTCGGCGAACGCGGGTTACACCCACTCCCGATACGACGAGGACACCAACGGGAACATCAACAACTACTACGCCCACATGGTCTATCTCGGCGTCAAAGCCCGGTTCTGAACATCGTGTCCCAACCGGGCAAGAGGAAGGATGCCCATCGCTTTGTTGCTCTGGCATGGGCTGGATGCACACATGATCCAGTTGGCAACTGCACAACCGTCGTAGCATAGGTTTGTCACACACACCATCGCCGTCCAGACCCCGTGGGTCGCGTGGAAGTGCGCTCCGTTCGGGTCGCTGCCGTGCCCTGTTGACAAGCCCAGTCTTCCAGTTTGCCTCCAGCCTGTTGCGCGCCAGCCGATAAACTGGCACCCGGCGTGCGAAAAATACGGCATAGTGGATACACTCTGACTCAAGCGGCGGTTCCCCACGGGGGAGGGGGAAGGCCGTGATTCACATCAAAACCGGGGAAAGTGAAATACTGCGAAAAGGTGAAAAAAATGCCTTGCATCGCGGGAGCAGTTCGGGCAAGAAAGCCAGCGTTGTAGTGGATTCATTTCGATAACTCATGCGGCGGGGATTCTCGGTGCGGTGCATGACCGGTCGTTAGCCTTGGGGTTCCCTGCGAGAAAGGCACGTTGTGAAAAGACCAGGTTTGAAAGCAATCATAGCCGCGCTGGCAGTCGTCGGCGTCTGCGGTGTGATCGTCTCCTGCGTGACGATGGATCACGCGATGGTGCCGCCGCCGATGATCCCCGGCGCGACGTATGTCGGCATGGACATCTGCGCCCCGTGCCACGAGAAGCAAGTGCGCGACTTCAAGCTCACCTCACACGCCCGCCTGCAAATTGACAACGAGAAGGTCGTAGGCCAAGGCTGCGAGGGCTGTCATGGGCCGGGCAGCCTTCACGCCGAGGCCGGCGGCGGGCGCGGCAAGTTCATCGTCAACCCCAGCAAGGACCCGAAAGCCTGCTATCAGTGCCACCTCGACAAGCAGGCCCAGATGAACCTCCCCTATCACCACCCGGTGCGCGAAGGCCGGATGAGCTGCTCCTCCTGCCACGACCCGCATGGCGCGGACATCAAGAAAGGAAAGAGCTTGATGATCGCGCGAGTCAACGACACCTGCGCCCAGTGCCACCGTGAGCAGACCCGACCGCACGTCTATGAGCACGAGGCGCTGCGTGAGGGGTGCACCATCTGCCATCAGGTCCACGGCTCCGTGAACCAGAAGATGCTCATCGAGCGCAACCAGAATCTCTGCCTGAAGTGCCACGCGCAGGTGGGCATCGGCGGCGCTGTTGGCGCGAATCTCTACATCGGCGATTCAAACCACAATACGCGCGTGCGGCAGGGCACCTGTTACAACGCGGGTTGCCACACGGCGATCCACGGTTCCAACCTCAACGACCATTTGCGGTATTAATCGGAGAATCCCCATGAACAGCGCTCTCTGGAAATCATTGATGGCGGTTCTGACGATGCTGGCGTTGGCCACCGTGGCGCCCGCGGCGGACACCGGGAAGACCAACAGCCCAGGCAAGGAGGAGGAACCCGAGCCGAACTTCTTGATCACGCCGCAGGTGCGGATGATCCAGGTTGACGGCGACAAGCATAAGTTCCGCGAAGACTACTGGATGCAGGATGGCTGGACGGGCGGCATCGAGGAGTTCTCCTGGCACCAGATGTTCGGCGCGAAGAAGGACACGCTGCTGGAGATCGAAGCCCGCGGCCTCTACGACGACGACGACTACATGATGAAGCTCCAATTGGTGAAGCCCGACTTCGGTTTCGTGCGGACCGGCTTCACGCAATACCGGAAGTATTTCGATGACACGGGCGGCTACTATGTGCCGTTCAGACAGCCGTATTTCGATCTGCAACAAGACGTGAGTCTCCTGATGGGCAACTGGTATGTGGACCTCGGCCTGACCATTCCCCACTGGCCCAAGATCACGTTTGGCTTTGAGCACCAGTCCAAGGAGGGTGACAAGTCCATGCTTGAATGGGGCACTGTAGCGCAGACCATCAGCGTCCCGGCCACGTCGGTGACCAAGAACATTTACCCGAACGTGAAGAGCATCTATGAAAGCGTGGATATCTTCAAGGCGGACGTGGAGTATGACATCGGCAAGGTCCACATGGCCGACCAGTTCCGCTTCGAATCCTACGACAACGACACCACGCGGGCGGACGACACCGGCATCAACCTGACCACCGGAGTGTTCAAGCCCGCCAGAATCCGGGAGGATTTCAGCCACCAGCAGTTCTCCAACGCCTACTTCGTGGAAAGCCACATCCACGACAAGGTGTATGTCTCCGCCGGCTACTTGTATGTGGACATGACAGGCGATGCGGACTTCAACATGGCCACTTTCTATGGCGTCGGCACCCCTGTAGCGGGAACTGACAAGTTCTGGCTTATCAGAGATGCCAAGTTGAATCAGGATTCGCACGTGCTCAACGCCAGCGTCATGTTTGGCCCGTTCTGGGGCACCACCCTCTACGCCGGCGCCCAGGTCGAGGAGACCTACACGGACGCCTTCTCCAATTCGGACCATCGGGAAGGTGTCGGGCCATCCAGCGTGGTGTTGGCGGACACTTCCACCGACAAGGGGCGGGTGCAGGAGAACGCCGGCATCCGGTTCACCAAGATCCCCTACACGGTCATCTATGGCGAAGGCCGGTGGGTTCGTGAAAGCATAGATGTCTATCGCAGCGTGATCGAAGGAGATGGTGCGGCCGAGCTTGAACAGAGGACCGACGGCGATATCGAACGCGACGAATACGTCGCCGGCTTCAACACCTCCCCCATCCGCCGGGCGTCGCTGACCGGCCAATACCGCAACAGCTACCGGCGCAACAGATACGACCACGAAATTGACTTCGAAAGCGGTTACCCGGCCTTCATCACCGACCAGGAGTTCCAGACGCACGAGATCAGCGCCAAGCTCACCGTCCGTCCGCACAATCGGGTGACGGCCAGCTTGAAGTTCCAGATGGTTGACACCGACATTGACACGGATACGCAAACGTTGAGCGCCGCTGTTCCTGGCGGCAACGTCAACGCGGCCAACTATCGCGCCAAGATCTACAGCGCCAACGTGACGTTCACCCCGATCAACCGGCTCTACCTGAGCGGTTACTTCTCCCTGACCGATTCGCAGACCGTCGCGTTCGACAACTACTTGAACGCGGTCCAGCCGTCCAAGAATGACAGCTATACGGCCATGGGATCCGCCGGCTATGCGATTGACGACAAGACCGAAGCCACGGTCGAATACATGTATCAGCGGGTCTTCACCTTCGACAACAACGGATGGAGCAGCAACGGCCGGCCGCTCAGCTTTACTCCCGGGACGGTCAACGTGGACGCCGGCATGCCTTTGGGCACTGACTCTACCCGCCGCATGTTCTCTGCCGGCATCAGCCGCCGCATCACCAAGAACATCACCGCCCGCCTGCGCTACGGTTACTTCCAATACGATGAACCGAGCGGCGGCAACGTCAACGACTACCTCGCCCACATGGCGATGGCCTCCTGCGCCATCCGGTTCTAAATCGGAATTTTGTCTTCTTGGTTCGGCACAATAATTTCAGGCCGCCCAGTTGCGTCTCCTTGGAGCGCAATCATTCAGCCCGGAGTTGCCTGTTCGCACGGCACTCCGGGCTGATTTTTCCAGCCGCAGCCCGCCGGGAAAAGTGCTGACATCCGCGCCGGCCGGCCGCAACATCCGGCTTCGTTCCCGAAGCCACCATGCCCGGCGACGCCACCGACACCGAACTCGTCCGACAGGCCAAGGCCGGCGACCTCGCCGCGTTCGAGGCGCTGGTCGGCCGCCACGAGCAGCGCGTCTTCAACCTCGCCCAGCGCATGCTCCGCAACTGCCACGACGCCGAGGACGTCACCCAGCAGGCGTTCATCAGCGCGATGGAACACCTCGCCGGTTTCCGCGAAGAAGCCAGCTTCTCGACGTGGCTGCTGCGCATCGCCACCCATGCCGCCCTGAAGATCCTCCGCAAACGCCGCGGTCTGGAGATGGTCTCGCTTGAGGAGATGACCGGGCCGGCCGAAGGCTACGACACCGTGCCGCACCCGGAGTTCATCGCCGACTGGAGGGAAAGCCCCGAACGGCTCGTCCACCAGAACGAAACCCAGCGCCTGCTCGCCGAAGCCCTCGACCAGCTCGACGAGAAACACCGGCCAGTCTTCCTGCTCCGCGACGTCGAGGGTCTCTCGGTGAAGGAGACTGCCGACGCCCTTGGCATCAGCGAGGCCAACGTCAAGGTCCGCCTCCTGCGCGCCCGCCTGCAACTCCGCGAACGGCTGACCTTGGCCTTCGGCGACGAAACCCGGCGCCTGGTCGCGAAACATGATCATTGACGGACCCTGTAACCTTTCCCCATGACGCGGCTCTCTAACCCCAGGACGTGATGCGATGAAGTGCGAAGAACTTTTGGCGATGCTCAACGACTACGTGGACGGCGACATTGACCCCGCCATCTGCGAGACCTTCGAGAAGCACCTGGCCGGCTGCAACCCCTGCCAGGTCGTCGTGGACAACATCCGCAAGACCATCACGCTCTACAAGGACAGCCAGCCCGTCGAGTTGCCCATCGAGTTCCGCGACCGGCTCCACGGCCTCCTGCGCGAACGCTGGAAGCAGACCCACAAGGCGTAGTTTCCGGCGCATCGCATGCCGCGGCCCTTGTAACCTTTCCGCCCCTTGCGGCTCTATTCCCGTGTCGCCCGACAAGGGTGGCGGAACGGAATGACTGGACATGATCCTGAAACTCATCCTCGGCGTCGTCATCGGCGGCGCGCTCGGCTTTGCCAACTACAAGTTCGTCGGCTGCTCGACCGGCGCGTGCCCGCTCACCAGCAACCCCTGGATCAGCACGCTCTACGGCATGCTGATGGGCGGCGTGCTGGGCGGCGCCTTCATCAAGTAAGGAGAATCCCACAATGACCCTTGAACGTTACATTCGACTGATTGCCGGCAGTTTCATCCTCGCCAGCCTCGCGCTGGCCCACTACCACAGCCCCTACTGGCTCTGGTTCACCGCCTTCGTCGGCGTGAACCTTTTCCAGTCCGCGCTGACCCGCTGGTGCCTGATGGAGGACATCTTGAAAGCGTTCGGCGTCAAGAGTGGCTGCGGCAACGCCGGGCCGGAACCGGCGCCGAAACCGTTCTCCTGATGCGCGGACTGAAGCTTCCCGGTCGGGAAGCCGCCACGCAGCGGCCACAACCAAACTGAGAAGGAAGGAGCACGCGCATGAAACTCTCGAAGTGTCTGTCCGCATCGCTGCTGGCGGCGGTCTGCATCGCCGCGCCGGCCGCCGATGCGCCTCGCGCGCTTTCGCTGCGCGAGGCCATTCAACTCGCGCTCGCGAAAAACCCCGACCTCGCCACCGCCCAGCACCGCATCGCCGCCGCCCGCGCCGCCATCCAGCAGGCCGAGGCGGCATTCTGGCCGCGCCTGCGCGTCGGCGAGAGCTACGCCGGCACGGACAACGCCGCGCAGGCCTTCATCATGAAGATGAACCAGCGCGACATCAGCCTCAGCCCCGGCGTGGACTTCAACAGCCCGGCCGTCACCGACAACTTCAACACCAAGCTGCTCGCCACCTACTCGCTCTACGACGGCGGCACCCGCGAGGCCACCCGCGACGCCGCCCGCTCTGGCGTCGAGGCCCGCGCCCAGACCTTCGAGGCCGTCCGCAACGACCTGGTCTATGAGGTCACCCGCGCGTTCCACGCCATCGGCAAGGCCCGCCGTTTCCTCGACGCCGTCGAGGCCGCCGTGAAAAACATGGAGGCCAATCTCAAGCTTGCCACCAACCGCGTCGAGCAGGGAGCCGCGCTCAAGACCGACGCCCTCGACGCCGACGTTTGGCTGGCCGAGGCGCGCGAAAACCGGGTCCGCGCCCGAAGCAACCTCGCCCTCGCCGAGACCATCTTCCGCAACGCGCTCGGCGTCGGCGAATCGCAGGACCTTACCGCGGACGCCTCCGCAGGTGTCGCCGATCCAGCCAGCGCGAACACGGCAGCCGCCGGGGCGCTCGACACGGCCCAGCGGCCCGAAATCCTCGCTGCGCAAAAAGCTGTCGCCGCCGCCGAGCGCCAGGTCCGCGCCGCGCGGGGCGGCCATCGTCCGCGCGTCAACGCGTTTGCCAGCTACGACGTGGACGGCAGCAGCGGCGGCCGGTTCGCCGACAGTTGGATGGCCGGCGTCAACGTCGAGATGGATGTCTTCGACGGCTTCCTCACACGCGGCAAGGTCTCGGAGGCCCGCGCCAACCTCGATGCCGCCCGCGAGCAGCTTCGCCGCGTCGAGCTGCTCGTCCAGTTGGACGCCAAGCAGGCGCAGTTGAATCTTGGCGAAGCCCGCGCCCGGCTCGACACGACCGCCCGCGCCGTCGCGCAGGCCGAGCAAAGCGTGCAGATCACGCGCGACCGCTACACCAGCGGCCTGACGCTGCTCAACCAGTTGCTCGACTCGGAAACCGCCCTGACCGCCGCCCGCCAGCGCCGCGCCGCGGCGGAGGCCGATTGCCAGATCGCCCGCGCCGCGATGGACAAAGCCCTCGGCCGCACGTGGAAGGAGTGAATGATGAAAGAACTTCAAAGCCGCGAAGCGGCGACAGGCTGTAGCCTGGGGCGTCAGCCCCAGGTTCCAGAACACAGAGAGAAACAAGCCCCGAAGGGGCGGCAGAAAGGTTCTGGTCGCGAATCCATGTCGCCCCTTCAGGGCTTTCAGATGGTTTCAAACCGGTTCCTGGGGCTGACGCCCCAGGCTACACCGTTTCGCTCCTTCGGAGCTGGGATCGCACTTCTGGTTGCGCTGCCTCTCATGTCCGTCGGCTGCAAACGCCAGCACGAGGATGCGAAGACCACGGCCACCGAACAACCCGCAGTCCGTGTGCAGACGGCCGTCGTCGAGACCAAACGTGTGCCGCAGATCGAGATCGTCGTCGGCACTGTCCGGCCACGCGTCACCGGCACCGTCTCGGCCCGCATCACAGCAAGCATCCAGCAAGTGGCCGTCAAGGTGGGCGACAAGGTCAGCGCCGGCGCGGTGCTCGCCAAGCTCGACGACCGCGACCTGCGCGCCGACTTCGAGAAAGCCCGGACGGACTTCGAGCGCTACAGCACATTGTTGAAGAAGGAGGCGGCTACGCGGGCGGAGTTCGACGCGTTCCAAACGAAGCTCCGCGTCGCCGAGGCCAACCTCAGCTACGCCACCCTCACCGCGCCGTTCGACGCGATCATTGCGGCGAAACAGTGCGAGCCGGGCGACATGGCCGCGCCGGGCAAGCCGCTGGTCACGCTGGAGCAACCGGGTGCGTTCCGGCTGGAGGCCGCCGTGCCGGAGCGGTTCGCGGGCGCTGCCAAGCTCGGCACGAAAGTGCGCGTCACAGTGGATTCGTTCAAAGACGAGTGCGAAGGCACGGTCGGCGAAGTCGTGCCGGCCGCCGATCCGGCCACGCGCAGCGTGCTGGTGAAGATAGACATCAACTGCGGCCATCCGCTGTCGGGCTTGTTCGGCCGCGCGCACCTGGTCGTCGGCGAGCGCGAGAACCTTTTCGCACCGAAGACCGCCGTGCGTGAACGCGGCCAGCTCACGTTTGTCTGGGCGGCCAGCGACGGCCGCGCGCGGATGCGGCTGGTAAAGACCGGCGCGGCGCTGGGCGACCAGATTGAATTGCTCTCGGGCGTGCAGGCCGGCGAGCGCGTCATCGTCAGCGCCGAAGGCAACGTGGCCGACGGCCAGAGGATCACAGAATGACTGCGACAAGCCAGTCCGCAGTAACGCGCCGGGCAAGCTCCGTCAGGAGCGCCATGTCTATAGGCATGGCACAACCAACAGCCAACAAGCTCCGTCAGGAGCGGCATGTAATCGTGTCCTGGCAGGGATGTGTCGCTCCTGACGGAGCTTCGGGTTTTTCGCGTGGCGGTCACTATAAACATGCCGGCCCTACGGGCCTGCCTATGGCGCTGTGCCAGATGGAGGTCTGCCAATGACCCAGCCGGCCGTTCCCCCTTCGGGATCCTCCCACCGTTTCGGCTTCGCCGGGGCGCTGGTGGAGTTCTTCATAGACTCGAAGCTCACGCCGCTGATCGTGCTCGCCTCGGTGCTGCTGGGCGCGGGCGCGGTGATGATGCTGCCGCGCGAGGAGGAGCCGCAGATCATCGTGCCGATGATTGACGTGTTCGTGGAGATGCCTGGCACATCCGCGCGAGAGGTCGAGGAGCGCGTGACCAAGCCGATGGAAAAGCTGCTGTGGGAAATCCCCGGCGTCGAATACATCTATTCGACTTCCAGCCCCGGCATGGCGATGGCCGTGGTGCGGTTCTACGTGGGCGAACACGAGGAGAACGCCATCGTCCGGCTGAACCAGAAGATGTCCGCCAACTTCGACCTCATCCCGCCGGGTTGCTCGCAGCCGCTGATCAAGCCCCGGCGGATTGACGACGTGCCGGTCCTGGCGCTGACGCTCTGGAGCGAGAAGCTCGACCATTTCCAACTGCGGCGCGTCGCGGCGCAACTCGACGACGCGATCAAGCAGGTCACGGACGTCTCGGCGACGACGCTCATCGGCGGCCAGCGGCGGGAGGTGCGCGTTGAGCTGGACGCGGCCAAGCTGGCGGCCTACCGCGTGGACCCGGCCCGCGTCGTCAGCATGTTGCGCGCGGCGAACCAGCAGGGCAAGGCGGGCAGTTTTTCGCAAGGCAACCGCGAGTTCCTCGTCGAGACCGGCGGTTTCCTGAAGGACGCCGAGGAGGTCGCGGCGGTGGTTGTGGGCGTGACCGATGGCAAGCCGGTCTATCTCCGCGACGTGGCGACGGTGCGTGATGGGGCGGAAGAGCCGGCGAACTATGTCCTGTTTGGTCAACGCGGCAACGAGAGTCCGGCTGTGACGATCGCGGTGGCGAAGCGCAAGGGAACCAACGCCATCTGGGTCGCCGACCGCGTGCTGGCAAAGGTCGAAGCCCTCAAAGGCCTCGTGATTCCCGGCGACGTGACCGTGACCGTGACGCGCCATTACGGCCACACGGCGGCGGAAAAATCCGACGAACTGCTGCTGCACATGGGCTTGGCGGTGTTTGGCATCGCGGCGCTCATCGCCGTCTTTCTCGGCTGGCGCGAGTCGGGCGTCGTGGCCATCGCCATCCCGGTGACGCTCGCGCTGACGCTGGCGACGTTTTACCTCCTCGGCTTCACGCTGAACCGCATCACGCTGTTCGCGCTCATCTTCTCCATCGGCATCCTCGTGGACGACCCCATCGTCAACGTGGAGAACATCGCACGGCATTTCCGGCTGCCGCAGAACAAGGGCCGGCCGCTCGCGTTGGTGGCCATCGAGGCGGTGCTGGAGGTGTTCAGCCCGCTGGTGCTGGCGACGCTGGCGGTCATCGCAGCGATCCTGCCGCTGGCGTTCGTCGGCGGCCTGATGGGGCCGTATATGCGGCCGATTCCCATCGGCTCCAGCGCGGCGATGATCTTTTCGATGCTCGTGTCGGTGGCGGTGACGCCGTGGGCCGCGAAACGCATGCTGGCCGGGAAAGCGAAGAAGGAGGCTGCGGCGGAGGCGCATGAGCACAAGGAGGACTGGATGACGCGGGCCTACCGTTGGGTGATGGCGCCGCTCATCCATCATCCGGTCTGGCAGTGGCTGTTCCTCATCACCATCACGACGATGCTGCTGGGCGCGTGCGCGATGGTGGGGTTGAAGCTGGTGAAGGTGAAGATGCTGCCGTTCGACAACAAGAGCGAGTTCCAGATCATCGTGGACATGGACGAAGGCACGACGCTGGAGCAGACGGCGCGTGTCGCGCGGGAGATCGCGTCGGTGGTCCGCGAGGAGCCGGAGGTGACGGATTACCAGGTCTATGCCGGCACGGCGGCGCCGTTCAACTTCAACGGGCTGGTCCGGCACTACTACCTGCGGCGCGGGCCGACGGTGGCGGACATCCAGGTGAACCTGTTGCCGAAAGGCGAGCGCAAGGCGCAGAGCCACGACGTGGCCAAGCGCGTGCGCCCGAAGTTGCAGGCCGTGGCCGCGAAACACGGCGCGCGGATCAAGATCGCCGAGGTGCCACCGGGGCCGCCGGTGCTCCAGACGCTCGTGGCGGAGATCTACGGGCCGACCCACGAGAAGCAGATCGAGGTCGCGCGGCAGGTGAAGGAGATTTTCCAGAAGACCGACGGCGTGGTGGACGTGGACTGGTATATGCAGGCCGAGCAGCCGAAGTTCGTGTTCGAGATAGACCACGAAAAAGCGGCGCTCCACGGCATCAGCGCGGAGAAGATTTCGCAGACGCTGAAGATCGCGCAGGCCGGGCAGGAGGCCGGGCTGTTGCACCAGGCACGCGAGAAGGAGGACGTGACGATCCTCGCGCGGTTGCCGGTGGCGGGCCGGTCGAGCGTGAACGACCTGCTGGCGTTGCGCGTGGCGGGGGCCGACGGCGCGATGGTTCCGCTGGGCGAGTTGGTGCGCGTGAAGCAGACGACCGAGGACAGGAGCATCTATCACAAGAACCTGATGCCGGTGGTGTATGTGACCGGCGATGTGGCCGGGACGGAGGAAAGCCCGGTCTATGCGATTCTGAAGCTCAACGAGGCGCTCGCCCCGCTCGGCATGGAGACGTTCGTGTTGGCGCAGCCGTTCACGACCGAGAAGCCGGCGATGAAGTGGGATGGCGAGTGGCACATCACGTTTGAAGTGTTCCGCGACATGGGCGCGGCGTTCGCGGTGGTGCTGGTGCTCATCTACATCCTGGTCGTCGGCTGGTTCCGGTCGTTCCTGACGCCGGTCATCATCATGCTGGCGATCCCGTTCTCGCTGGTGGGCATCCTGCCGGCGCACTGGGCGATGGGCGCGTTTTTCACCGCGACGAGCATGATCGGCTTCATCGCCGGCGCGGGCATCGTGGTGCGCAACTCGATCATCCTGGTGGACTTCATCGAACTGCGCGTGGCGCAGGGGATGCCGTTGGCGGAAGCGGTGATCGAGGCGGGCGCGGTGCGGTTCCGGCCGATGTTGCTGACGGCGCTGGCGGTGGTCGTCGCGGCGGTCGTGATTCTCTTCGATCCCATCTTCCAAGGTCTCGCCATCTCCCTGATGGCCGGCGAAATCGCATCCCTGTTTCTCTCCCGCATGGCCGTGCCGGTCATCTACTATCTGGCGATGCGGAATCGGAAGGTTGCTCCGCCAGCGGCGGCGTAGGCTGCGGCACGGTGGCACGAGGGAGCAATTCCGGCTTTCCTGGCGCGGCGGTGTCCTCTAGATTCGCGGGCGTCAGTTTAGGTTTGTGCAACAACAAGTGCCCGTGACCACGTCCGACGTGGTAAAGGTCGCGTTGGATTGCCCTGCGACCCCTCGGGTCGCGGCGGCAATCAAGGCAGGGGGTTTTTTGTCTTTGGCGCCGGTGGCCGAACCGGCGCGGCCTTTCGTGGCGGCGCTGCTCGCGCGCAAATCCGGCCGGCCGCTGCTCATTGTCACCGACGGCCTGAAATCACAGGAAGCCTGGGAACTCAGCCTCATCGCGTTCGGCGCGGCGCCGCAGTTCTATCCGGCATGGGAATCGCCGCCGCATACCGGCCAGCTTCCGAGCGCGGAGGTCATCGGCGACCGGCTGCGGATCCTGAAAGGGCTTTCGGAAAGAATGTGGGAGCCGCCTCAGCGCGGCGACTCCGCTGGTCGGGGCGCTGAGGCCCCTCCCACATTCCAACCAAGCCAGAGTCCACCGCCACATCTCCCCATCATCGTCGCGTCGGTGCAATCGCTCTTGCAGCGCACGTTCTCGCCGGCGGCGTTCCGGACGCAGTTGATGGAACTGCGTGTCGGCCGGGAGATGGAGATGGATTCGCTCGCGGGCAAGCTCGTGCGGCTCGGCTACGAACGCGAGGCGCAGGTGCAGCAGCGCGGGCAGTTCGCCGTCCGTGGCGGCATCTTCGACCTGTTCCCGCTCGACGTGGACACACCGCTGCGCGTGGAGTTTTTCGGAGACTCGGTCGAGTCGTTGCGGCGGTTTGACGTGGCCACGCAGGTCAGCGGCGAGCGGATCGAGGCGGCGACGATCTCGCCCGCGGGTGAGATCGGCCTGCTCCAGCAGCATCGCGAGTGGCTGGGCGACCTGCTCGATTTCCTGCCGAAGGAAACGCTGGTGGTGCTCGATGAACCGGACCGGCTGGCGCAGGCCGCGGCGCGCTATGCGGTGGAGTTGCCGGCGGACGATGCGTTTCATCTGCCTTATGCCCGGCTGACGCAGTGGTCGCGGGTCGTCGCGCTCAGCGACGTGGTGACGGCGGGCAGCGTGGAGATGACGGTCAACTCGCTCGATGCTTATCGGCCGGTCGCTGGCGCGGCGCCGGAGCCGGGCGTGGCGGAGCAGGAACGGAAGAAGTTCTTCGCGCAGCTTCGACGCTGGACCGCGGAGGACTACGAAGTCTTCATCTTCTGCAACAACGAGGGCGAGCGCCAACGGCTGCGGGAAATCCTGAAACTGCAACAACTGGATGCGGTGCCGTTGAAGTTGGAGATCGGCACGCTCACGCAAGGATTCATCTGGCCCGACGCGCAGTTGGTGGTGGTGAGCGACGCGGAGATTTTCGGACGCTACCGGGTGCTGCGGCCGCGGAAGCTGGCGCACCGGCTGCCGGGCGAGACACGACGCATCTCGGACATCAGCGAATTGGCCGAGGGCGACTTTGTCGTCCACATCGAGCACGGCATCGGGCGGTATCTCGGTTTGCAGGAGGTGGAGGTGGCCGGCGCGCGGCAGGAGGTGATGGCGATCGAATACGCCGGGGGCGGCAAGCTCTACGTGCCGGTCGGCCAGGCGCACCTGGTCACGCGCTACGTCGGCGCGGGCCGGATGTCGCCGCCGTTGTCGCGGCTCGGCTCGCTGGCGTGGCGCAAGGCGCGCGACGCGGCGGAGTCGGCGACGCGCGATCTCGCGGCGGAGTTGCTGGAGTTGCAGGCGGCGCGCGGGGCGCTGCCGGGCCACGCGTTCAAGCCGGACGCGTCGTGGCAGCGGGAGTTCGAGGCGGCGTTCATCTACGAGGAGACACCGGACCAGCTCACGGCGATCGAGGAGGTCAAACGCGACATGGAGCAGGCCAAGCCGATGGACCGGCTGTTGTGCGGCGACGTGGGCTACGGCAAGACGGAGGTGGCGGTGCGGGCGGCGTTCAAGACGGTGATGGACGGCCGGCAGGTGGCGGTGCTGGTGCCGACAACGGTGCTCGCGCAGCAGCACTTCAACACGTTTGGCGAGCGGATGGCGGATTATCCGGTGCGGATCGAGATGCTGAGCCGGTTCCGCACGCAACGGCAACAGAACCGCATCGTGAAGGCGTTGCGGGACGGCTCGATGGACATCGTTATCGGCACGCACCGGCTCTTGAGCGGTGACGTGGAGTTCCGCGACCTGGGGCTGGTGATCGTGGACGAGGAACAACGGTTCGGCGTGGCGCACAAGGAGAAGCTGAAGCTGCTGCGGCGGTTGGTGGACGTGCTGACGCTGACGGCGACGCCGATCCCGCGGACGCTTTATCTGTCGTTGATGGGGCTGCGGGATATGTCGAGCTTGGACACGCCTCCGGCGGACCGGCTGCCGGTGCAGACGACGGTGTGCGCCTACGATGAGCGGGTGATCCGCGACGCGATCCGGCGCGAACTGGGGCGCGATGGGCAGGTGTTTTTCCTGCACAACCGCATCCACGACATCGAGAAGGTGGCGTTGCGGCTGAAGGAACTGGTGCCGGAGGCGCGTCTTGGCATCGGCCACGGCCAGATGGACGAGGACGAACTGGAGGACGTGATGCGGCGGTTCGTGAACGGCGAGGTGGATGTGTTGCTGTGCACGACGATCATCGAGAGCGGCCTCGACATCCCGAACGCGAACACGATCATCATTGATCGCGCGGACCGGTTCGGGCTGGCAGACCTCTACCAGCTCCGCGGCCGCGTCGGCCGCTACAAGCACCAAGCCTACGCGTATCTGATGCTGCCGCGTCACGGACACTTGTTCGACACGGCGCGGAAGCGGCTGAGCGCGATCCGGCAGTATTCGTCGCTGGGGAGCGGATTCAAGATCGCGATGCGCGACCTGGAGATCCGCGGCGCAGGCAACGTTCTCGGCAAGCAGCAGAGCGGCCACATCACGGCGGTGGGGTTCGAGCTTTACTGCCAGTTGTTGCGGGAGAGCGTGGGGCGGCTGAAGGGTCAGACCGTGAAGCCACGCGTCGAGGTGCGGACGCGGCTGGATTTTCTGGCGATGACACCGGGTGAAGCGGAGGCGGAACGTGGAGCGGCCGGCGTGGAGCGTGAAGCGTGTTTCCTGCCGCACGACTATATCGGCGACGGGCGGCAGCGGATCGAGATGTATCGGCGGCTGGCGCAGGCGGCGGCGCTGGAGGAACTCGGCGTGCTGCGGAAGGAATTGCGGGACCGGTTCGGGCCGCTGCCGGCGGCGGCGGAACTGTTGCTGCAATTGGCGGCGGTGAAGCTGGCGGCGGGCGATGCTGGCGTGACGATGGTCGAGACGCGCGGGGAGAAGATCATGTTAAGCCGCGGCAACGATTTGGTGCAGCTTGGCGGGAGATTTCCACGACTGACGGGCGCGACGGCGAAGGCGAAATTGGCCGACATCCATCGGTTGATTATCGAACTTTCGAGGGTTGCCGGTGGTCGAAATAGAGCGGTTTAGCTGGCGGAAGCCTGCTGCAAACCACTGAAAATACAGGTGTTATATCGTTTTTGATTTCAGGCTTGAAGCTGCCGGGAATCGTGGCATCATGTGCGAGATTTTATATGGGGAAGACGTATTTCGGCGCTGTGGCAGCAGCGCTGTTTCTCATGGCAACCGCGCAAGCCCCGGCGGACACCGTTGATGGAATAGCCGCCATCGTCAACGATCGGATACTGACTTACTCCGACGTGCGCGAATTGGCGACGCCGGCTATTCAGAACGCCTACCGTCTCTACAGTGGCGAGGAACGCGACAAGAAAATCCAGCAGGCCGGCGTGGACGCGCTCAACACGCTGGTAGAGCGCGCGCTCATCCTCCACGAGTATCAGGAAAAGGGCTACAAGATCCCAGAGCATGTCTTCGACACCCGGATGCGCGAGATCATCGAGGAACAATATGGCGGCGACAAGAACGCGCTCATCCGCACGCTGCAGGCGCGCGGCATGACGATTGACCAGTGGAAACAAAAATACGTGAAGGAACCCTTCATCGTGCAGGCGCTCCGGCAGAAGGAGGTCTCCTCCGAACTGGTCGTCTCGCCCGCGCAGATCGAAATTTATTACAACCATCACCTCGACAAGTTCAAGCTGCCTTACCAGGTGCGGCTGCGGATGATCGTCATCCGGAAAGCCGGCGCCAGCACCGACGAAGCGGTCGCGCTCGCGAAAGACATCGGGCAGAAGCTCGACGCGGGGGCGGACTTCGCGAATCTGGCCAACGTTTACTCTTCGGGCAACCAGCGCGCGGCTGGCGGGGATTGGGGTTGGGTGGACAAGGAGTCGGGACTGCGCAAGGAACTGGCCGATGTCGCCTTCTCGCTGAAGGCCGGCCAGCACAGCGGGGTCATCGAGACCGACGACGGGTTCTACCTCATCCAGGCGGACGAGGTGAAGCCGGCGCGCACGCGAGCCATGACAGAGGTCCGCGGCGAGGTCGAGAAAGCGCTGATCCAGGAGCAACGAAACCAGTTGCAGCAGCGTTGGATTGAGCGGCTCAAGAAGAAAGCCTACATCCGATACTTCTGACGGAGGTCACCATGGCTGAAAACCTGATTGGAATCACCCTCGGCGATGTGGCGGGCATCGGCGCGGAAGTCGTTGTCAAAGCGTTGGCCAGCGGCAAACTGCCGCCCACCAACCAATACGCCGTCATCGGCTCCGGCGCCGTCCTCGAACGCGTCTGCCGCGCCCTCGGTGTGCGGCCCAACTTCGAGTTGATCGAGGTCGGCAAATTCAACCTCTCCGCCGTCGAGCCGGGCAAACCCGACAAACTCGCCGCCAAGGCGGCCGTGGAATGGCTTACGCATGGCATCAAGCTCGCCAAGGCGAAAAAAATCGCCGCGCTCGTCACCGCGCCGCTCAACAAAGCCGGCCTCCACAAGGCCAACATCAAAGTCCCCGGCCAGACAGAACTGCTCGGCAAACTCACCCACGCCCGCCGCGTGGCGATGATGCTCATCGGCCAGTTCCAAAAGCCGCCCGCAGTGCCCGGTGGCCTCCCGCAGACCGCGTGGCTGCGCGTTGCGCTGGTCACCACGCACCTTGCCATCAAGGAAGTGCCGCGGGCCGTCACGAAACAGAAGATTCTCGACGCCATCGAGCTGGTCCACGAATGGCTGCCGAGATTCGGCATCCAGCGCCGCCGCATCGGCGTCGCCGGCCTCAACCCCCACGCTGGCGATGGTGGCATCTTCGGCAACGAGGAAATCCGCATCATCGCCCCGGCTGTCGCCGCCGCCGCGAAGAAAGACATCAACGTCCACGGCCCGCGCCCGGCCGACACGCTCTTCCGCGAAGCCTACAACAATGAGTTCGACGCCGTCGTCGCGATGTATCACGACCAGGGCCTCGCCCCGTTGAAGATGCTCGCCTTCGACACCGGGGTGAATCTCACGCTGGGCCTGCCGTTCATCCGCACCTCGCCCGACCACGGCACGGCCTACGACATCGCCGGCCAGAACGTCGCCAGCCCGGCCAGCCTCATCGCGGCCATCCATCTTGCCGTCAACCTCAGCCGTTCCCCGGAACAGAAATCGCTGGCATCCGCGTAAGTCCGTCATCATCCGCGGCCGAATCAAACCTCGTCCCGAACAACCGCCGCGCGTTCTCCGTCGTCTCCTGCGCCACGACCTCCAGTGCCACGCCGCGCGCCGCCGCCAGCGCCCGCGCGCTCTCCACCACCCAGGCCGGCTCGCAGCGCTTCCCACGATGCGGCTCCGGCGCCATGTAAGGCGAGTCGGTCTCCACCATCACCCGGTCCGGCGGCAACTGCGCCGCCAGCTCCCGCAGCGCGGCGGCACGCTTGAACGTCAGCATCCCAGTGAACGAGACGTGAAAGCCGAGGTCGAGCACGCGCCGCGCGACCTCCGGCGGCCCGCCGAAGCAATGGAACACCCCGCGCAGCCGGCCGCGATACGGCGTCAGCAGCTCCAGCAAGTCCTCCGCGCACTCGCGTTCATGGATGACCACCGGTTTGCCGAGCTTCGTCGCCAGTTCCAGTTGCTGGACGAACAACTCCCGCTGCCGCGCTTTGCCCGCCGCGTCATCTGCTTCGGTCCCGCCGGCCCGTTTTCCGGGGAGATAGTGGTAATCCATCCCCGCTTCGCCGATGGCGACGACCTTTGGATGCCGCGCAAACTCCGCGAGCGCCCCCGTCACGTCCGCCGGCGCCTCGGCGGCGTGGTTCGGATGCACGCCCACCGCCGCGTAAACCTGGGGAAACCGTTCGGCCAGCTTCAGCGTCGCCTCGCAATCCTCCAGCGTCGTCGCCAACGAGATGACTGCGCCCACGCCCGCGACCGCGGCGCGTTCCAGCACGGCGTCGAGATCATCGCGAAACCTCGGGTCCGTCAGGTGCGCATGGGTGTCCACCAGCGTCATGGCCGGCAGCCTATCACGGGGCCGGCGCGCGGGGCGACCCCGAAGCAGTTGTTGCAACCTCACTCGGATTCAATAAGATTAGCCCGTGGCACGTCAGAAAGGACGCCATGAACATCCTGAAGAACATAGCAATCATCGGTGTAGTGCTGGCGGCCGCGATGACCGCCCCGGCCGCGACCGTCACCGGCGAAGACGTGATCAAGATGAAACGCGCCGGCGTCAGCGACGAGGTCATCATCCAGACCATCGAGTCCAGCAACTCGAACTTCTACCTCAGCGCGCAGGACGTGGAGGCGCTCAAGCGCGAGGGCGTCACCGAGCGCGTCATTGGCGTCATGCAGCAGAAGCGTGACGTGCCGGCCAAGCCGAAGGCCGAGGGCGCCACGACCTACGAGAAGGCCGCGACCACGCCGGCCCCGCCGAAGCAGGAAACCGTGGTCCGCGCTGAGCAGGTTGTGCGCGCCTACCCGGTCTATCCGCAACCGGCCCCCGCCTATTATTATCCGCCGCCGCCGCCGACCTATTACTACCGCCCGGCCTACTATTACGATCCGTGGTATCCGCCGGTCAGCTTCAGTTTCGGTTACTACGGCGGACACCATCATCACTACCGTAGTCACTGCTGGTGACTCGGCGGTAATGGCGGCGGACTCTCCAAGAACTCCGCCAATGCCCGCGCCATGTCGCGGCCGAGGGCGCGCGCGCTTCCCGCGTTGACCTCATCGCCCAGCGCGTCGGCGTAGGCGATCTCGATGGTGCTCACGAAACGCGCGTCTGGAAACGTCTCGCGCTCCCAGCCGGTGCAGCTCCGGCCCTGCTTGTAATTGGCCGGTGTGTTCCATGCCGTCCCGAAGGCCAGGCAATCCCGCGCGCGAAAACGGATCGGGCCTCGTTGCACGCGCTCCAGCACGGCGGCGAAGGCTTCTTGCTTCTTCCAGAAGTCCGGCTGCGGCGCGCCGACGAGATAGACGCGGTCGTTCCACTCGCCGCGGATGGTCGGGCAATGCAAGTCGAGCGCGGCCACGACGCGGTCTTTGAGTGACGCGCCGAGTTTCATCAGCGCGGCGACTTCGGGGTAGAGCGGCTTGCCGTTGTAGTCACGGTTATGGTCGTGCGGGGCGCGGTTTTTCCCTTGGTCGCCGTCCTCGACGCCATCCTTGTCCATGAACGGCACGGCGATGATCTCCCAGTTCGCGCGCCAGCGCCGGCCCGTGTCGTCGTCGGCCAGCGCGGCGTCGAGCCATCCTTCGAGCGCGTAGGTGGCCATCGCCTCGCAGCAGTGATGACGCGAGGTGATCAGGACGACGCCCTTGGACTTTGCGGGGGCGAGGCAGCCGGCGCGGAGCAGTTCGACGGGGCGGCCTTTGCGGCTGCGGCAGAGTTCCTTGACGCGGAGCGCGGGGTTGGCCTTGTGCTTGGCGAGCCAGGCGCGGAGGTGGCTTTCGAGGCAGGGCGGGCAGAAGGCGTAGCGGACCTCGGCCGCGCCGGCAGGCACACGCGCTTCGAACGACCAAGCCGGTTTGTCGTCGCGCTTCGAGGACTTCACGGCGGCCGCGCCGAGCCAGTGCCATGTGACGCCGCCGTCCGCGCTCATGGCGGGGCCGCGGACACTGATGGGGTTCTTCCGGGTGAAGACGATGGTGACGGGCTTCTCTGCCGGGGCGCGGAGGCGGAGGTTCCAGTAGAACCACCATTGGCCGGCCTGTGTGTCGCGTTGATCGGGCGCGACGAAGACGGTGTCGCCCTCGACTTGTTGGACGAGGATGTTGCCGCCGGGAAAACCGGCGTCCACGCGGACGGCGTCGTTCGCCTCGGCGGTGACGAGCGCGGGGCAGAGCACGAAGACCATCGCGGCGAGGGTGGCGCGCACGGCTTGCATAGGGCGGAGCATGGCTGGAACGGACTGCCGGAGTAAAGACCGTTCACCAAATGCGCGGATTTTCCCGTTGCAAGGCACCGGTTGGGGGCTAGAGTGCACCCGCCCTAAGAGACGCCATGCGCGCATTGCTGATCAGCCCAAGGAATGAGAACTCGTTCTGGACTTTTCCGGAGCAGTGTTTGTTTGCGGGGCGCAAGACGGTGTGCCCGCCGATGGGGCTGATCACGGTTGCGGCGCTGTTGCCGCCGGACTGGGAGTTGCGCGTGGCGGACCTGCACGCGCGGAGCTTGACGGAGGGGGATTGGGAATGGGCCGAGATCGTGATGATCACCGGCATGATGGTCCATCGCAGCAGTTTCAAGGAGACGGTGGCGGAGGCGAAGCGGCGGGGCAAGATCGTGGTGGCCGGAGGGCCGTATCCGACGAGCATGTCCGAGGACGCGCTGGCGGCGGGCTGCGATTTCCTGGTGCGCGGCGAGGCGGAGAACACGCTGCCCGCGCTGCTGGAAGCCCTGAAGGAAGGGAAGACCCGCGGCGTTTTCGAGCACCCGGAGAAGCCGGATGTGTCCACGTCGCCGATTCCGCGGTTCGATCTGCTCCGGTTCGACGATTACATGGTCATGGCCGTCCAGACTTCGCGCGGCTGCCCGTTCGACTGCGAGTTCTGTGACGTGGTGAACCTCTACGGCCGCAAACCGAGGCTCAAGACGCCGGAGCAGGTGATCGCGGAGCTGGAGACGCTCGTGCGGCTGGGGTTCAAGGGCGACATTATCGTCAGCGACGACAATTTCATCGGGCACAAGGCGCACGCGCGCGCGCTGCTGGCCCGGTTGACGCCGTGGAACAAGGCGCATGGCGAGCCGTTCGGCTATTGGACGCAGGCGTCGGTCAATCTCGGCCAGGACCTGGAGATGATTGACCTGATGACGGCCGCCAACTTCAGCCACGTGCTGGTGGGCATCGAGTCGCCGGACGTGGACGTGCTCGCCGGGGCGCGGAAGTTCCACAACATCAAGAACCCGCTCGTCGAGTCGGTGAACAACATCACGCGCAACGGCCTGTCCGTCCTCGGGAGTTTCATCCTGGGGCTGGACGGCGAGAAGCCGGGCGCGGGCGAACGCATCTGCTCGTTCATCGAGCTGACCGACCTGCCGGTGGCGACGATCAACTCGTTGCAGGCCGCGCCCAACACCAGTCTCTGGAATCGCTTGATCAGCGAACAAAGGCTTGTCGCCGACGAGGCGATGACCGGCGAAGGGACTTTCGCGCGCCGGTTGAACTTCATTCCCACGCGGCCGGAGTCCCAGATCCTGGGCGAGCACGGGGCGGCTTGGGATCATCTCTACGAACCGTCCCGGTTCCTCGAACGGAACTACCGCTATCACGTGGCCATGCGGCCCACGCGGGCGGCCATGGCCAGGAGCCGGGGCGAGCCGCCGCCGAAGAGGAAGGTTTCGCACAAGCTGTCATCGCGCCAGAAGCTCCGCGCTTTGCGGGCCTTTGCCCGGCTGTGCTGGCGGCAGGGGGTCCGGTCGTCGTGCCGGTTGAAGTTCTGGAGATGCCTGTTTGGAATCCTGAAACGAAACCCAAGCCGTTTCCGGAAGTATGTCGTGGCGTGTGTCATGGGCGAAGACATGTTCCGCATCCGGGCGGCCCTGCATCAAAGCATGAACGCGATAGCCGGGAATCACGCCGGTCACGCGCGGCCGGCGGCGGCGCCCGCCACCAGCCTCGCCGGGGAACAATCGTGAAAGCACTGCTGATCAGCCCGAGGAATCAATACTCGTTCTGGACTTTTGCCGAGTCGTGCCGGCTGGTCGGGCGAAAGGTCCTCTGCCCGCCTGCCGGCCTGTTGACGGTCGCCGCGATGCTGCCGCCGGACTGGCAACTGCGCGTGGTGGATCTCGAAACGAGAGAGTTGACCGAGGCGGACTGGAACTGGGCCGACATGGTGATGATCACCGGGATGGTGGTCCATCGGAAAAGTTTCAAGGAAACGGTCGCGGAGGCAAAACGACGGGGCAAGACCGTGGTGGCCGGGGGGCCGTATCCCACGAGCATGTCCGAGGAGGTGCTGGCGGCGGGCTGCGATTTCCTGGTGCGCGGCGAGGCGGAGAACACGCTGCCCGCGCTGTTGGAAGCCCTGAAGGAAGGCAAAACCCGCGGCGTGTTCGAGCATCCGGAGAAGCCGGACGTGACCACTTCGCCGATGCCGCGGTTCGATCTGCTGCGCCTCGAGGATTACGTCGTCATGACGGTGCAGACGTCGCGGGGCTGTCCCTTCGACTGTGAGTTCTGCGACGTGGTCAATCTGTATGGGCGGAAGCCGCGGTTCAAGACGCCGGAGCAGGTGATCGCGGAATTGGAGTCGCTTTACCGGCTCGGACACCGGGGCGAGGTGTTCATCAGCGATGACAATTTCATCGGCAACAAAGCGCACGCCCGCGCGCTGCTGGCGAAGCTCACGCCGTGGAACCAGGCCCGCGGCGAGCCGTTTGCCTACGGGACGCAGGCGTCGGTCAATCTCGGACAGGATCCGGAGATGATTGACCTGATGACGGAGGCCAACTTCGGCTATGTGTTTGTGGGAATCGAATCCCCGGACGAAGACGTGCTCGCCGCGGCGCACAAGTTCCACAACATCAGGAACCCCCTCGTGGAATCCCTGGGCAACATCACCCGCAACGGCCTGTCGGTGATGGGCAGTTTCATCCTCGGCATGGATGCCGAGAAGCCGGGCGCGGGCGAGCGGATTTGTTCTTTTGTAGAACTGACGGGGCTTCCGCTGGTGATGGTCAACACCCTGCAAGTCCCGCCGGACACCACCTTGTGGAAACGGCTGGCCCGGGAGAACAGGCGCGTCGTGGACCATACGAGCGGCGAGACAACCGTCGTGCCCCAGTTGAACTACGTTCCCTTGAGGCCTGAGGCCGACATCCTGAGCGATCACCGGCTGGCGTGGGATTACCTCTACGAGCCGTCCCGGTTTCTGGCGCGAAACTACCGCTATCATCTCACCATCCGGCCGACGCGGGCGGCCTCGGCGAAAGCGGAGGGCAGACCTTCGTCCCGCCACACGGCGGGGAACCGTGGGTCGTTGGACCTGCACTGGAGGAGCCTCGTCGCTTTTCTTCGGTTGTGCTGGCGTCAGGGCATCCGGTCTCCGTGCCGGGTCCAGTATTGGAGGAACTTCTTCGGGATGCTGAAGCGGAACCCAAGCCGCCTCAGGAAGTATCTGACCGTGTGCGTCCAGGCCGAGGACATGTTCCGCATCCGGGCGACCATGCGCCAACGCATGGGCGCGGCGTCGGAGAAACACGACAGCCACGCGCGGGCGGCCGCGGCTTCCGTGCAAGAGGCCGGCTCGCCGCAGGCGAAACCCGTTGCGCAGGCCGCGCCGTAGAAGAGACCTGAAGGCGCTGCTGGTCAGTCCGAAGCGGGAGCGGGCGTTTTGGAGTCTTGAAGAGACGTGCCGGCGAAGTTACTCCGAACTAGAAGGTGTATTTCGCGCCGAGGGAGATGAGGTTGCGGGTGAACTCGCGGCCGTTGCCAAAACCGCCGGTGATCCTGCGGTTCTGGACATGGCTTTCGGCGTCGTCGTGGGAGTAGGAGAACTCTGCGGTGAAGTGTTTGTTCAAGGCGTAGGTCACCGAGACGCTCGGCGTGTAGATCCAGTCCTCGCGATAGACGGGGTGCTGCCAACTGCCGATGTAGAGGCGGATGCCGGCGCCGGCGGTAAGCTTGTCAGTGAACTTGTGTTTGTAGGCGAGGTCGTAGGTGATGTCCTCATAGAGGCTCTGGCTGGTGAACGCCGGCTGCTCGAAGCGTTTGTGGGACAGGAGGATGATGTCCTTCTTGGTCGGCATGAAGGTGATGTTGGCGTCCACCCAATAGATGATCTCGTCTTCGTTGAACTTGACGGGCGTGCCGCGGTCCCAGTCGCGGATGTCGGGGCCGGCGAGGATGGCGAGCTTGATCCACGGGGCGGGAGTGCCTTCGACTCCGAGCAGGGCGCGGTGGTAGATGCTGTCGTAGGGGCTGTCCACGCCGAGGCTGCCGCCGAGGAGGTTATACTGCTCCTGCCGCCCGTAGCGGTAGCCGATGACGAGGTGGGTTTTCCGGTAAACTTCGTAGCCGACATCCATGCCGCCGTTGACGTCTTCGCGGTCAATGTAGTTCAGGTAGCCTTTATAGACGCTCGTGACGTGCTGCTCGGTCTGGAAGTCGTGCGTGTAAAACGCCGCGACCGGCCGGAAGAACCACGAACCGGCGGTGTGGGTGAGCTTGAAGTTCTCGCGCAGCATGGCCTGCTCGTGGCGTTCGCGCAGCGGGATGCCGCCGATGGCGGGCGGGTTGCCGGGCGTGCCGAACGACGTGCTTTCGCGGTTGCCGTCCACAAAGGTCGGCGCGGTGGTGATCTCGTAGGAGGTGTCCTCAAACCTGCCGCCGATGATCACCAGTCCGCGGTGGGCGACGTAGTTCTCCGACGGCTCGGCGTGGTAGAACACGATGTCCGGCGCATAGGAGGCGCTGATATTGAAGGCGTCGCACGGCTTGTAGTCCGCGCTGATCTTCGGCGAGATGGTCGTGACGAACGATTTCTGGTTGGCGCGGACGGCGTTGGGGAACTTCGTCAGGTCCGGCTTGTGGTCCTGGAGGTAAACGTTGTCGTCGTAGGTTTCCTTGACGCCCAGCTCGGCCTTGAAAGCGAAGTCGCTTTTCTTCTTTTCTTCCGCGAACACCGGCCCGACGGACAGCGAGAACGCCACCCCCGCGGTCAGTGATGCCAACGCGATGCGTGATCTGGTCATTGTTCGTCTTCTTGCTGTGGCTGGCGCGATCTTCGATCAAGCCGCCAGCGTCGTGTTGTTGCTGCGAAACTCTCAGAGTCTCTTTTCGTGGAGGAGCCGGATTAGCTATTGGGCCATGAAGCTTCACGGTGCCGACAATTTCTGTAGCGACCCACCCGCAGGAAGGAAACCCAGGCTGGAACGAAACCTCGGCTGGGACAGACCCTGCATCTTTCGCCGCGCCAAAGGGAAAAGCAGAGGAAATGCCACGAGGGCGATGAAACTTAACTGGCTGTGCAGAAAAGGATTGCAGCCTGACGCCACGGGACAAACAGGGCTTGCCGCTGCCATGATGTCGGCCAACCTTCAAATCGCCGACAGTTTGGCAACGAACCGCCTGGAGCCGCCTGAATCTCCGGCGGTTGCGGCTAACCGGAGGCGGCAGGCAGTTTGTGATGCGGCGGCCTGACCACGAACGTCATGAACGCGGCCACGATGAGCAACCCGCACGAACAGTAGTAGGCGAACTCGAAGCTCTTCGTCGCGTCATAGACCTTGCCCGCCAGCAGCGAGAGCATGAAGCCGCCGAGGCCCCACGCGGTGAACACCAGCCCGTAGTTGACGCCGAAGTTCTTCAGTCCGTAGAAGTCCTTCGTGATCGAGGGGAACAGCGCGAGGTTCGCACCGTAGTTCCCGCCAATCACCGCCGAGAGGAGGGCCAGCACCATCGTGCTGCCCAGCACGCCGCCCGTCTTGGCCTGCGACAACAGGAAGATCATCACGGCCTGCAACACGAAGCAGATGAAGAACGTCGCCTTGCGGCCGATCTTGTCGGAGAGCGTCCCGGCGATGATGCGCCCCGCGCCGTTGCCGATCGCCAGCACCGCCACGAGCACGAAGCCGAGCTTCAAGCCTGCCTGCACGTCCACCATCTTCGCCAGCTTGGAGATGATCATCAGCCCCGCGCCAGCGCCGCAGACATACATGAACCACAGCACGTAGAACTGCCACGTCTTGAGCATCTCGCCCGGCGTGAAGTCCTCCTTCCTGGCGACCGCGCCCGGCGCGCGCGGCACCGTGCCCGCCGGCACGAAGCCCTTCGGCGGCGGCTTCAGGATCTGCGACAGCCCTGTGACGACGATGAGGAACCCGATGCCGAGCGCCAGCATGGCGAACGGGACGCCCTTGGCATTGATCAACGCCTCCGCCAACGGCGCGACATAGACGCTGGCCAGGCCGAAGCCGGACACGACGATGCCGGCGATCAGGCCCGTGCGCGCCGCGGGGAACCATTTCACCGCCGGCGGCGTCGCCGAGGCGTAACCGAAGCCGAAGCCGGCGCCGGCCAGCACGCCGAACCCGATGATGTAGCTCAGCACGGAGTTGGAGAAACTGGCGAGGATCATCCCGGCGCCGACCAGCACGCCGCCGATGGTGGCGACGATGCGCGGGCCGATCCGGTCCTGCATGCGGCCGGCCGGGACCATGATCATCGAGAAGACCAGGCACGCGACGGAGTAGGGCCAGGCCTTGTCGGCCTCTGACCAGCCCCAGTCGGCGGGGATCTTCTTGCTGACGACGCTCCAGGAATAGAGGACGCCGAGGGCGAGGTTGATGCCCATGCCGGCGAAGGTCACCAGCCACCCGTGGTTCTTCACGGGTGGTTGGCCGACACCGAGAGCGTTGACCGCGGGAGTTGCGGTTTGCATTGGGTGATAACCTTGGGTTGTCGGCTTACAGCTTGCCCTTGACCAGCGCCTCGACGACGTGCGGGTCAGCCAGCGTGGTGGTGTCGCCGATCTGGTCGGTGGCGTTCTCGGCGATCTTGCGCAGGATGCGGCGCATGATCTTGCCCGACCTCGTCTTGGGCAGGCCCGGCGCGAACTGGATCTTGTCCGGCACCGCAATGGCCCCGATCTCCTTGCGCACGTGCGCGGCGAGTTCTTTGCGCAGGTCCTCGCTTTCCTTCACGCCTTCTTTGAGCGTGACGAACGCGTAGAGGCCCTGGCCTTTGATCTCGTGCGGCATCGGCGCGACCGCGGCTTCGGCCACCTTCGGATGGCTCACCAGCGCGCTCTCCACCTCGGCCGTGCCAATGCGGTGGCCGGAGACGTTCACCACGTCGTCAATGCGGCCCATCAGCCAGTAGTCGCCATCCTCGTCTATGCGGCAACCGTCGCCGGTGAAGTAGATGTCCTTATACATCGTGAAGTAGGTGTCAATGAACCGGTCGTGATCGCCCCACGTGGTGCGCATCATGCCCGGCCACGGCTTCTTGATGCAGAGCTTGCCGCCTTCGTTCGGGTTGCACGGCGTGCTGTCGTCGCGCAGGATCACCGGCTCGACGCCGAAGAACGCCCGGCTGGCGCTGCCCGGTTTGATGGTGTGTGCTCCCGGCAGTGGGGTGATGAGAATGCCGCCCGTCTCGGTCTGCCACCAAGTGTCCACGATCGGGCAACGGCCCTTGCCGATGACGCGGTAATACCACATCCACGCCTCGGGGTTGATCGGCTCGCCGACCGAACCGAGCACCTTCAGCGTGCTCATGTCGTATTTGTTCGGCCACTCCTCGCCCTTCATGATGAGCGAGCGGATGGCGGTCGGCGCGGTGTAGAAGACGTTCACCTTGAACTTCTGGACGATGTGCCAGAACCGGCCCGCGTCGGGGAACGTCGGCACGCCCTCGAACATCAGGCTCGTGGCGCCGTTGCAGAGCGGGCCATAGACGATGTAGCTGTGGCCCGTGACCCAGCCGATGTCGGCCGTGCACCAGTAGATGTCCTCCTCGTGCACGTCGAAGATGTATTTGTGCGTCAGCGCGGAGTGGAGCAGGTAGCCGGCGGTGGAGTGGACGACGCCCTTCGGCTTGCCGGTGGACCCGGAGGTGTAGAGCATGAACAGGTAGTCCTCCGCCTTCATCTTCTCCGGCTCGCACTGGTCGGCGGCCTTCGCCATCGCCTCGTGATACCAGAGGTCGCGGCCCGCGACGATGTTGCATGGCGTGTCGTTGCGCTTGACCACAACGACCTTCTCGATGCTCGGCGTGTTCTTCAACGCTTCGTCGGCGATGGCCTTCAACGGGATGTTCTTGCCGGCGCGCAGCGAGGTGTTGGAGGTGATCAGCAGTTTGCAGGTCGAGTCCTGGATGCGGCCCCCGAGCGCGTCCGCGCTGAATCCGCCGAAGACCACGGAATGGATCGCGCCGACGCGGGCGCAGGCCAGCATGACCACCGGCAGTTCGATGATCATCGGCAGGTAGATGGCGACGCGGTCGCCCTTCTTGATGCCCAGTGACTTCAGGACGTTGGCGAACTTGCAGACCTCCTTGTGCAACTCGGCGTAGGTGACCTTCCGGACATCCTCCTCCGGCTCGCCCTGCCAGATGAGGGCGACCTTGTTGCCATGGGTCTTGAGATGGCGGTCGAGGCAGTTGACGGAGACGTTGAGCTGGCCGTCCTCGAACCACGTGTGCTTGATGATGCGCTGGGTGGTGTTCCAGGTGTATTTGCGGCCGACGGTCGGCTTCTTGAACCACTCCAGTGTGTCGCACTGCTCCAGCCAGAACTTGTCAGGCTCCTTGATCGAGCGCTCATACATCGCCTTGTATTGCGCGGCGTTGATGAAGGCCCGCTTGACGGTCTCCGGGGACGGCGGGAAGGTCCGGGTTTCCGTCATCAAAGAACTCGTGGATATCGCTTTCTTCTGTTCCGTCATAATGGGTCTCCTTGCTTCGCTGCGTCTCTGTCCTGCGGGTTATCCCTGTTTTGTTGTTTTCTTGGCAAGCCGAAAGCCGCCTGAATCTGCGACCGTTTCCGCCCTGCCGCCCGGCCTGTCCAGGCCGTGCAGCGGGAAAATGTTCTCCGTGATCGCCGCGATGGTCGCCGCGACCGCCGGCTCGACGGCGCGGCGTTGCTCGGAGCTGACCGGCAGTTCGTGGTCGCGCAGGCCGCCGGCCCACTCGCTGCTGGCCAGCATCACGCCGCCCATGCCCATGCTCAGGTCGTGCTCGTCCTTCCCGCCGGCAAACGTCTTCCACGCCAGCGCCCAGCCGCGCACGGTGTTCTCGATGTGATACCCGCCCCCGCCCACCGCGAGCACCGGCCTGTCGAAACCCATGAGCTGCCGCGCGATCTCGACGACGACGTTGTTGGTCAACGACAGGTGCGTCAGCGGGTCGCCGGCGAGCGAGTCCATGCCCAGCTCCAGCACGATCACGTCCGGTTCATAGGCGGAGACCAGCGGCGGCACGATGGCGTGGAACGCGCTTAGGTAGGCCTCGTCGTAGGTGCCGGCCGGCAGCGGCACGTTGACGTTGTAGCCGCGGCCCGGCCCCTCGCCGATCTCGTCCTCGAAGCCGTCCCACGGGAAAAGCGTCTTGCCGCTCTCGTGCAGCGAGAGGGTCATCACATCGCTGCGCCGGTAGAACGCCGCCTGCACCCCGTCGTCGTGGTGTGCGTCCACGTCGAGGAAGAGCACGCGCTTGCCAGCGTCGGCCAGCTTCATGCACGCCAGCGCCATGTCGTTGAGGTAGCAAAACCCCGCGGCCTTCCCGGCCATCGCGTGGTGGAAGCCGCCGAGCGGGTTGAACGCGAAGTCCGCCTTGCCGGCGAGGATCAACTCCGCGCCGGTCAGCGAGGCGCCGCAGCCCCACGCGCCGCACTCGACCATGTCCTTGAACACCGGCGTGTCGGCCGTGCCGAGGCCCATGTGGAGGCCCTCGACGGTGAGGTCGCCGGCGGCAGCGCGCTCCAGTTCGTCGAGGTAACGGGGCGAGTGGAACTTCTCGATCTCGGCGCGCGTGGCGCGGCGCGGGGCGACCTCGTCGAGGCCGGGCGTGCCGAGCAGGCCGAAGGAAACCAGGCGCGCCCGCATCTGGCCGGCCCGTTGCGTCTTGAACGGGCAGTCCGGCGGATAGCTCAGGCGCTCGATCTCCGGCGCATAGATGAAAGCCAGTTTGCGTTCGCTCATTAGCGCGACCGGGCGGATAGCTGCCGGACCGCCACGGTTATTCAAATTCCATTTCGTAGCTGTAAACGTTGTCTATGAGTTTGCTGCGGACCCTGCAGTTGCTCTTCTGGACGACGGCCTGCATGGCCCGGTTGGTCTGGAGCACCTCGGCGGTGAAGCCGCTGATGCCGTTGCGACGGGCGATCTTGATGAGGTGATTCAGCATGAAGCCGCCGATGCCGCGGCCCTGCCACTTGTCCTGCACGACGAACGCCACCTCGGCGCGGTTGGTCTTCTTGTCGAGGTAGTAGCGCCCGACGGCGATGATGTCCTCGCCGTGGGCCTCGGGGATCGTGCCGACGACCGCCACGTCGTTGCGATGGTCTATGTAGGTGAAGTCTTGGATCTGTTTGCGCGGGATCCGCTTCAGATGCTCCATGAAGCGGTAGTAGATCGTGCTCTGCGACAGCGTGTAGAACAGATGCCGCATGTTCGGCTCATCGGTGGGCTGGATGGGCCGGAAGTTGATCTGCATGCCGTCGGGCAACAGGTGCGTCGTGCGCAGTTCCTTCGGTCCCGCCACGATCTTGGTTTCCTTGTCGGCCAGCTCGGCGGACAGGTATCGGGCTTCGATGGCGTCCTTCAGCAACTGCGGCCGGAACTTGGGATGCGCGATGGTGATCAAAGCCAGCGCGCGCTCCTGGATGCTCTTGCCGTGCAGATACACCACGCCGTATTCGGTGGCCACATAGTGAACGTCGGCGCGCGTGGTGACCACGCCCGCGCCGGGCGTCAGTTGCGTCACGATGCGCGAGACGGCGCCGTTCTTTGCGGTCGAGGGCAGGGCGATGATCGCCTTGCCGCCGCGGGCGCGGGAGGCGCCGCGGTTGAAGTCCACCTGGCCGCCGACGCCGGAGAAGAACTTCGAGCCGATCGAGTCCGCGCAGACCTGGCCGGTGAGGTCAATCTCCAGCGCGGTGTTGATGGCCGTCATCTTGTGCTGCTGGCTGATGATGAACGGGTCGTTCACATACTCCGTCGGGTGGAACGAGAAGGCCGGGTTGTTGTCCACGAAGTCATAGACCTTCTTCGTGCCGAGGCAGAAGCTGGCGACGATCTTGCCGCGGTCGAGCGTCTTGCGCGCGCCCGTGATCACGCCGGCCTCGACCAGCGGGATGATGTCGTCGGTGATCATCTCGGTGTGGATGCCGAGGTCCTTCTTGCCGGAGAGGAAGCTGAGCAGCGCGTGGGGGATGCGGCCGATGCCCAGCTCCAGCGTCGCGCCGTCGTCCACCAGCGAGGCGACGTATTCGGCGATCTGCTGGGTCTCCTCGGCGATTTCCGTCGGCGGGATTTCGAGGATCGGCTGGTCGCTCGGCACGAGCACGTCAATGTCCAGGACGTGGATGTGGGTGTCGCCCAGCGTGCGGGGCATCCGGGGGTTGACCTGCGCGATGACCAGCGCGGCGTTGTCGGCGGCGCTCTTGACGATGTCCACCGACACGCCGAGGCTGCAGATGCCGTTTTCGTCGGGCGGCGTCACCTGGATCAGCGCGACGTCGAGCGGCAGCCGGCCGGAGTTGAACAGCCGCGGGATGTCCGACAGGAAGACCGGCGTGTAGTCACCGAGGCCCTCCTGGATGACGCCGCGCACGTTCTCGGCGATGAAGAAGCTGTTGATCCGGAAATACTGGGTCATCTCCTTGTGCGCATACGGCGCTTCGCCGAACGTCAACAGGTGCACGATCTCCGTGTCGGACAGATCGTGGGCGCGCTTGGTCAGGGCGCTGACCAGTTCCAGCGGCTCCCCGCAGCCCGTGCCGACGAAAATACGCTGGCCGGGCCGGATCTTGCGGACCGCCTCCGCCGGGCTGGCGAGCAGCGACTTATACTTCTCCTTCCACTGCGGGTCGTAAGTCGGTTTCGGGTCACTCATTTGGGGATTCCACGTTTGAAAGCGTCATGCGCGCGTCGGCGGCATAGGGCGTCATGCCCACCTCGCCGACGATGAAAGGGTTGATGTCCAGTTCGGCGATCTGCGGGTAATCGGTGGCGAGCTGGCTGATGCGCTGGAGCGCGCTGGCGATGGCTTCGAGATCCACCGGCGCCTGGCCGCGCGCGCCTTTCAGCAGCGCGTAGGAGCGCGTGCTCTTGAGCATCTGCATCGCCTCCTCGGCGGTGACCGGCGCGAGGTGGAACGTCACGTCCTTCATCACCTCGACGAAGATGCCGCCCAGGCCGAACATCAGCATCGGCCCGAACTGCGGGTCGCGCGTCATGCCCAGGATGATCTCGCGGCCGCGCTGGCCCATCTTCTCGACGAAACCGCCGCGGATGGTGGCGTTGGGCGCCCGACGCCCCACGCGCAGCATCATCAGGTCGAAAGCGTCGCGCACCTGCTCGGCGTTGGCCAGATTGAGGCGCACGCCGCCGAAGTCGGACTTGTGAACGATGTCCGGCGAGCAGATCTTCAGCACCACCGGGTAGCCGATGCGCTCGGCGGCCTCCACCGCCTCGTTGGCGTTGCGGGCCAGGTGGCCCGGCAGGATCGTGAAGTCGTAAGCGCGGAGGATTTCCTTCGCCTCGACCTCGCCCATCTGCTTGTTGCCGCTGCGGACCTGCCAGTTGATGAGACGCTCCACGCGCCGGTGGTTGACGGGAAAACGGGTGACCAGCCGCGGCGGACGGTTGCGCCACGCCGCGTAGTCGCACATCGCCTCCAGCGCGCGCACGGCGCGGTCGGGCGACGGATAGTTCGGGATGCCGACGCGCATCAGCTCGTCGCACGCCGCCGCCACGCCCGCGCCGCCGAGGAACGCCGCCAGCAACGGTTTCTTGCCCTTGTGGGCCGCGGCCAGTTTCCTGGCCAACTCCAGCGGCTTGGTCATGTTCTGAGGCGTCACGACCACGATGATCGCGTCGGTGGCGGGATCCTCTTGCACGCGCTCAAACGCCGCCATGTAACGGTCCGGGTCGGCGTCGCCGATGACGTCCACCGGGTTGCCGAACGCCGCGGTCGGCGGCAGAACTTTGCGAAGGCTGGCCTTGGTCTCCTCGCTGGTGACGGCCATCTTCAGGCCGAGGTTCTCGACCGCGTCGGCCGCCATGATGCCGGGGCCGCCGGCGTTGGTGATGATGACGACGCGCTTGCCCTTGGGCAGCGGCTGCATGGCCAGCGCGAGCGCGTAATCGAACAACGCCTCGATGTTCTCCGCGCGGATGACGCCGACGCGCTTGAACGCCGCGCCGTAGGCCATGTCCGCGCCCGCGAGGCTGCCGGTGTGCGAGGACGCGGCCTTCGCGCCGGCCGAGGTTGTGCCCACCTTGAGGATGACGACCGGTTTCACCGACGCGACCTGCTCGGCGATCCGGAGGAACTCGTCGCCCTCGGTGATGCTTTCCAGGTAGCACGCGACGACCTTCGTGTCGCTGTCGGAGACGAACGCCTGGAGGAAATCCACCTCGTTGAGGTCGGCCTTGTTGCCGAAGCTGACGATCTTGCCGAGACCCATCTTTTTGCTGACGGCCAAGTCGAGGATCGCCACGCAGAGCGCGCCGGACTGCGAGATGATCGAGATGCCGCCAGCGGGCGGGAACGACGACGCGAACGTCGCGTTCATCTTGTGGTGCGTGTTGATCAGGCCGATGCAGTTCGGGCCCATCAGCCGCATGTTGTTGGAGCGGCAGATGTCGGCAATCTCCTTCTCCAGCTCGGCGCCCTCGTAGCCGACCTCCTTGAAGCCGGCTGTGATGACCACGGCAGCCTTCGCGCCGGCGCGGGCGGACATCTCGATGGCATCCTTCACCGCTTTCGTCGGCACCACGATCACGCTGAGATCAATCGGCTGCCCATACTCGGCGAGGTCGCCGTAGCATTTCATGCCGAGGACTTCCTTTGCCGTCGGGTTCACCGGCACGATCACGCCCTCGTAGCCGCTGTTCTTGAGGTTGACGAGAATCTCGTAGCCGACCTTGCCCGGCGTGCGCGACGCGCCGATGACGGCGATACTGCGCGGCTTGAACAAATCGCCGAGCGGCTGCGGCTCGGCGGCCGGTGTCGAACTGGCTGCGGATGACTCTGTCATTATCAGGTTGACCTTTATTTCAATCGAATTCGGAAAAACGGCGCTGAACTTGTCCGCCCCGTCGGAAGCCATCATTAGTGGCGCGACAAAGAGCAAATGGCAAGCACCGACAGTGCCACCCCAGCCCGCCAAGCCTAAATGCTTGCGGCGAAACCAAAAAAGGAAACCCGGCACTATCGCTGCCATCATCCTGCTGCCACTCTGTCAGCCGGAAGACTCCCGCAACGACATTTTGGATTCAACGAGTCACTTGCCCACACGCAGAACCCGGAACTCGCTGAACCGCGGCCAATGCTCGGCATCCGGCGGGCCTTGATAGCAGTGGAGACTGATCTTCGCCTGGCCTTGCGGCGGTGCCGGCAAGTCGCCCGCGCCCGCATCGAGCCACGGACCCGTTCCGCCAAGTTGATACTGGCCGCGAATCTGATTGCCCGCCACACGCAGCCGCACACGCACCGATGTCGCAGTGATGGGAATCTTCGCCAGCGTGCGCGTCTTGTCGGCCTCCTCGCGGCCCATGACGATGCAGACCTCGCCGTTCACCAACTCCAGTCCCAGCTTCACCATGTGGCTGTCATCGAAATACCACGCGAGGTTGGCCTGCTCGTATTGGTGTGTGGGCCGGTTCGTGACAGCCACTGAGACTTCCACCTCACCCTTCGCGGTGTCCGGAGCCGGGCGCACCAGCACGTTCTTCACGTTGTTCGCGCGGCCCCAGAGATTGCCGGGCACCACGCGCATCTCCAGCCCCTTGTCCGTCACGCGCCACGTGGCTTTCTCCTCGCGCACCCACGTCCAGCCATCGCCAAGCTTCCCGACGAAGTCGTCTTTGAACAACACCTCGTCCGCCGCGAAGGCCGGGGCCAGCATGAAGACGATTCCGGCCAATGAATACAGTTTGGATTTCATAGAGCACGAGGCAGCAGGCAGTGAACGCTCGCGCGGCCGCTATCGGTCTCGCCCGCATAGATGCGGCCGTCGGGCAACGCCACCATCGCGTGGAAGAGGCACAGCTTGTATTGAGGCGCCACCACGCCGTGGTTCTCCAGCGACCGTTTCGCCGGGTCATACGCGAACAACTGCATCTGCGGAAACCCGCCGAAGCCAAGGAGCCGTCCGTCTGCGGCCTCGGCCAGCGCCGGGATGCGGGAGGAGCGCACCGGCCGGCAGAGCAACTCTACTTTGTCCGCACCCGGCTTCAGGCGGCAGAGGTTGGCCGGCAGCGAGGTGCCGAAATAAATCGCGCCGTCCCGCGCGCAGCAGGCCGAGTCGAACCCGTTGTTCCACGATTTGTTCTTCGCGGGCGACACCGCGCGAAACGGTTCCGTCGGCACTTCGATGGTCGTGCGCTCGAACGCCCGGCGCTCGTGATCGTAGCGCATCAGGTAGCAGCCGTCCGTCTTCACCGGCGCGCCCTTCGGGGCCAGCGCGCAGTTCCAACAACCCCAAGTGACGCCGCGGGCGTCGCACACCATGTTGTGATGCGCCATCTGCGAAATGCGGCCGTAGTCGGTCACCGCGTGGGTCGCAAGGTCGTGGACGAAAAAGTGGTTGCCGGGAATCGTGTAGCCCGCGATGTAGCGGCCGCGCGGGTCCATCGTCATCCCCTGGATCGCCTCGCTGCGGACCTGCGGCCCCAGGTCGGTGAACCGACCTGCCCCCGGCTGATAACGGAACAGGCGCCCGCCTTCGTAGCCGTGGCTGTGGAACTCCAGCGGGTAAGCGTCCGAGATGTTCAGACCCTGCCCGATGTAAAGGCTGCCGTCGGGCGCTTTCACCAGTGCGTTGTGGACCTTGTCGAGAATGCCGCGAGTTTTCGGATCGTCCGGATAGACCTCGCCCAGGTCGCGGAGGGAATCGTCACGCGGGTCGAGCGCGACCAGCACGCGCCGTTTCCCCGTCAGCCCGCAGTAAACCAAGCCGTCATCGCCCGGCACCATCGCCGTCACGGCGTTGGCCCCGGCCACCGGCACTCGCAACTCCTTGACGTCATACGCTCTCATCGAACGCGCCGTCTTTGGCCCGCCCGCGATGGATCGGGCCGGCGGCGCAAGCATCGCTGCCGCCGAAACCACGATGGATTGCCTCAAGAAACCGCGCCGCGTGATCGGATGTGCTGGCATACAAGTGCCCTCGTGACGACCGACGACGATGCCGATTAGGAACCGGCTGCTGGCTTCCGTCAAGGCCAATGACACCCCAGCCAGGCCGCGCAGTGCTTCGGCCTTCTCGCGCCCGTGCATTCGCCTCAGGGGCCAGGCAGTTGCCATTACGCCCGCGATGCCCTATAAGCTCCGTGTCCCATGCGCCGATCCAAAGTCCTCGCCAAACTCCGCGCCGGCAAAGTCGCGCGGGTCTGTGCCGTCACCAACTATCTGCCTTTCTTTCCGGCGATGGCCGCGCATTCCGGTTACGACGGCGTCTGGGTGGACGGCGAGCATCGCCCGTTCGACGCGCGTGAGGCGCAGGCGCTCATCGCGTTCCATCACCTCGCCGACATTGACTGCATGTGGCGTCCGCCGACGCTGGAGAAAACGCTGCTCTACCGGCTGCTCGAGGACGGCGCAGCGGGCCTGATGATCCCGCACGTCTCCACGCCCGAACGCGCGCAGCAACTCGTGCAGGCCGTGAAGTTCCCGCCGCTCGGTGATCGCGGCCTCGACGGCTCCGGCCTCGACGGAAACTTCTACATCAACCTGCCCGCGACGTATCCGCAGGACGCGAATCGCGAGACATTCCTCGCCGTGCAGATCGAAACGCCGCTGGCGCTCGACAATGTCGAAGCCATCGCGGCGGTGCCCGGCGTGGACGTGATCTTCCTCGGTCCGGGCGACCTGTCGTTGCGGCTGAAGTGCGCGCCCGCAGTGAACGACCCGCAGATGATGGCTGCGCAAAAGAAAATCGCCGCCGCCGCCAGGAAGCACGGCAAAGCGTGGGGCCGTCCAGTCGGCACTGTCGAGGATGCGAAGACAATCGTTGACCTCGGCGCGCAACTGGTCGTTTACGGCAGCGCCTACTGGGCTATTTCCCGCCACCTGCAGCAGTGCCAGACCCAACTCGACAAACTGCTGGGCAAGGTGACCTGACCCGCAGCCAGTGGAGAGCAACATGATCAGCCACGCCCACCCACTCGCGCGCGCGTGGCTGGTCGTCGGGTTGCTCTGGTTCGTCGCGCTCCTGAACTACCTCGACCGGGTGATGATCACCACGATGCGCGGATCGTTGGTGGAGGCGATCCCGATGACCGACGCGCAGTTCGGCCTGCTCACGTCGGCTTTTCTTTGGGTCTATGCCGTGTTGAGTCCTTTCGCAGGATTCATGGCGGACCGCTTCAGCCGGAGCCGCGTCATTCTCTGGAGCCTGCTCGCATGGTCGGCGCTCACGTGGCTCACGGGCCATGCGAAAACTTTCGAGCAACTGATTGTCGCGCGCGCGCTGATGGGCGTCAGCGAGGCCACTTACATCCCGGCGGCGCTCGCGCTCATCGCCGATTATCATCGCGGCAGCACCCGCTCGCTGGCGACGGGCGTCCACATGACCGGCATCGGTGTCGGCTCCGGGCTGGGCGGTCTCGGCGGCTGGCTCGCGGAACGGTATGGGTGGAGCTATGCGTTCACCCTTTTCGGTATCATCGGCATCGTCTATGCCGTGCTGCTCCTGTTCGTGTTGCGCGACGCGCCGCGCGAGGAGGCCGAAGTGCCGGCCCCGACGGCCAAGAAGCATGGGGCCGGCTTTGTCGAGGCGCTGGTCAGCTTGTTCGGCAGCGGCACGTTCCTGCTCATGCTCGTTTTCTGGGGGCTGCTCGGCATGACCGGCTGGGCAGTGGTCGGCTGGATGCCGACATATCTGAACGAGCAGTTTCATCTCTCCCAAGGCGCAGCCGGCTTGTCGGCGACCGGCTATCTGCAAGGCGCGTCGTTGGTGGGCTTCCTTGTCGGCGGCGGTTGGGCCGACCGTTGGAGCCGCACGAACCCGCGCGCGCGCATCCTCGTGCCGGTCATCGGCCTGTGCCTCGCGGCGCCCGGCGTCCTCATCGCGGCGAAGACCAGCCTGCTGCCGGTCGCCATCGCAGGGCTGATGCTCTATGGTCTGGCGCGTGTTTTCACCGATTCGAACATGATGCCGATCCTTTGCATGGTGTGCGACCCGCGCTATCGGGCGACGGGCTACGGCGTCCTGAACATGTTCAGTTGCGCCATCGGCGGCCTGGCGATCTACGCCGGCGGCGCGCTGCGCGACGCGCACGTGAACGTCAGCAACCTTTTCCTGTGGTCCGCCGTGAGCCTGCTCGTCTGCGCCGGGCTGGTGTTCCTCGTCAAGCCGAAGCGGGCTGAGGCTGCGAGCTAGAAAACCATGACTCCCCCCGCCAATCTGCTGCCCTACACCGACACGAAGCCCGTCGGCGCGGCGGATTTCTATTTCGCGATCAACGCAACCTTCCGCTTCGTGCTGAACAAATTCGGCAGCGAGGGCCTGCGCCGATACTGGACCGATCTGGGCGCGCGCTACTTCGCCCCGGTGACGGCGCGCTGGAGCGCGGGCGGCCTGCCTGCCGTCGCGGAATACTGGCGCGCGTTCTTTGCCGCGGAGCCGGGCGCGGAAGTCGAAGTCCGGGAATCGTCGGATGCGGTCACTCTCGATGTGAAAGCCTGCCCTGCCATCAAACACCTCCGCGCGCACGGCCGGGAAATCGTGCCGTGCTTCTGCCAGCACTGCTACTTCATCGGCGAGGCGATGGCCGCGCCCGCCGGGCTGACGGTCCGCGTCGAGGGCGGCAACGGCTCGTGCAGGCAGACGTTTCTCCGGCGCAACGACGCGTCCGCCCCGCAGGACTTCGCGCGCATCAAGGAGGCGTCATGCTAGGCTGCTACGATTTCTGCGGCCACTACGAGTGGACCTTCGAGTGGCTGCGCCAGCAGGGCGGCGAACCGTTGGTGCGCGAGTATTGGGATGAAGCGATCCGCCTCGACTCGCAACGCCACGCGGCGGCGCTCATCAGTGCGAAGGGCATCAAGGGAATGAAGGAGTATTGGGGCCACACGCTCGTGGACGAGGGCGCCGGCTACGACTGCACCGCCACGGACGCCGTGTTCCGCATAGACATGCACGAGTGCCCCTCGAAAGGTTTCCTGCTCCGCAACGGTCTCCAGCAATACCACGACTACTGCGACCACTGCATGGGCTGGATCGGGCCGCTGCTGAAACAGTGCGGCTGGGTCGTGGACCACCAACACAACCACTGCGGCCAATGCTGGTGGGAACTGCGGCGCAGCGACGATCCCACGCCGCCGAGCAAACACGGCGAACTGAGCGGCGCACACGATGTCCGCAAGCGGGCTGACTGGAAAAAGTCCGCGCCGCTCGACACCTATTCGCGCGCAAACGATCCCGATGACAAGACGCCTTCTTAATCCAGTTGTCTTTCTCTCACTGGCGACAACGTCGCTGCGTGTCGCCGCCCACCCGCCCATGGACCTCGGCGCGAACCACGCCGCGACACCCGGCGCGCCGAACTACGCCAACGCGGCTGTGACGCTGCCCGACGGCTCGATCGAGTCCTTCTTTCGCCGCTCCGCGAACGGCCACGTCTCCATCTTCCGCACCCGCTCGATTGACAACGGGCGCAACTGGTCCGAGCCAGAAGCCATCGTGCATCTTTCCGTGGAGCCGTGGGGCGGCCCGATGCCGCTGCTCGACCGCGCCGGCGAACTCCACTTCGTCATCCCCAAGGTCCGCGGCAACGGCCGCAAGCCCGCCGTGGACAAGTTCATTGACCTCTGGCATCTGCGCTCGACCGGCGGACGCGCGCGGTGGTCCGAGCCGCAGCGGATTTTCGAGGGCTACTGCGGCGCGCAGCAAGGCGTCTTCCAACTCAAGAACGGCCGCATCATCGCGCCGTTCGCGGACTGGCTGCCGGATGTCCGCACCGCGCCGCCCACCGGCCCGAGCGTCACGACTTGCGTCTATTCCGACGACAGCGGAAAGACATGGCGCCGCTCTCCCGCGAAACTCACCGCGCCGTGCCACGACGGCTACAACGGCTCCAACTACGGCGCGTGCGAACCGACGCTCATCGAGTTGAAGGACGGTCGCGTCTGGATGCTCATCCGCACGCAGGACGGCTTCCTCTACGAATCGTTCTCCACCGATGGCGTGGACTGGTCGCCCGCGAAACGCTCGCGCTTCCATTCCTCCAACTCGCCCGCGTTCCCCGTCCGGCTGCCGGACGGCCGCATCGTGGTCTTCTGGAACAACTGCGAAATGCCACCGCGCGCGGGCAAGGACGGCGTCTATAGCGGCCGCGACGCGTTGCACGCCGCGATCTCCGGCGACGAGGGAAAGACGTGGCGCGGTTTCCGTGAAGTCTATCGCGACGCCACGCGCAACGGCTCGCCGCCGAAGGACGGCGACCGCGGCACCGCCTACCCGCACGCCACGGTGACGAAGGACGGCAAAATCCTTCTCGTCTCCGGCCAGGGCGCCGACCGCCGCCGCCGTTTTCTCGTTGACCCGGACTGGCTGCTGGAGACATCGCAGTCGGAGAACTTCGCGAACCTCGACGCATGGCATCTTTTCAAGGGCTTCGGCCCCGCAAAGCGTTTCTGGCGCGATCGCGTGCAAGGCCCGGCGCTCATCGCGCATCCGGACAAGCCCGGCGCAAGAGTCCTCCACATACGCCGCCCCGATGATCGCGACGCCGACGGCGCGGTCTGGAATTTCCCCGCAGCCCGGCGCGGCACACTCACGCTCCGGCTGCGCGCAAAGAAGGATTTCGGTGGCGCGCTAATCAGCCTCACCGACCGGATGTTCGAACCGTGCGATGACAACGGCGAGAAGCTGGCCGTCTTCACGCTATCCATTGGCCGTGATGGTGCGATGTTGAAGCCCGGCCAATGGCATTCACTCGGACTTGTCTGGGATGACAAGCGGTGCGCTGTCACGGTGGACGGCAACCCTGCCGGCGATCTCGCTGCCCGCGCGCCCGCGGACGACGGCTTGAGTTACCTCCGCCTCCGCTCCACCGCACCCGCCGTGGACGCCGCCGGCTTCCTCGTCGAATCGGTGAACGTCGAACTCCGATGAAACCGCATCTCACGCTGTCAATCGCAACCGTCACACTGGCCATGAACACGATCGCTGCCGACTGGAAACCCATCGCCCCGCTGCCGGAACCCAACGGCGGCATGACCTGCTACGCCGTGGGCGAAGACATCATCGTCGCGGGCGGCACGAATTGGGAGAACGACACCAAGAACTGGCTGGTGAAACGTTGGCGGTTCGACGCGAAAGCAAACGCATGGAAGCCGCTGCCACCGTTGCCCGCGCCGCTCGCTTACGCGGCGGGCGACGACTTCTTCACCGCCGGCGGCAGCGACGGACAGAAAACGTCCGACTCGATTCTGGAATGGAAAGCTGACCGTCTTCCCCGGCAGCTTGCGCGTCTGCCGCAACCGGTGACGCTCGCGGGAGCAAGCTTTGCTGACGGCCGGTTGTTCGTAATCGGCGGCGCGGGGGACATCGCGGACTTCAGCACGGTCACGGCACACTGTTTCGAGTGGCGCAGCGGCTCGAAGGAGGCGCAGCGTCTGCCAGACTATCTGGCCGGCCCGACCGCGTTGGTGGCGGTGGCTGCCGCCAAGACGCGCGTCTTTGCCTTCACGGGCGCGACGTGGGATGCGGTTGGCAAGCAAGTGGTGAACCGAAGCGCCGCGTTCGCGTTCGACCTCGCGACGCGAGCATGGAAACCCATCAGGGCGTATCCCTTCGCCGCGCGCGGTGTCACCGCCGTGACGTTGAATGAAAACCGGATCTTTCTCGGCGGTGGCTTCAAGAGCGGCGAGGAAGCTTTCACCGACGAGAGTTTCATCTACGACATCGCCTCCGACCATTACGAGCCGTGCGTGCGTTTGCCGATCCGCTCAATGGTGCATCTCGTCAAGACGCGCGAATGGCTATGGGCGCTCGGCGGCGAAGACCGGAAGAAACATCGTTCAGCCGCGTGCTGGCGGGTTCGGCTCGGCGAAGTGTTGCCGGTGCGATAGCTCGACGACTCCAAGGAGCGGCGGTTTGCAACCGCCGCCACAACAAAGGCAGATGAGGGGGCGGTTTCAAACCGCCCCTCCTTGGTGAACGACGGCGCTACACTTTCACAGGTTTGCCGGTCATCGCCGACTTGCCTTCGGCGAGCGTCAGCTTCAGGCCGTTGCGGGAACTGGCGGCGGTCAGGA
>JACRKA010000136.1 GCA_016219905.1 Verrucomicrobiota bacterium
AGGTCCTGCGCGAGGCGTCACCGATGACCCGCATCCGCAAAGGTCTGCCGCCATATCTGCTCATCCACGGCACGAAGGACGACAAGGTGCCGTTCGAGCAATCGCTGAAGTTTCAGGAGAAGATGAAGGCCGCTGGTAATGTGTGCGACTTGATCGTCATCGAAGGTGGCGTCCACGGCATGGGCGGCTGGGAGAAGATTGATCCGAGCTACAAGGAGAAGCTGGTCGCGTGGCTCCACAAGACGCTGGCGGCGAAGCCGTGACGGCTGAGCGTCAGAACGATTCCTCGTAGCCGCCGACGTAAGGAGGCGGAGTGATTGGATGGCTCTTGCGTCGAGCATGGGTGTCGCAACGGCTCGAACATGCCATTCCAGTCTCTTCCCGATTACTCCGCCTCCTTACGTCGGCGGCTACTCGTGGTCGCAACTCCGCCCTGCCGACAATCACCCCTCGACGACGAGCGGTTTCTCCTGAAGCGCGTTGTGGCCGGATTTGAGGAAGGGGCGCGGCATGGGCTGGGCGATGCCGTTCCCGTCAATCGTCCGGCAGCAGATGCGATAGCGGCCCGCCGGAACTCCCGGCACCAACACCGCCGAATGCGCGAGCGTGTAGCGCAGCGGCCACGTGCGCGGCTTGCCGGTGGCGGGATCGTACTGCAACGGCATGTCGGGCAATCGTCCATCAGGCAGGCCGCCACCCCAACGCTCCGGCGGCGGCAGGATGGTCGCGTCCTTCCAGTCGCCCTTTGTGAAATACGGATCGTCCGGCGGCAGGGCTTCGTCTTCGCGGCGCAACCAATACTGCACCTTGCTCAGGCCCGACAGCCCGACCTGCGCCACGCCGGTGATCGGGATCGCTTGAGACGGCTTCGCTGTCGCGGGCAGGCGGTAAAAACGCGCGGCGGTCTTCATCGGGCTTTCCACGTCATTGTTCTTCTCCGCATAGGTGTTGTTCGCCTGGGGGTTATTGGTGAGCATCACGTGCTGGATCCATTTCACCGATTGGTTGCCGTAGCCTTCCGGCACGATTATTCGCACGGGCGCGCCGGCCGCCGGCGTGAGCCATTGGCCATTGAGCTTGTAGCAGAGGATGATGGGAAGTTCGCCCGGCGGTTCTTCGAGGACGCGACCGATGGGCAGCGAACTCCGGAACCGCTGCTTCGGGTCGTCGTTGTGATAGCCCCAGTAAAACACGCGGCGGACGTTGGCCTTGGGCTGCGTCAACCAGATGATTTCCCGCAACGGCACGCCTTCCCACAAGCCCATGCCGAAAGGTTCCCCAACGTTGGTGCAGGTGATCAGTTTGAGAAAACGCACCGCGTGCTTCTCCGCAAGCTTCATCAAGCCGTCCCAGTTCAACGCCGTGCCGAGTTGCTTTGACAGCGGGCGCTCGATCTTGCTGTCGCTCTCCGGGTCGGCCGTGACCTCCAACTGCCACGTCTCGCGGTCGAGTCCCACCGCGCGCCGTTTCTCCGGCGGCAACGCGTGGGGCGGCGGGGCGCCGCGGCCGATGAAACGGAACTTGTCCACGGGCGTGAGGTATTCGAGCTTCGCGACGGCGTCGGCCAGCGCGGGCGGCAGTTGCGGCGCCGCGGCCGCACGGGAGACGGCAGCCAGTCCCGCGACGCCGGCTGCGCCGAGTCCGAGAAAATGCCGCCGCGTCAGTTCCGCGTGCTCGTTTGCCAACTGTGTCGTCTTCTTCATGATCGGTGTCTCCAATTTGGAGTTTGCCGGCACAGCGACTACACTTGCTGCCGCCAGACTGCAATGCAGAATTTCGGACAACGGATATGAGACACGGTTTTGAACTGGAACCCGGCGCGAGCTTCGGAGAGAGTCCGGCGCGCGCATCATGAGAATCGCCGCCACCATATCCGCCGCGCTCCTCGCCGCGACGACGTTCGCGGGGACCTGGCGCGACCAGCTCTCGCCGCCGCAGCCGGGGCCTTTTCCGCCGCCGCGCCCGTTGCACATCTGCTACAAGTTCGGCTGGGGCCTCATCCCGGCGGGCGCGGCCGAGGCGGATATGGCGTTGACGGATGCCGGGCTGCTGCGCGTGGTCGCAAAAGGCGGGACGACCGGCGCGGTGCGCGCGCTGTGGCGGCTCGACGCGGAGGGAACCTCGCTGTGCAGGCCGGCGACGCTCCGGCCGGTGAGCGGGACTCAAAGGGAGGTTTACAGCAACGAAACGGTCGAGGCAAAGTTCGAGTTTGACGGCGAAGGGGTGACGCGGACGCGGCAGAAGAAGAGCGTCGCGGGCGTGAAGACCAAACGGGTTCTCACCCCCAATCTCTTCAACATGCCCACGGCATTCTTGTGGGTGCGGAGCCAGCGGTTGCAGACGGGCGACACCTATCGCTGCGCGGTGTATCCGCAATCGTCGGTGTATCTCGCGGAGGCGAGGGTCATCGGCCGGGAAAAATGCGAGGCCGCGAAGAAGTCCTATGACGCGATCAAGCTCGGACTGCGCGTGCACGTGATGAACCGCGAGCTGCAGATGGAGCCGCACAAGAAATTCAAGCAGGCCTTCGCGTGGTTCTCCGACGACAGCGACCGCATCCTGCTCAAGATGACCGCGGACGTCTTCGTCGGAAGTGTCTGGATGGAGATGGACAAGGTGGAGTTTCCCAGCAGCGCAGAATGACCCTGCACGCAACCCGCCCCTGCCTCCCGTGTCTTTGATCGCGGGCGAACTCTCGCGGCGCACCGCATCGGCCCGCCTCACTGACGCTTCGCAAGGGGCGCAAGATGTTCACATGGAAAGTCGGATAATCCGTTATGGCCAATGCAGCAGACGTTGCATGTTCCGCGCAAGAGTTTGGTGGAGTTACAAGACAGCGTTCATTGAGCCATGAACAAGAACAACGATTGCCATTGGTGTAACAGTCCCGATCATCCTTGGCGCCCCACGCGGCGCGAATTCCTGCATGTCGGCGCCCTCAGCGCGCTCGGCCTCACGTTGGGCGATTGGTTCAAGCTGACCGCCCGCGCCGCCGAAGCCGGCGCACCCGCGAAGGAAGGCCCCGCCAAGTCGGTCATCCAGATCTACCTGCCCGGCGGCATGGCGCACCAGGAGTCGTTCGACCCGAAGATGTTTGCGCCGGTGGAGTATCGCGGGCCGTTCGGAGCGATCCCGACCAAGCTCGACGGCGTGTTCTTCTCCGAGAACCTCAAGCAGATCGCGCAGATCGCCGACAAGATCACGGTCGTCCGCTCGATGACCCACGGCGAGGCCGCCCACGAGCGCGGCACGCACAACATGATGACCGGCAACCGCCCCACGCCGGTGCTCGACTATCCCAGCTTCGGCGCGGTCGTCTCACACGAACTCGGCCCGCGCCAGAACCTGCCGGCCTACGTCGCCATCCCCGGCGTCTCGGCCTACGGCGGCACGGGTTATCTCGGCTCGGCCTACGGCGCGTTCAGCCTCGGTGGCGACCCGGCCAGCGGCGATTTCAAGGTGAAGGACCTGAGCCTGCCCGGCGGCATTGACGAGAAACGATTCGCCAAGCGCCGCGAGATGCGCGCCGCGGTGGACGAACACTTCAGCAAACTGGAGAAGGCCGACGCGCTCGACGGCATGGACGAGTTTTACCAGCGCGCCTACAGCCTCATCAGTTCGGACAAGGCCCGCGCTGCGTTCGCCATCAACGATGAGCCGGCGAAACTCCGCGATGAATACGGCCGCAACGCCGCGGGGCAGCGGATGCTGCTCGCGCGGCGGCTGGTCGAGTCCGGCGTCCGCTTCGTCTCGCTTACCTACGGAAGTTGGGATCATCACGACAACATCAAGAACGCCATCAACAACAACATGCCGAACTTCGACCAGGCGTTTGCCGCGCTCATCCGCGACCTCGACGCGCGCGGGCTGCTGAAGACGACGCTGGTCATGGTCAGCTCCGAGTTCGGCCGCACGCCGAAGATCAACACGACCGCGGGCCGCGATCACTGGCCGAAGGTCTTCAGCATCGCGTTGGCGGGCGCGGGCATCAAACGCGGCTACGTCCACGGTTCCTCCGACGCCACCGGCGCCGAGCCGGACCAGAACCCTCTCACGGTCGAGGACCTCGCCGCGACGGTCTTCACGCAGATCGGCATTGACCCCGACAAATATCTCCTCGCGCCCGGCGGCCGTCCGCAGAAGATCGTCAGCGGCAACGGCCAGGTGGAAAAAGACATCCTCGCTTAACCCGAACCAACCCTATGCAGTCTCCAATACGTCGTAGGCTGGCGGGGTGGGATCGGAAGCGGGCAGGCAGCGTCGCCGCGTTGTTCGCCAGCCTCGCCACCACCGCACTTGCTGTTGATCCGCACCTCAACTCCATCGCGCCTCCCGGCGCGCAACGCGGCACCGAGACCGAACTCCGCTTCAACGGCGCGCGGCTCGATGACGCGCAAGAGATCCTCTTCCACAACTCCGGCTTCGAGGTCCTGAAAATCACCGAGGCCAAGGCCGACCACATCGTTGCGAAGGTCAAGCTCGCCGCCGACTGCCGGCTCGGCGAGCATCTCGTCCGCATCCGCACCGCCACGGGCATCTCGTCGTTGCAGACACTCCACGTCAGCCCGTTCCCGCAGGTCGAGGAAGTCGAGCCGAACATCGAACCGGAGAAGGCGCAGAAGGTCGCGCTGAACGTCACCGTCAACGGCCACATCACCAACGAGGACGTGGACTACTACCGCATCGGGGCGAAGAAGGGCCAGCGGCTCTCCGCCGAGATCGAGGGCATGAGGATCGCGCGCGGGATGTTCGACCCGTTCATCGCCATCCTCGATGCCGCCGGCAACGTCATCTCCCGCGCCGACGACACCGCGCTGGCGCTCCAAGACGGCGCCGTCACTGTCATCGCGCCGGCTGACGGCGAATATCTCGTGCAGGTCCGCGAGACCTCCTTCGGCGGCAACAACAACCCCTATCGGCTCCACATCGGCAACTTCCCCCGCCCGACCGCCGTCTATCCGGCCGGCGGCAAGGCCGGCGAACCGTTGCAGGTGAAATTCCTCGGTGACGCCGCGGGCGAGTTCGCGCAGACCGTCACGTTGCCCGCGACGCCAACCATCGCCGCCGACCGCAAGCATCCCGTCTTTGCCGAACAGAACGGCCTCAGCGCGCCGTCACCGAACTACGTCCGCGTCTCGCCGTTTCCGAACGTGCTCGAAACCGAGCCGAACGACGACCCGCAGCACGCCACCGCCACGACACAGCCGCTGCCGCTCGCGCTCAACGGCATCATCGAGAAGGACGGCGACGTGGACTGGTTCCGCTTCCACGCCGCAAAGGGCCAGGTCTGGGAGGTCAACGTCTTCGCGCGCCGGCTGCGGTCGCCGCTCGACTCGGTCCTGACTATCACTGACGCAAACGGCAGCCAGATCGCGAGCAACGATGACTCCGGCGGCCCCGACAGCTACCTGCGCTTCAACGTCCCGCGCGACGGCGACTATATGATCAAGGTCACCGACCAACTCAGCAAAGGCGGCCCTGATTACATTTATCGCGCCGAGCTTGCGCCGATCACGCCGGCCGTCACCGTTTATCTCCCCGACACGGCCCGCTACGACACGCAGACGCGCAAGATGATCGTCGTTGCGCGCGGCAACCGGTTCGTCGCGATGCTGAACGCGCGCCGCAGCAACTTCGGCGGCGACCTGGCCTTCAGCGCCGACGGCCTGCCGGCGGGACTCACAATGCAGGCCGAGCCGATGCCGAGCGGTCTCTCGGCGTTTCCCGTCCTGTTCGAAGCGAAGCCCGACGCGCTGATCGCCGGCAAGCTGCTGAACCTCACTGCCACCGCGACGAAGGCCGAGCCGAACGCGAAGCCCGTCAGCGGCGGCATCTGGCAGAACTACGACCTCGTCCAGCAGGGCAACGACGGCGTCTTCTACATGACCCACGCCGACAAGATCGCCGTCGCCGTCGTGGACGAGCTGCCGTTCAAGGTCAGCCTCGTCGAACCGAAGGCCACCCTGCCCCGCGCCGGCTCGCTCAACCTCAAGGTCGTCGCCGAGCGCAAGGCCGGCTTCAAGGAGCCGATCAATGTCAAGATGCTCTTCAACCCGCCCGGCGTCGGCTCGTTGCCCGACATGACGATCCCCGCCGACGCGACCAGCGTGGACTATACCGTCAACGCCAACGGCGACGCCGAGGTGCGCGCGTGGAAGATCTGCGTGCTCGCCTCCGCGAAGGTCAAGGAAGGCACAGCCTACACATCGAGCCAATTCGCCAACCTCCAGGTCGCCGAGCCGTTCGTGGTCGGCAAACTCGACAAGGCGATGACCATCCGCGGCGAGCCGGTGAAAGTCGCCTGCAAGCTGGAGCAGAAGACCGCGTTCGACGGCAAGGTCACGGTGAGGCTGCTCGGCCTGCCTCCCGGCGCGACCACCGGCGACAAGCAGATCACCAAGGACGACAAAGAGGTCGTGTTCGATGTGGCGACCGCGCCCACGGCGACCAAGGGTTATCACAAGACACTTTTTTGCAGCGCGACCATCATAGAGAAGGGCGAGACGGTCACACAGACTGTCGCGAGCGGCGGCCTGTTGCGGATTGACGTGCCGAAGTCGGAAGAACCCGCGCCAAAGCCCGCCGCCGCGCCGCCGAAGAAAATCGCCGCGCAGAGAGCGAAATGATCCGAGCATGAAGCCAGCCGTCGCGATTCTCATCCTCAGCGCAACGCTCGCCAGCGCCAAGACGCCTGACCTGGTGGACGTGAAGGTCTATCCGCCGAACGCCAGCCTGACGTCGGCGACAGACCGCCAGTCCATCGTGGTGCAGGCCAGCTACTCCGACAGCACGACGCGCGACGTGACGGCCAAGGCCACCTTCGCGCTGGCCGACAAGACCGTTGCGACACTCGACAAGTCGTATGTGCTGCTGCCGCTCGCTGACGGCAAGACCGAGTTGCGCGTGAAATTCGCCGGACGGACGCTCACCGTGCCGGTCGAGGTGAAGAACGCGAAGGCGCAGCCGGCGATCAGCTTCACCAAGGACGTGATGCCGGTCTTCATGAAGTCCGGTTGCAACACCGGCGCCTGCCACGGCGCGGCGCGCGGCAAGGACGGATTCCGGCTCTCGCTTTTCGGCTTTGATCCGGAAGGCGATTATTTCCGGCTCACGCGCGAGTGGATGGGCCGCCGCATCAACCTCGCGTTGCCGGAAGACAGCCTCATTCTCGAAAAAGGCGCGGGCCGCGTCACGCATACCGGCGGCAAGCGGTTTGCCGAGGACAGTCTGCTTTATCAAACCTTGCTGGCCTGGTTGAAAGCCGGCGCGCCGAAGGACCCGGCTGATGTGGCGCGCGTCACCGGCATCGAGGTGTTTCCGAAACAGGCCGTGCTGGAGGGCAGCAACGCAGTCCAGCGGCTGACCGTGCGCGCGACGTATTCCGACGGCACGGACCGCGACGTGACGCGGCAGGTGGTGTTCCTGAGCAACAACGACGTCGCGGCCAAGGTCTCAAGCGACGGCGTGGTGACCTCCGCCAAGACAGGTGAGGCGTTCGTGATGGCGCGCTACGAAAGCTTCACCGTCGGCACGCAGGTCCTCTCGATCCCGCGCGACCCGAAGTTCGCCTTCCCGAAGCTGCCGGAAGACAACTATGTGGACACGCTCGTCAACGCGAAGCTCCGCAAGATCCGCATCCTGCCGAGCGAGCTGTGCGACGACGCGACGTTCATCCGGCGCGCGCATCTCGACATTGTCGGCTCGCTGCCGACGCCGGAAGAGACGCGCAAGTTCGTCGCCGATACGGACGCGAAGAAGCGCGAGAAGACGGTGGACGAATTGCTGGGTCGGAAGGAGTTCGCCAAGCTGTGGGTGATGAAGTGGGCTGAGTTGCTCCAGATCCGCACCGAGCAGAACAAGTTCTTCTACAAGTCCGCGGTGCAATATTACACCTGGCTCGAAGACCAGTTCGCCAGGAACGAGCCGATCAACCGCGTCGTCCAGAACCTCATCGCGGCCAAGGGCGGCACGTTCCGCAACCCCGCGGCGAATTTCTACAAGGTCGAGACCGACCTGCTGAAGCTGACCGAGAACGCCTCGCAAGTGTTCCTGGGCATGCGCATCCAGTGCGCGCAATGCCACAACCACCCGTTCGACCGCTGGCGGATGGATGATTACTACAGCTTCGCCGCGTTCTTCGCGCAGATCGGCCGCAAACAGGGCGAGGACCAGCGCGAGACGGTCATCTTCAACAGCGGCAACGGCGGCGTGAAGCACCCCGTCGGCGGACGCGACATGAAGCCGAAGTTCCTCGGCGCAGAAGTGCCCGAGATCAAACCCGGCGAGGATCGGCGCGAGGTGCTGGCGAAATGGCTCGCGTCACCGCAGAACCCGCAGTTCGCGCGCAACGTCGCCAACATCGTCTGGGCGCATTTCCTCGGCAAAGGCATCGTGGACCCGGTGGACGACGTGCGCATCAGCAATCCGCCGTCGAACCCCGAACTGCTCGATGCGCTCGCCGAGAAACTCACCAGTTACAACTACGACCTGCGCAAGGTCGTGCGCGACATCTGCACGTCGCGAACCTACCAGCTATCGTCGGTGCCGAACGCAACCAACGCGGAAGACACGCGCAACTTTGCCAAGGCCGGCGTCCGGCGCATGCGCGCAGAGGTGTTGCTCGACGTGATCAACCAGATCACCGAGACGAAGGAGAAGTTCCGCGGCCTGCCGCTCGGCGCGCGCGCGGTCGAGATCGCCGATGGCAAGACGACGACCTATTTCCTGACCACGTTTGGCCGGGCCACGCGCGACACGGTCTGCGCGTGCGAGGTGAAGATGGAGCCAAGCCTCTCGCAGGCGCTGCACCTCCTCAACGGCGAGACGGTCAACAGCAAGGTCAACGAAGGCGGCCTCGTGAAGCGGCTGCTCAAGGAGGGCAAGACGCCGCCGCAGGTCATCGAGGAAATTTACCTGCGCTGTTTCTCCCGCCCGCCCACGGCAAAGGAACTGACCAAGCTTGAAGGCTATCTGAAAGAAGGCACTCCGCAGGAGGTGCTGAACGATGTCTTCTGGGCGGTGCTCAACTCCAAAGAGTTCGTTTTCAACCACTGATGAAGCGGTCACTCCCAACTCTCATCGCTGCCTTGGTCGCCGTCAGCGGCGTTCAAGCGCAGAAGATCACCTACGATGAACAGGTGCTTCCGATCCTCCGCAACAACTGCTTGAAGTGCCACAACCCCGACAAGGCCAAGGCCGACCTTGACCTCTCGACTTACAAGGCGGCGCTCAAGGGCAGCGGCAACGGCAAGGTGCTGGTCAGCGGCGATCCCGGCAGCAGCAAGCTGGTCAAGGCGATCATGCAGAGCGAGGATCCGACGATGCCGCCGAACGGCAAGCTCCCCGACAACGACATCGAGCTTATCAAGAAATGGATCATCAACGGCTTGCTTGAAAACTCCGGCAGCAAGGCCGTCGCCGTCAACAAACCGAAGGTGGACCTCACCGCCATCGCGCCCGTCATCGGCAAGCCCGCCGGCCCGCCGCCGATGCCCGGCGATTTACTGCTCGACCCCATCGTGCGAACCGAGCGCGCGAGCGCAGCCACCGCGCTCGCCAGCAGCCCGTGGGCGCCGTTGGTCGCGCTGGGCGGACAGCATCAGGTGCTGCTCTACAATAGCGACACGCTCCAACTCGCCGGTGTGCTTCCCTTTCCCGAAGGCTACCCGTGCGACCTGAAGTTCAGCCGCAACGGCAAACTGCTCGTCTGCGGCGGGGGCCGTGGCAGCAAGACCGGCCTCGTGACCGTGTGGGACGTCACGACCGGCGAGCGCATCCTCTCCGTTGGCGATGAACTGGACTCGGTGCTCGCCGCGGACATCTCCGCCGACCAGAAGTGGATCGTCCTCGGCGGGCCGAGCCGCATGGTCAAGATTTTCTCCACCAAGGACGGCACGCTCGCCCATAAGATGAAGAAGCACACCGACTGGGTCACCGCCGCCGAGTTCAGTCCCGACAGCAAGCTGCTCGCGACCGGCGACCGCAACGGCGGCCTCGTCGTGTGGGAAAGCGAGCGCGGTGAGGAATTCTATACGCTCACCGGCCACAAGGCCGCCATCACCAGCGTCTGCTGGCGCTCCCCCGAAGTGCTCGTGTCCGCCAGCGAGGACGGCACGGTGAAAATCTGGACCATGGATGAAGGCCAGCAGGCGAAGAACTGGACCGCGCACGGCACCGGCACGCTCGCGTTGCGCGCCGCGCACGACGGCCGCATGGTCACC
>JACRKA010000137.1 GCA_016219905.1 Verrucomicrobiota bacterium
GGAACGTTCCCAAGCCCGGCCAGAAGCCGATGAAGAGGCAGAAAACCAGAAAGCCCAGCACGCCCAGGACGGTGACGGCCATCGGACGCAACTGGTCGTTGGTGAACAACAGCCGGATGTTGATGAGCATCATCAGCGAGGCGACGGTGAACATGCCCACCAGGCCGACGAGCCGGTCAATGATGACCGTCATCACCGCCTCGGCCTTCTTGTGGTGGGTCTCCTGCGCCGCGTAGTAGGCCTTGACCACGTCGCCGCCGGTGCCGCCGAGCATGAAGGAGTTGAAGAAGTGGCCGATGAAGAACAGCTCCGTCGCGCGCCAGAACGTCAGCTCGATGTGCTGCACGCGCAGGATGATCTGCCACCGGATGATGTTGACCAGGCAGATCAACCCGAACAACGCCAGCGCGCCCAGGAACCAGAGCGGGTCCAGCGAGCAGAGGATGGCCCACAGCTTCGCCGCGCCCTCGGTCCACGGATGCTCCGGGCTTTCCTTCTTGAAGATGTTGTTGAGGATGTAGGCGAGGATGCCGATGCTGACCGCCGCGCGCGCCAAAGTGCCGAGGTGTTTTTTCATGGACACGGCGTTGGTGGTTCGATTGGGCGGCGTGTTTCTGCTGCCATCGGTCGGAGTTCGTCGCGTGGTTTCCTCTCGCGCGCCGCGCCCACAATAGGAAAGCGCCGCAGATGCGTCAAGGGCAGAGTCCGTCTTGACAGTGTGGGCGTCGGTCACTAAGGTGGCGCGGTTTTTTTGTGGGCGCGTAGCTCAGCTGGCTAGAGCAAGTGACTCTTAATCACTGGGTCCTCGGTTCGAATCCGAGCGCGCCCACCACTTTCAAGCCGCGGACAGGCTTCGCAAACGGCGCGGGCGTGGCGGAATGGCAGACGCATCCCGTTTAGGGCGGGACGCCGCAAGGCTTGCAGGTTCAAGTCCTGCCGCCCGCACCAGTTTCCAAAGGCCGCGGCAGGCAAAAGCCCTTGCGTCCTGAATTCCGAGGCTGATACAAGAGAAGGGCATTGCACTTTTGAGTCCGCCATCACTAACCCCGAAGAACATCATGACCCGAGCCATCCTCACACCCAAGTCCACCCGCCGTCAGTTCATCAAGCAAACCAGCTCGCTCGCAGCGGGCGCCAGCGTGCTCAGCGGCGTCCTGCCCCACGTCCACGCCGCGGACGACAACACGATCCGCCTCGCCCTCATCGGCTGCGGCGGCCGCGGCAGCGGCGCGGTCGGCGACGCCTTTGGGGTCGAGGATTACGGCCCGGTCAAGCTCTACGCGATGGCCGATCTGGACGAAGCCCGCTTGTCCAAGGCCTACGACGCTCTCAAGAAGAAGCACGACGACAAGATTGATGTCGCGGACGACCGCAAGTTCCTCGGCTTCGACGCCTACAAGAAGGCCATAGACATCCTTCGGCCCGGCGACATCGCCATGTGCACGACGCGCGCCTACATCCGCCCGGTCCACGTCGAGTATGCCGTCAAGAAGGGTATCAACGTTTTCATGGAGAAACCGTTCGCGCCCGACCCGATGGGCTTGAAGCGTCTCCTCCGAGCAGGCGAGGAGGCGGAGAAGAAAGGCGTCAAGATCGCTGCCGGCTTCCAGTGCCGCCATTCCCCGGCGCGGCAGGCGCTCATCCAGCAGATCCGTGACGGCGTGCTGGGCGAGATCCCGTTGATCCGCGCCAACCGTCTCGGCGGCGCAAGTTGGCTCAGCAATCAGGGCGAGAAGTCCAACAGTTTCCTGGAGCAGATGCAGTTCGGTCGCATCCATCTCTACTGGCTCGGCTCAGGCCACATGGTGGATTACCTCATCCACCAGATAGACGAGTGCTGCTGGATCAAGGACGCATGGCCTGTTTCCGCCGTCGGCATGGCGGGCCGCGTGCCCAACAGCACCGACCATGGCCAGAACCTCGACAACTATTCCATCGAATACACCTTCGCCGATGGCACCAAGGCGTTCTGCGGTTTCTACCGGATCAACAAGGCCCGCAGCGACTTTGCCACCTACATCCACGGCACCAAGTGCGCTGCGCAGTTCTCCGGCAACGTCCACGCTGCCACCGTCCACCGCTTCAAGGACCAGCACATCAACAACGACAACATCGCATGGTCGCCCGAAGCGGACGTCCACAAGCCGTGGCAATACGAATGGAACGACTTCATCACCAGCATCCGCAACGACCGTCCGCACAACGAGTGCAAACGCGCCTGCTATTCCGACCTCACCACGCAAATGGGCCGTGCTGCCTGCCACATGGGCCGGGAAGTCACGTGGGATGAGATGATGAAATCCGAGTTCCAGTTCTGCGAGAACCTCGACGCGCTGAACGAGAACAGCCCGCCGCCCGTGAAGGCCGACGAGAACGGCCAGTTCCCGGTGCCGATCCAGGGACAGTGGAAAGAGGTCTGAGCCGTCGCACCGACCTATCGCATCGCCATGAAACAAACCCTCGACCTCATCCTCGTCGGCCACGTCGTGGCGGACATCATCGGCCGGCCCGTGTCGCTGGACCAGCCCATCGGCCACGGCAAGCTCTACCTCAGCGACGCCATCGAGCTGCACACCGGCGGCAACGTCTGCAACGTCGGCATCGCCGCCGCCAAGCTCGGCCTGCGCGTCGGCGCACTCGGCCGCGTCGGCGACGATGACTGGGGCGCGACCGCCGCGCGGCGGCTGCGGGCCGCGGGCGTTGACCTCGGCGGCCTCATCACGGACAAGCGCGGCCAGACCAGCGCCACCATCGTCTGCGTGGACCCCAGCGGCGAGCGCAGCTTCTTCCACACCGGCGGCTGCGGCAACCAGCTCACCGCCGCCGACATCGTCGCGCGGCTGCCCTACTTCCGCCGCGCGCGGGCCGTCTGCCTCGGCTACCACGGCCTGATGCCGAAACTGGAGCCGGCGTGGGGCACCGCGTTGCGGGCCATCAAGCGCGCCGCCCCGCGGATCGTCACCGCGCTGGACTGCGTGGCCGGCGCGAAGAACTTCGGCCAGATCGCCAAGTCCATGCCGTGGCTGGACATCTTCGTGCCGAGCCTCGACGAGGCGCGCAGCATCAGCGGCGTGGATTCGCCGGAGAAGATCATCGCCAAGTTCCGCGCCGCGGGCGCACCCGGCATCGTCGGCGTCAAGCTTGGCGCGGAGGGCTGTCTGCTTAGCGAAGCCGCCGAGCCGTCAAAGCTACTCCATGTGCCGCCGTTCCTCGTGAAGAAGGTCGTGGACGCCACCGGCGCGGGCGATTCGTGGCTGGCGGGATTCATCACCGCGCGGCTGCGGGGATTCTCGCTCCACTGCGCCGGCCGGTTCGCCAACGCCGTCGGCGCGTGCTGCGTCCAAGCCATCGGCGCCTCCACCGGCATCCGGTCGTTTGAGGAGACGCTGAAGTTCGCCCAGCGTCAGTGCAAGGGCTGCTGACGGGGAAAGATCAACTACCGCGTCGTTCCATCATCCCACGCCGGCGTCCTATCGTGAACCGACGGCAGCGGGAGGTTGGCTGCACGCAGCGAACAACCCGTGGAACGCGGCAGGAAGCTCACTGCGCGCACCGAACAACTCATCGCACTCAGCAAGAAGCTCGGTGCGTGCAGCGAGAAGTCTGACGCACGCAGCCGCTAACTCACTGCGCGCAGCGAACACCTCGCTGCGTCCAGCCGACAGCTCACCGCACGCAGCGGGTAGCTCGCTGCGTGCAGCGGATGACTCACTGCGCGCGTCGGGTAATTCGCTGCGCGCAGTAGATAACTCGCTGGGCGAGGTTAAACGCCCCTTGGGACGGTCCAAGTCCCGTTTCTTAGCCGGTAATAATACGACTAACCGGCTAGATAGGAGCATATTACGTGTTTAGCGCTCTCGATTGGACTTGGGGCGCACACCGGCGGGCAACCGCCGCCGCAGGCCGAGGGCCAACGTCCCAAGCGCGACAAGCGCGGCGCTGCCCGGTTCCGGTGCCAGCACCGGCGTCGCCAAGGCGATGCCCGTCCGCCCATCCAGCAGCGTGTATTGGAAAGCGATCTGGCCGCTGTCATTGAGGCTGCGCGTGCTCAGTTGCAGGCCGTCCAGAGTGGAGCCGAAGAGCACGTCGCCCGAATGGATCACCAAGTCGGCCACCGGGTCCGATCCAGTGAAAAGCCCGAAACCACCGGCGTCCAGTCCACCGGCGAAGAGAACCGTGCCGCTCGCATTGATTGATGCCGGCTCGGAAAGACCGGCGAAATCCGGCCCTGTGCTCAACGCCACTTCCGTCGTCGTCACCCCGTCGCCGGTCACGATGCCAGTGCCGCCGCCGTAAAGGTTTGCGCGGACCGCCGCTGTTCCCGAGTCATTGAGCGACGGTTGGAAGCTCAGGTCCGTGTAGGGCGAACTGCCGGCCTCCGCCGTGACGATTGTCGTCGTCGCGCCTCCGTCGCCCGTGTAGATCCCCACACCTCCGGCATCCCGATTGGCAAAGAATGCCACCGCGCCTCCGGCATTGATGGACGGCGCGCCGCCAAACGACATGAACACCGGCGAAAACGATGTCGCAATCGTGGTAGTCGGGTTCACTCCGTCGCCCGTGAAAACGCCCGTCCAGCCCGCATCCTGGCTCGCCTGAAACGCCACTATGCCCGCCGAGTTGATGGATGGCGCTTGGCCGAAGGTCCAGAAGCTCGATGAGTAATTGTGGGCGATTGTCGTCGTTGCGCCGCCGCTGCCAGTAAAGACGCCGGTGTCCCCGTCCGTCAGGCTCGCCTGAAACGCAACCGTCCCTGCTGTATTGATCGCCGGCGCGTAAGTGGAGAAGCCGCTGAAGCTGCCGCCGCTGGTGGACGCAATCGTCGTCGTCCCGCCCGTCGTCCCTCGGAAGATGCCGCTGCCGCCCGCATCCAGGCTCGCTTGAAACGCCACAGCCCCCACCGAGTTCAGCGACGGCGCGGTGAACGAACTGAACGTCGGGCTGCTGCTGTCGGTGATGTTCGAGATGATGAAGAGCGCTTGCGCTGGGCAGTGGCCCATCAGCGCAAGGCTGGCGAGAGCGAGTAAGAGCGTTTGTTGCATGTAGAGGATGACGAGACGACTAATTGCTCCGCGGGAGGAAGTCAAGAAGGTCTCTTGATTCAGGCGCGGCTTCCTTGAGTCGCCGTGTGCAGGCGGAAGGCTTGACGGCGGGCGGTCAGGCGGGCGACAAACGGGGGCGATGGCCTTGAACATTTCAGGCACTGTGGTGACGGCGCTGAAGCGCGCGAACCGGGTGGTGGTGATCACCGGGGCGGGCATTTCGGCGGAGAGCGGCATCCCGACGTTCCGTGGGGTGGGCGGGCTGTGGCGGACTTTCAAGGCGGAGGACCTGGCGACGCCGCAGGCGTTCGCGCGCGACCCGAAGCTGGTGTGGGAGTGGTATGACTGGCGGCGCGGCCTGTGCGCGAAGGCGGAGCCGAACGCAGCGCATCGGGTGGTGGCGGCGATGGAGCGGTTTTATCATCAGTTCACGCTGGTGACGCAGAACGTGGACGGGTTGCACGGGCGGGCGGGCAGCCGGCGGATGGTGGAGGTTCACGGCAGTGTGTGGCGCGGGCGGTGCATGTCTTGCGGCGCGGAAGTGGCGCTGGAGCAAACGCCGCTGGCGCAGTTGCCGCCGAAGCATGACGGCTGCGGTGGCGTGCTGCGGCCGGCGGTGGTGTGGTTCGGGGAGAACTACGAGCGAGCGGTGCTGGAGCAGACGTTCACGGCGGCGGAGCAGGCGCAACTGGTGTTGGTGGTCGGCACGTCGGGCGGCGTGTCGTTGCCGGTGGACCTCGTGGTGCAGGCGCGGCAGGCGGGCGCGACGGTGATTGAGATCAACACGGAGCGCAGCGCGGTGTCGCGCGTGGCGCATGAGCGGCTGGAGGGCAAGGCCGGGGAGATTCTGCCGGAGTTGTGGCGGCGGGCGCAGTTGTCGTATCTGGCGGACGAGATCGAGACGCGCGCGCGGCGCAGGGAGGGGCGGCTGATGGTGGGCATCGCGGGACCGCCCGGCGCGGGCAAGAGCGCGCTGGCGGAGGCATTGGTGGCGGAGTTCCGCAATGAGGTGGTGTATGTGCCGATGGACGGGTTTCATTTCAACAACGCGCGGTTGGAGGCGCTCGGGTTGCGCGCGCGCAAGGGCGCGCCGGAGACGTTTGACCGGCTGGCGTTCGAGATGGCGGTGGGCGAGTTGCGGAAGGCAGCGGGGCCGGTGAAGCTGCCGGTCTATTTGCGGGAACTGCACGAGCCGGTGCCGGAGGCGCTGACGGTGGAGGTGGAGACGCCGATTGTGATCGTGGAGGGGAACTATCTTTTCCTGTGGCCGGAGGTGCAAGGCAAGCTGGACCTGTGCATCTATCTGGACTGCGATGCGGCGTTGGCGCGCGAGGATCTCATCGCGCGCCACCAGAGCGGTGGGTTGAACGCGTTGGCCGCGGAGCGGAAGTATGAGGCGAACGACCGGTTGAACCGCGAGACGGTGGAGGCGACACGGGGTGCGGCGCAGATCACCGTGCGGCGCGACGCGGCGGGCTGGACGGTGGTGCGCGCTGCGGGAACAGCCGGCGCTACAGGCCCATTGCGCACTGCAGCGGAGGGTGATATGATGCCCGTCCCGTGACAGCCGATAGAAAGCAATCATTGTTGCCGTTCGACCTGGGTGACCGGCAGGCGCAGTTGAACCTGGCACTGGGGATGGTGGTGTTGGGATTGATCGGCTATCTCTACCTGCGGATGGGGAAGCTCTATTATTATTATGGGGGCTACCTGACGCTGGAGGTGGGGCAGATGTATTCGCACGCGCCACTGATGCCCTTGGTGGCGGCGTGGCTGATATGGCGGAAGCGGTTCGAGTTGTTCGCGGCGCCGCGGCGGCTGACGGCGTGGGCGCTGGTGTTGGTGGTGGGGGCGCTGGTGATGTTTTTCGTGGGGCACAAGGCGACCCAGTGGCGGTTGCTGATCATCTCGATGGTGTTGTTGTTGTGGGCGATTCCTTTTTATTTGTGGGGCTGGCAGGTGGCGAAGTGGCTGCTATTCCCCGTCGGGATCCTGCTGCTGGCGGTGCCGGTGGAGATGATCTCGGAGTTGAGCAGCCCGCTGAAGCGTCTGGTGTCGGCGACGTCGGCGATGTTGCTGAACCTGGGCGGCGTGCCGGTGGAGCTGGACGGGGCGCGGTTGTATTCGGTGCCGCACGGGCGGTTTCAACTGGAGGTGGCCGATGCGTGCAGCGGGATCCGGTCGTTGATCGCGTTGGTGACGCTGGCGATGGTGTATGGGTATGTGTCGCGGGACAAGCAATGGCAGCGCTGGGCGCTGGTGGTGGCGGCGGTGCCGCTGGCGATGTTGGGCAATCTGGTGCGCGTGACGGCCAGCGGGGCGGTGGGCAATGCGTATGGACAGGCGGCGATCGGGACGTTTGACAAGTTTTCGACGTATGTGGTGTTCATCCCGGCCATCGCGGCGCTGTTGCTGGTGGATTCGTTGCTGGACAGGGATTTTGGGAAGATGTGGGCGCGGTGGTCTGGCGGCAAGGGAGGGGAGGCGGCGGCGCGATGAAGACCTGGTTCCCCTTCGTGGTGGTGTTGGCGCTGATCGGCGGGACGATGGGGCTGACGGCGCTGGTCGGTGAGGTGAAAAGCACGACGGAGCCGGGCATCTCGATGTCGTTGCCGGTGCGGGTGGGGGAGTGGTTTGGGGAGCGGCAGGCGGTCAGCGACGTGGAGCGGCGGGGTTTGCCGCAGGACACGGAGTTTGAACGGAAGCGATACTTCAATGCGGCGGGGGAGGAGATTTACAGTTCGATCGTGATGGCAGGCAAGGACACGCGGAGCATCCACCGGCCGGAGATTTGCCTTCCGTCGCAGGGCTGGAGCATTGTGGACAGCCGCTGCGAGGACATCCCGCTGGCGGCCGGTGTGCCGCGGGTGTTGCAGGTGCGGGCGTTGAAGATCTATCACCCGCCCTTTGCGGGCGGGGGCGATGCCGGCGTGGAGCGGTTGAGTTACTACTGGTTTGTCGGCAAGGACCGGGTGACGGCGTCGCATCTGGAGCGGGCGGCCTGGAACATCTACGACCGGCTGGTGCACAGCGTGAACCATCGCTGGGCTTACCTCACGGTGTCGGCGGACCTGCCGCGGGGCGGCGACAAGGGCGCGGCGCGCGAGGTTGAGGAGCAGCGGCGGCAGCGGGTGCGGGGGTTTATCCAGATTTTATTTCCGATGCTGCAACAGGCCGGCACGCAGACGAGCAGGTGACGCCATGCTGAAGAAACGCCGCGAACTGGAGTCGCATGTGCAGGAGGTCATTGATCTGTTCCTCCTGATGGGGTGCATGTATGCCGCCCACACGGTGCGGCGGTATATCGGGGCAGAGCTGTCACTGCGGCCATCCATGATTTTCCGGGAGAACATCTTGCTGGCGTTCGCCGCGGCGGCGATCGGGCATTTCTCGCTGAAAGCGCAGGGGTTTTATTCGCGGCCGGTCGGCGGGTCGCCGGGCCGGACGTTTTGGGATGCGGCGCGGGGCATGGGCATCTGCGTGCTGGTCGTGCTCGCGTGTTTGTTTGTGGCGAACATCCAGGATGTCAACCGGGCAACGCTGTTCATGTTCGGGGTGTTTGGCGCAGGCGCGGTGTGGGTGTCGGCCCTTGTGTGGCAGCATCTGGTGGTCGTGTCCGCTTCGCTGCGGCACAACCGCCGCGTGGCGGTGCTCGTGGGCAGCCCGGCTGAGAACCATGAATCTATTGCGCAGATACAGAGGCACCCCGAATGGGCCATCGAGGTCCTTGGCCAGATCAACCTGAATGTGCAGACCGTTGAGGATCTGGGGCAGTTGCTGCGCGAGCAACCCGTGGACCTGGTCATCTTCACGGCCGGCAAGAGCTACCTGCGTGAGGTGGAGTCGGCGATCCTGGCGTGCGAGGTGGAAGGGGTGGAGGCTTGGCTGGTGGCGGACTTCATCCGGACCTCGATCTCGCAGACATCGCTGGACGAGTTGATGGGCAAGCCGATGCTGGTGTTCCGGTCCGCGCCGGAGGTGTCGTGGCCGTTGCTGTTCAAGGGCGTGTTTGACCGCGTGATGTCCGGGGCGTTGATCGTGCTGCTGCTGCCGGTGGGGCTGGTCATTGCATTGTTGATCAAACTGACTTCGCCCGGCCCGGTCTTTTTCTGCCAGGAGCGGTGCGCCCTGCGCGGGCGGGTGTTTATGATGTATAAATTCCGCTCGATGGTGAGCAATGCCGAGCAGTTGCAGGAAGAGTTGGTGATCTTCAACGAGATGGATGGCCCTGTCTTCAAGATTGCGAAAGACCCGCGTATCACGTGGCTGGGCCGTTTTCTGCGCCGCACGTCGCTCGACGAGTTGCCGCAGTTGCTCAACGTGTTCCAGGGCGCCATGAGCCTCGTCGGGCCGCGCCCGCTGCCGGTTTACGAGGTCAAGAAATTCACCGACCCGTGGCAGCGCCGCCGGCTCTCGATGAAGCCGGGCATCACCTGCCTCTGGCAGATTGCGGGGCGCAACAAGGTCGGTTTTGAGGAATGGATGCGGCTGGACCTGGTTTACATAGACAACTGGTCGCTGTGGCTGGACCTGCGCATCCTGCTGAAGACGGTGCCGGTCGTCCTCCTGGGCCGCGGCGCCCACTGAGCCGCGGGTCGAATCTGTGTTTGTAACAGCGGCGCGGGCGTGCTACAAAATCGCCGCAACCATCAGGTTGGTTGCTGAATCCGAGCGGATGCTGTCCTGCCCAGCCGCGTCGGCCAATGACACATGCGACGCATTTCAATCAATGTCCACATCGCCATCGCCATGCTCGTGGCGATGCTCGGGATTCTCAGCGGCATCGTGCTCCTGGGCATGAACGAAAATGATCTGGTGAATCTTTACGCGGCACAAGCTGCCGGGGTGGAGCGCGCCCGCGCATTGTCCCGCTACGAGCATCACGCCCGGCGGCTGGTGGATCTCGTCCACCCCCCGTTCGTCACGATGGAGGCGCCAGGCCGGCAGCGGTTTGAGAGCGCCCTTAAGGAACTGGATGCCGCGGCGGCCATGCTCCAGGCGATCTTCCGCGATCCGCATGGCCAGCAACAGCGGCTGGCCGACATCCACCGCCAGCTCCGGCATTGGCTCGGCGAGATCGCCGGGTTGTTGGGCAAGGGGGACTCCTCCCCGCCAGTCCGGGAAGTCCAGGTTCGATACGAAGCCCTCGTGACCACCCTGCGCACGCTGGAGCAAACGTTGCAACAGGTCGAACAGCGGGCCACGCGCACCCGCGAGGCGACTCTGCTCGACGCCATCGCCGGCATGCGGGAGACGGCCAGCGCAGTCGCCGCCCTCGTGATCATGAGCGTGCTCGTCCTCTGGTGGTGGAGCATCAGCGCCACCCGCCGCGGATTGCGGTTGCTGGAGCAGTCGCTGTCCGACGCGGCCGGCGGCAAGACCAGCCTCATGCTCGACCCGGGCCAACTGCCCCCTGAATTCCACAACGTTGTCAATGCCTACCACGGCGTCTGCCAGCACATCGTGGACCGGTCCTCGCGGCACGCGCGGGACATGGAGACGCTCAACGAACAGCTCCTCAAGGGCCTCATCACCATCTGTTCCTCCTGCAAGAAAATCCGCGCCGAGCGGGGCGAGTGGGTGTCCATCGAGGCCTACGTCCGCAGCCGCACCACGGCTGATTTCACCCACGGTCTTTGCGAGGAGTGCCTCAACAAGACCCTCAACAACCTCTGACCGGGGCGCGCGGTCCCGGCGCGGCTTACGCAGCGTCCGCGCGCTGAACCCAGAGCGTCGCCTGCTGGATCAACTCCGCCGCCGTGGAGATGTTCAGTTTCTCCTTGATATGCGCGCGGTAGGTCTCGACCGTCTTCACGCTGAGGCGCAGTTCGTCGGCGATCTCTTTCGTGCCGCGGCCCTGGCCGATCATCCGGTAAACCTCCAGCTCCCGGTCGCTGAGTGTCTCGACCGGCGACGCGACCGACGCGCCCCGCGGCGTCGTGGCCTGGGCCAGCAGCCGGCGCGTGATCTTTTCGCTGACGCAGATCTCGCCGGCCAGGACGCGGCGGATGCCCGCCATCACGGATTGAGGGGAGGCCTGTTTCATGACGTAGCCGCGGGCGCCGGCCCGCAGCGCGCGTTCGGCGTAGAGCGACTCTTCGTGCAGGGACAGCACCAGGGTCAACAGGGCCGGGTGGCGGCTCTTGAGGTCCTTGAGGAGATTGATGCCGTCGGAGCCTTTCAAGGAGATGTCCACGATGGCCAGGTCGGGGTTCAACGAGTCGGCGAGTTGCAACGCGCGCCCCGCGTCGGGAGCTGCGCCGCAGACTTCCATGTCGGATTGCTCATTGATGAACTGCGTCAGGCCCTGGATCATGATGGGATGGTCGTCCACGATCAGGATCCTGGCGCGGCGAGAGGCGGATGAGGGGTGGGGTGGTGGCATGGGGTGTCGGCTTCAATGTGCGGAAGGCGGGAGCGGGCCGGTGCGGAAGGCGCAGGTCACGATCGTGCCGCCCGGATTGCCGGCGCGTATGTCCAGCGTCGCGCCGATGGCGTTGGCCCGATACCGCATCGTGTCGAGGCCCATGCCGCGCCGGCGACCCGCTTCGGGCGGCAGTCCGCTGCCGTCGTCGCGGATCTCCAGCGTGGCGGCGCCGCGGGCGCCCGTCAGGGAGACCTCGACGTTTTGCGGCTTGCCGTGGCGGACCGCGTTATGGATGGCCTCTTGCGCGATGCGAAAAACGTGCACGGCCACGGTGTTGTCTAGCACGAGCACGGGGTGCGGGCATTCGAACCGGCACGCGACGGAAAAGAACTCGTTCACGTTGGCGGCCAATTCCTCGAGGGCCGACATCAAGCCGCCCGCCTCCAGTTCGACGGGGTGCAGGCCGCGGGCCAGGCCGCGGGCATGGTTGACCGCGCGGTTGAGCAGTTCGCTGATGCGGCCGGCGGTGGCGGCCTCATGTGGCGCGGTCGGGGTCAGTTCCTCCTCCAACGCGCGGCACATGAACGCGCCGCCGGCCAGTTGCTGGCAGAGGCCGTCGTGGAGATCCTGGCCGATGCGCCGCTGCTCGCGTTCGCCGGCGTCCAGCACGGCTTTCTCAAGCCGCTCGCGCTCGCGGATGTCGCGCGCGATGATCAGGGTGGCTGCCGCGACCAGCAGCAGTGAGAGGGCGCTGCCGGTGACGATGACGGTCAAGGTTTCGCGCACGCTGCGCGATGCCTCCGCCGCGCGGGCGGCGAGCAGGTTGTTCTCCGCGCTGTCCATCGCGCGGCTGATGCGCCGGATGTCCTCGATCCGGCGCTCGCCTTCGCCCGCCCGCACGCGTTCCATGGCGGCATCGAGGCCCTCCTGTTTGCGGACCTCGATGGTGCGGCTGACGTAGTCCAATTGCTGGCGGATGAGCGATTTCAGTTCCTCGAACTGGCGGGCGAGTGGCGGTTTGTTCTGCACCAAGGCCTCCACCTCGCGGATCTGGCCGTGGATGGCCTCCCGCGACGTCTGGTAGGGGTCGAGGAATTCCTCGTTGCCTGTGATCACGTAGCCGCGCACGGCCGACTGGATGTCCTTGGCCAGGTTGGAGGTTTCGGACAATTCGCCCATGACCCGGTAGCTGCGCGCGACCAGGTCCATGTTGCCGATGAGAGTCCGGATGTTCTGCACGGCGACGACGCCGATCACACAGAGGATCGCGAACGACAGGCTGAAGGCCAGGACCACTTTTCTGGTGACGGAGAGTTGCATGCTGTCAAGCCGGGTGCGACACAGCGGAGCGCGCGCCGGCATTTTGTTTCTTACGCGCGTTTCCGGCCGAAGGCAACACTGGGTTGAAGGCGGAAGCCATCGGGCGCCTCATCACGCCGCCTGGGCCATCGCCGCGTCGGAGAGGAGCCGGGCGGACAGTTCGTTATCAACCGTCCTCACCACCAGGCAGTCCCCGCCAGTGTCCGGCGACAACGAGTAGCAATAGAGGACACGGATGCCCGCGCGCATCAGGCGGGCCATGACCGCGGCCTTGGTATCCGCATTCGATACCGGCACCGCCACCACGGAGGTGATGCTCCGACACTCAAGCCCCATCGTCTCCAGCGCGAGCCGCGCGGGATCGACGTCGCTGACGACCAGCAACACCATCTCGGTGTCTCCGAAAAGGCAGGAGCGGGTGCCGAAAATCCTGAGGCCCAGGCTGCCCGCCGCCGCGAGCGCCTTCTCCTCGGCCCCGCCAATCGGGCGGCCCCGGATGGTGATCTCGGCGGCCTTGATGGCTTGGAGTGGTTCGCCGGTTTCATCCGGGGCGGCCGTCGGCTGCAAGTGTTGGATGCTGATCATGCTGCCAGTCTCCATCTGCCCGTCCTCGTGGTCTTTTCAGTCTTCGGGTTGCGCATGGCTGTGCTCACCTTCTGCGAGGATTCTGCACCGGAACGGTGCGGGCCACAATTGAGGCCAAACCCGCCGCGTCGCGTAAGGGAAAACCCGATAAGAGAAAGGGCGCGGCCCGATGCTGCGCAACCAGGCCGCGCCCAAACCTCTTGCGCCGCCGGAGGCCCTTCGCTATAGTCGCGCGGCTTTGCGGACGCCAACGTAGCTCAGCTGGTAGAGCAGCGGTTTCGTAAACCGCAGGTCACCGGTTCGAACCCGGTCGTTGGCTCCAGTTTTGTTTGGTCGTGCTAGACGGGGCGGCAGCGGTGCCCTGATGCCTCGCGAAAGCGGGGCGGACCTGCAACCCGCTACAGCAGGGTTGAACTCCCGATCGAGGCCGGCGCGCGGGCGGATGGAACTACGCGCGGAGACGTTGACGGTTGGGTTCTATGCAACGGAAAGCGGCGAACCCCGCCAGGACCGGAAGGTAGCAACGGTAAACCGAATTTTCCGTGTGCCGTAGAGTCGCCTGGCCTGAGTTGAGGCGCGTGGCGACGCCGCACATGCGACGGACGACATCGGGTGCACGACCACTCTTTTGAACACGGGGTGTTGGAGTGGTGGAGTAATGGGTTGCGGTTGAGCCGCTGAACGCCAATACTCCAATACTCCAACACTCCAATCGCAACATGGCCCAATACCAAGTCCTCGCGCGCAAATGGCGGCCGCAGCAGTTCGATGATGTCATCGGGCAGGAGCACATCACCCAGACGCTCGTCAACGCCGTCAAGAACAAGCGCCTTGCCCACGCCTACCTGCTCGTCGGCCCGCGCGGCACCGGCAAGACCACCACTGCCCGCATCCTCGCCAAGGCCCTCAACTGCGAGAAAGGCCCCACCGCCACCCCCTGCGACAAGTGCTCCAACTGCAAGGAAATCGCCGACGGCTCCAGCTTCAACGTCATGGAGTATGACGCCGCCTCCAACACGCAGGTGGACAAGATCCGCGAACTGATCATCGAGAACGTCAAATACGCCCCCACCGGCGGCAAATACAAAGTCTATATCGTGGACGAAGTCCACATGCTGTCCCAGTCTTCCTTTAACGCGCTGCTGAAGACTCTGGAGGAGCCGCCCGAGCACGTCATCTTCGTCTTCGCCACGACCGAGGTCTCGAAACTCCCGCTGACCATCCTCTCGCGCTGCCAGCGGTTCGACCTCCGCCGCATCCCCGCCAATCTCATCATCGGACACCTCACCCGGATTGCGAAAGACGAGAAGGTCCAGATCGAGGAGGAGGCGTTGTCGGCCATCGCCCGCGGCTGCGAGGGCTGCATGAGGGACGCCCAGAGCACGCTCGACCAGCTCATCGGCTATTGCGGCAACAAGATCGCCGAGGCTGACGTGCTCTCGATGTTCGGCCTCGCCGCCCAGAAGCAGATCGGGGAACTGACGGAAGCGATTCTGGCCGGCGACGCCAACGGCGCTTTGAAGTTGCTCAACGCGCTGGCCGAAGGCGGCAAGGACCTCACGAGGCTGCTGACCGAATTGATGGAACGCTTCCGCAACATGCTCATCGTGAAAGTCTCCGGCGACAAACCGGGGCTGGACGTGACCGCGGCCGAGATGTCTAGCCTCCAGAAAAGCGCGGCGAGCGTGGATGCCGACACGCTGCTGCGCATTCTCGACGTGTTGGGAGGCACCGAAGCCCGCTTGAAATACTCTGCCGCCAAAAAGATCTTCTTCGAGATGGCCCTCATCAAGGCCATCAAGGCCCGCGAGGCTGCCGGCATTGACGCGGTGCTCCAGAAACTCAACGCCCTCCGGGGCGGCGCGCCGCCGCCGACATCCGGCGGTAGTTTGGGCGCTACGGCAGGCCGCGTTGCCGAATCGCCCGTGCCGAAACTCGGAGCGGCCCCGAAGCCGGCGGGTCCGGTGCGTCACCGCATGGAAGGCGCCGGACGGCTTGCGGAAATCTGGAACGACATCCATGAGCATTTCGGCCAGGCCGCGCCGCTGGCCCGCGCCTACCTCAAGCAAGCCCATCCGCTCAGCTTCGACGGCCAGACGTTTGTCATCGGCTTCGACCCGGAGTTCAAGTCGGCGCTGGAGTTCCTCAACGCATCGCGCTACCGCACCATCCTGCAAACAAAGCTCCGCGAAGCCATCGGCCACGACGTCACGCTGAAGTTCGAGATCGCCGAAGACCCGGGCCTCGCCGAAAAGAAGGCGACACCCGCTGCCGGGCTTCCCGCGTCCTCACCTGCCCCTGCGCCGCGTCGCGAAGCCGCGCCGCCGCCGCCCGGCGGCAAGACCGACATCCGCAACGACCCGCTCATCAAGAAAGCGCTGGAGATCTTCCGCGGCCAGATCGTCGAAGTCCGCGCCTGACTGTCCCCTGTCCCCTAGCCACTGGAACCTGACTATGCCCTCACTTGGAAAACTCATGAAGCAAGCCCAGAAGATGCAGGCCGACGCGGCCCGCATGCAGGAGGAGCTTGCCAACAAGACATTCGAACACACCGCCGGCGGCGGCGCCCTCAAAGTCGTCGCGAAGGGCGACGGCTCGCTGGTCAGCATCGCACTCGACAAGTCGGTCGTGAACCCCGACGACGTCGAGATGCTGCAAGACCTGCTCCTGGCCGGCATCAACGGCGCGCTCGACGCAGCCCGGAAACTGGGCGAGGCCGAGATGTCCAAGCTCACCGCCGGCCTGCAACTGCCGCCGGGGTTCAAATTGTGATTGGAGTGGTGGAGTGATGGAGTGATGGGAACAAAACTCCAAGACTCCAAAACTCCATTACTCCAATGGCTGACTTCCCGCTTCCCGTGCGCAACCTGGTCGCGCAGTTGAAGAAACTGCCGGGCATCGGCCCGCGCTCGGCGGAGCGCATCGCCCTGTTCATCATGCAGAGCGACCCGAAGCTTGCAGCGGAACTTGCCGACGCGGTTCGCGCCGCGCGCGGGACGATCAAGAACTGTTCCCGCTGCGGCAACTACACCGCGACCGACCCGTGCGAGATCTGCGCCAGCCCGCGCCGCGACAAGGGCCTGATCTGCGTCGTCGAGCGGCCGGCGGACATCCTGCTCGTGGAGAAGAGCGGGCGCTTCGGCGGCCTGTATCACGCGCTGATGGGCAAGATCGCGCCGCTGGACGGCGTCGGCCCGGAACAATTGCGGATTGCCGACCTGTTGAAACGCATCGAGACGGAGAAGCCGCGCGAGGTGGTCATCGCGCTTGGCTCGGATGCGCAGAGCGAGGCCACGGCGCATCATCTGGTTTCCATCCTCAAGCCGCTCGGGGTCGCGGTCACGCGCATCGCCAGCGGCATCGCCGTTGGCACGGGGTTGGAATACGCCGACGAACTGACCATCGGCCGCGCCATCGAGGGGCGGCGGCCGGCGTAAGGCGGGCCGTGCGTCCCGCACGGCTGATGATCGCTGCCAATGACCGTCCGGGACGGGCGGTCCACGCTCATCATCGCCGCGGCTTGCCGCGGCCGGTGATTTCGAGCAGTTCGGCGCGGAGGAAGCTGGTGCTGCCGTTGATGCTGCCGAGGCCCAGCAGGCGGTCGTCGCGCAGCACTTCGTAGCGCGAGAGGTCCACGATCCTGTAGTCGAACCGGCTCTGGCTGACGAGTCGGTCATCGAGGTAAGCCGCCGCGCCCCAGCGGCGCACCTCGACACGGGAGGTGTAGGTGCGGCCGTTCTGGAGGCAGTTCGGACGCGGGACGATGGTAAAGTTGCGGTGGCCCCACCGCTCGGCACTGGTGACGAAGCGGCAGATGGTGTTGTTGTCGCCGCCCATTTCCCACGCGAAGGGATGGCCGCTCTGGGTGAGGAACTGGACCACCGCGCCGTTGGCCTCGCGGCGGATGAAGGTGACGCGGAAGTCGTATTCGTCGGGTGGCTCGTAGGGGATCTCCATGCGCGCGGCGGATTGGTTGCCGGAGGTCAGGTTGCCGGCCTGCATGTTCCATGTGCCGCCGACGCGATCTTTGGTGGGGTCAATCATGGCGAGCAGGTTGACTGCGTTGTCCCACGGGTCGGGGGCGACGGGCGCGGGCGCAGTTGGGGTCGCGGCCGGTGATGGCGGCGTTGACGCCGTGGTGGCCATCGGGATGGGCGCGGCGGGCAGGCTCTCCAGCACGACAGAGGCGGGCTGGTTGTTGATGCGCTCCAGCGTGGTCATCGCGCGCAGGACGGCGGCGTTGGCCGGATGCTGCAACAGTTCCGCGTCGCAGTAGAGCGTGCGAAGCGGGGCGTTGGCGATGGGCGCGAGGTTGGTGACGGAGGTGCTGGCGCAGTGCAGAAAGGTCAGTGGCGCGCCTTGGAGCGGCGAGAGGTCGCTGACACGGGAGCCGCGGATGATCAATGTGGCGAGCGGCATGCCTTGCAGCGGCGTCAGGTCGGTGATCGGGGTGCTTTCGCAATAGAGGTTGGTGATGGCCATGCCGCGCAGGGGCGAGAGGTCGCTGACTTGCGTGGCGCCGAAAGCGAGATGGGTCAGCGGGATGCCGGCGAGCGGGGAGATGTCGGTGACTTTTGTGGCGGGACAGAAGAGCGTGCCGAGTTTCATCCCGCGCAGGGGCGAGAGGTCGCTGACTTGCGTGAGGTGGAGACGCAACTCTGTCAGCGGCAGGCCTTGAAGCGGGGCGATGTTGGCGAGCGGCGATGGTTGCCCGCGGCCGCCGCAGTTCAGCTTTTGCAGGCCGCGCAAGGCGGTGACCGGCCAGAGTTCGGTGACAGCGGTGGTGATGAAGGTCAGTTCGGTGACTTGGTCGCCGCTGGCTTCGAAACGCGCGCTGGTGGTGTCAAAATCGGGGTTGAGTTCCTTCAACTTGGCCACGACGCGCTGGACTTGCTCGGCGGGCGGCAAGGCCGCGACGGTCTGGAAGAACGCAACTTTCACGTCGCGCTCGCTGGGCGGCGTCGCGGGAGCTGGCGTGGCGGTCGCCATCGCGGTTTCGCTGGCGGGCGCGGGCACAGCAGCCGGAGTGGCGGTTGTCGTCGTGGTTCCGCCGATGGGCGCGGTCGTCGCGGGCGGCGGGGCCTTTGGCGTTTGCGGTTCGACCTGCTCCGGCTGCGCGGCGGGGCTGGTTGGTTTCCATGGCGCCCAGAAGCAAACGCCGATCGCTGCGAGCGCCAGCAGTCCGACGGCGGCGATCACGGTGCCGCGCGACTGGCGCTGCACGCGCGCGCCGGCGGCTTGTGAGCCGTGGGCGGGGGCGGGCTGGAGGACGGGCGCGGCTTTGCCCGTGACGATGTCATGCACGCGCCAGAGGTCGGCGATCAATTCGGCGTAGCTCGGGTGGCGGCCGCTGGGATGTTTGGCCAGCATTTTGTTGATCAAGATCACCAACGGCATCGGGCAAGCCGGCATTACTTTCAGGATCGGGGGCGGCGGCTCATTCAGGTGTCTCAACATGACCTCCATCGCCGTGCCGCCTTCGTAGGGACGCTCGCCGCTCAACATGTGGTAGAGCATGCAGCCGAGGCTGTAGATGTCGCTGCGGAAATCCATCTCC
>JACRKA010000132.1 GCA_016219905.1 Verrucomicrobiota bacterium
CCTTGTCCTCGCCGACGAACGCCTCGAACCGCTCGTATTTGCCGTCGAGCGCGAACCGCAGTTCGCTGTCGGCGTGGACCCACAGGCCGTATTTGAAAGTCTGGTCACCGACGCGCAACGGATGCTTCTGCCAATTCTCGTTCACCCACAACTGGCCCCAGCCGACCTTTACGAGCGTCGGCTTGAGGTCAGTGAGTTTGGTGACCGTGCCGTCCTTGGCGACGAGTTTCGGTTCGCCCCAGATGTTGCAGTTCGCGTTGGCCTTTTCGCACGTAGCGATGAGCCGCAGTTCCTTCAGGCCGGCGACGTTGACGATGGCCTGCTTGGCGGGGCCTTTGCCGTCCATCGGGCCGCTGTCGAACGGCTTGAAGAGCGAGTCGCTTGCGGCGGCTTGTTGCGCCTCCGGCGATTTCAGGTAAGCGGCGCGCGTGGCCGTCATCGTCTCGGCCCAGGAAGTTCTTTTGGCGGAGTCTGCTGCGCCGGCCATAGCTACCAACGTCAGACACAGGCCCGCGCACGCGATGCAGTGGTTCAAGGCTCGTTTCATGTCACACCACCATCAGATTATCGAACGGTTCCAACGTGATGCCGTGACCTTATTTTGAACCGGCTTCAACTTCAACGCTTTCTTGCTTGGCGACTCGAAGAAGCCGTGCAAGTCTGCCTGCCACACAAAAGGAACATCCGTGACTGGACGAGAACGAATCCTGACAGCCCTCAAACGCCAGCAACCCGACTGCGTCCCGATTTTCGAGTGGTTCGTTGACGATGTCGTCGCCAAGGCGATGACCGGCAGCGCCGACCCCATCGAGGTCGTGGACGCGCTCGACCTCGACGGCATCAACGTCCGGCCCAACTACACGCGCACGCCGCTCAGCGCCGACACCTATCGCGACGAATGGGGCGCGGTGCGGCAGCTCACGGGCGACATCATTCCCGCCGTCATCGAAAGCCCGATCAAGGACATCGCGCTCCACGCCGACTACCAGTTCCCCGACTCCGCCGCGCCGCACCGGTTCGCATCGCTGGAGAAAACCATTGCTCGCTTCGGCGACCGCCGCGCCCTCATCTGGAACCTGCGCGACGGCTGGTCGGACATGCGCGACCTGCTCGGCTACGAGAACTGCCTCGTCGGCTTCATCGCCGACACTGACCATTTCCGCGCGCTGCTCGACCGCGTCGTGGACTACAACCTCGCCGTCGCCCGCATCGCGCGCCAACGCTACGGCGTCGAGATCATCGCGACCACCGACGACGTGGCCAACGCCGGCGGCCTGTTCCTCAACCCCGCGCAATACGTCGAGATCATTGGTCCCGCCTTCAAGAAGGTCATCGCCGGCTACAAGGACCTCGGCCTGTTCTGCATCAAGCACTGCGACGGCGACGTGACGTCGGTGCTGGATTTCTGGATCGAGGCGGGCATTGACTGCTTCGACCCGGTGGACCCGACCGCCGGCCTGCGCATGGATGTTTTCAAGAAACGCTACGGCAGCCGGATTTGTCTCAAGGGCAACATCAACTGCGCCGGCGTGCTCGAGACCGGCACGCCGGAGGAAGTCCGCCGCGATGTGCGCGAGTGCATCGCCCAAGCCGGCCCGGCGGGCCTCATCGTCTCGTCGAGCAACACCATCCATCGCGGCGTGAAGCCGGAAAACTTCCGCGCGATGATTGACGCGGTGCGCGAGTTTGGAAAGACGAAGTAGCCGCGTCACGGAGTTGCGCGGGTGTTCTTTCGTCTCCGTCCGTCTCCGTGCCCGCTTGACGCTTGACAGAAACACGGGCAACCTCCGCTGAAGAAAACAGCAAGTTCATGCCACGAGTGCGCCGTTACGGTTATGTGATCGAGTGGTTTGTCGGGGATCATGTTCCCCGACACGTCCACGTCTATGACAGCAAAGGCCGGTTGGTGGGCCGGCTGGACGTGGATCGGATGACCGGAATTGAGGGCTGGATGCCGGATCGAAAGTTGGTTAAACTGGCGCAGGAATTGAGAGACGAAGGTCAATTATGAAAGCTGCGGTTCAACTGAAGAAGCCCTACGGCAAAGGCATGTTCTCGCGCATCGAGCACGTCCGTTATCTCGGATGGGAAGACGCGTTTGACGTGGAATTTGAGGACGGACTTTGCTTTTTGGAACCGCACGCCACGATCCGCAAAGCCAACCGCATTTCCGCCAAGGCCGTCCCGGTCAAAGTCGAGGTGGATCGGGAACTCGGCAGCCATTTCAAGGTGACCTACGACACGGGCGAAGCGGCGGAAGTTTCGTGGTCGTTCATCCGCGAACTGCCACCGGCGAAGTGAAGCGCGGCCCGGCCCTGGTCATCGGTGCCACATTCATCAACACGTCCAACGGTTTTCGGCGTGTGCTGGCGGGTGGCGGTGTGTCCGCGTCCCGGTGATCAACAATCTTCGGCGCGATGCCGAGCGGGCGTGGAAAGTGAAACGTGAAACGTAAAACGTGAGAGGAGCGGAATATGGAAGCCAGTGCCATCTTCGGATTCATTCTCCTGCTCTTGGGCGCCGCGTGCGGCGGCTCGTTCGGGCTGCCGAGCAAGTTCGTGAAGAAAGAGACGCCGTGGGAAACGCTCTGGGGACCGTTCTTCTTCTTCGTCACCATCCTGCTGCCGGTGACCCTCTTCCCGCTCATCGCCAAGGGCCTCTTCGCCACGGCCGCTGAAGCGGGCTGGGGCGTCATCGCGATGCCCGTGCTGTTCGGGTTTCTCTGGGGACTCGGCTCGATGTCGCTCGGGTTGAGCTTCGCGTTCATCGGCCTCTCGCTGGCCTACGCCATCAACTACGGCGCCCAGATCGCCTGCGGCGGGATGGGGCCGTTCCTGATTCATCACCCCGAACAACTTGCTACGGCTCATGGCGCGGTCATCATGGCCGGCGTCGCGGTCTGCATCGTCGGCGTCGTCGTCTGCGGCCGGGCCGGCGTGTTGAAATCGAAGAGCCAGGCCGGCGCGGGTGGCTCCGCGACCACCGGCGGCGTCACCGTCGTCAAGGGCATGACGCTGGCGTTCCTCTCCGGCATCCTCTGCGCGTGCTATTCCATCGCGTTCAGCTACGGCGGCGGCGTCATGGAACACTCAATGAAAGCTCACGGCAATCCCGGCTGGGCCGCCGCGTTCGTCGTGTCGGCGCTCATCCTCTGGGGCGGCGCGTTCTCGGCATGCAGCTACTGCGCCTACAAGCTCACGAAGAACAATTCGTGGTCCAGCCTCGCCGCGCCGGGCATCGGGCGCGTCTTGTTCATCGCCTTCATCATGTCGCTGCTGCACGACGGCGCCACCGTGCTCTTCGGCGTCGGCGCGTCCAAGCTCGGCACGCTCGGAATCGCTGTCGGCTACGCCGCGTTCATGTCGTTCGCCATCATCGTCGGCAACGTCAACGGTTTCCTGACCCAGGAATGGAAAGGCGCGAGCAAGCAAAGCGTCGCGTGGATCGGCGGTGGTATCGCCGTCCTCATCGTCGGCGTCTGCCTGCTGGCCGCCGGCAACTTCATGCAGGGCGAGTATGCGAAGAAACACATCGCCCAAGCCGCAAAGCAGGGTTAAAGGAGTCGCGCGATGAAACACCTGATGGCCATTGACCTCGGCTCCACGAGCCTCAAGGCGTGCATCTTCAACCTCGACGGCAACCTCGTCGCGTCCGCGAGCAGGCCCACGGAGAAGATTCATCCCAGCAAGGAACATCCCGAGTGGGTCATCTGGGACCCCGACCAGATATGGAACGGCGCCGCCGCCGCCGCGAAGGACGCCGTCGCGAAACTCGGCGACGCGTCGCAGATCGCCGGCGTTTCCGTCACCGGCATGGGCATGGACGGCGTGCCCATCGGCGAGGACGGGCGGCATCTCTATCCGTTCATCAGTTGGCACGACCCGCGCACCGAGCCGCAGGCCCAATGGTGGCGCGCGAACATCGGGGAGGAACGCTCGTTCTGCATCACCGGCTTCCCGTCATGGGCGATGACCGCCGCGATGCGCATCCTCTGGATGAAACAGCACGAGCCTGCCGTCATGTCCCGCGCAGTGAAGTGGCTGCTCATCGAGGATTTCCTGAACCACAAGCTCTGCGGCAAGATCGCCACCGACTTCAGCATGGCCTCGTGCATGTTGCTGCTCGACCAGCAGCGCCGCGCGTGGTCGGACGAACTGCTCAAAGCCTCCGGCATCCCGCGCTCGCTCCTGCCCGACCCGCAGCCGAGCGGCACACTCCTCGGCGAAATCCACGCCGAGGCCGCACGCCTCACCGGCCTGCGCCCAGGCACGCCGGTCGTCCTCGGCGGCCACGACCACATCTGCGGCACGCTGCCCGTCGGCGCCTACAAACCCGGCGCGATCTTCAACATCCTCGGCACGTGGGAGAGCCTCATCGCCACCATCCCCGCGCCGGTGATGACGCCGACCATCCAGAAGGCCGGCATCTGCATCCAATCCCACGTCGCGCGCGGCCTCTACACCGCCTGGGGCGGCGCGGTTGCGGGCGAATCGTTGGAATGGTTCCGCCGCACCTACGGCGCCGACGCCGAGAAACAAGCCGCGTCATCCGGCGGCAACGTCTGGGACCATCTGCTTGCCGAACTCGACCAGACCCAGCCCGGCGCCGGTGGCGTCATGTATCTGCCCCACATCACCGGCGGCGTCTGCCCCGTCAGCGACAACCGTTCCCGCGCCGCATTCATCGGCATCGGCACCGGCGCCAAACGCGCCGACCTCCTGCGAGCCGTCATCGAAGGCATCAACTATCAGTTCCTCGACATCATTCGCTCGCTTGAGTCCGGCCTCGGCTGCGCGTTCAAGAAGATTACCGTCGCAGGCGGCGGCTCGCGCAACAAGTTCTGGGTCCAGAACAAGGCGGACATGATCGGCTTCCCCATCGAAGCTGCCGAGGTTTCGGAAGCGTCACCGCTCGGCGTCGCGATGATCGCCGGCCTCGGCCTCGGCCTCTATAAAGACTTGGATGAAGCCTACGAGCGCGTGAAACGTCCCGGCATCGTCTTCGAGCCGCGCAAGGAGCAGACCGCGCGCTATGCCGGGTTGTTCGAGGTTTACAAGCAACTCTACCCCGCGCTGCGACCGGTCCACCATCGCCTCGCGGGTGTGCTCGCGTCGTAGCGGAACGCGTGAGCGGTCCGCCGCTCAGTGCAGCATCTCCTCCAGCGTCTCGCGGTTGGTGCCAAGCGTCAGGCTTGGATGTGTCCTTGCCACGCTCAGCGCGGCATGCCGCAACAGACGCGGAAACCGTCACCGCTACAAGCGTTTGTTGTCTTGAGGCCCATACGGCTGGCACAGCGACTAACCCCGCCCCCTCGCACTACGTGGGCAGATGCATTGACAGACCAAGGCTCCTCATGCGCCTCCTTTTCATCATAGCCATCGAGACACCATTCCCGTGCGTTGCCCAGCATGTCGGCCAGCCCAAACTTGTTTCGCCCACGAGCCTTGAAGTGATCCACTGGAGCCATAAACTCATACCCCGGCGTCGCTCCTTTCCAATTCACCCGCCGATCGCCACCTTCTTCTTTGTCGCCCCACCAAAACCTCGTCTGTGTGCCAGATCGACATGCATATTCCCACTCTGCCTCGGCGGGAAGCCGATACACCATCCCCGGAGGCAGCTTATTCTTCATTTTTTCTGTTTCAGTCAACCACCGGCAAATCGCCGTCGCGTCATTCCAAGTGACACAAGTCACTGGAAAATTGTCTTTGACCTTGTAGCCATATCTTGGGTCCTTCCAGTTCGCACCTGTCACCCAATCCCAGCCTTTCTGCGGCCATTTTGGAGAATACGCCTTTCGGTCTTTCTCGGCATCTGTCACGTAGCTGGTCGCCGCAACGAACTGCTTCCACTGTCCAACCGTCAATTCTGTCCGGCCCATCCAGAAACCTTGTTTTATTGCGGTCTTTCGAGGTTGGTCGCCTTCGTTGTTGGCCGTGCCTCTTTCCGCGGGCGTGCTGCCCATCATGAACTCACCCGGCGGAACCCAGACCAACTCGATGCCTGTGGATGTGGTCATGATTTTCTCTTGAGCGATGAGCGCCGGAATGTTGGCAAACAACAACACGATGGCGGTGGTAGCTAGGCATATTCGGTTCATGGTTTCCTCCTGTCATTTGGCGTAGACCGCGTGTCCTCACGCGGAGCAATCATCATCCACGGTTCTCTGCATCCCAGCAGAGGAGCTGTGCGGTTGGAAGCGAGCGTGTCGATGCACATTTCACTACCTCTCGTTCGGAAGTCCGAACGTTTATCGCCGCTCGATTGGCTAGCGTCAAGTTCGGAAATCGGAACGCGGATGAAGAACCCCCGAAACATGGTTGGGCCGCAGATTCGCAAGCTCCGCTACCAGTTGGAGCTTACCCAACCACAGCTTGCCGCAAGATGCAGCCGGTGGGGATGGGACTTGAGCCGTGAAACGCTCGCAAAGATTGAAACACAAGTCCGCTGGATTTCCGACTTCGAGCTTGTCTGTTTGGCCAACGCGCTTCGCGCCAGGCCCAGCGACCTACTGCCGCAGAAAGACAAGGAGTCGAAGTTGTTGGAGGATTTCTTCTCCCGCCTATCGAGCCGCGCGGATAGTTGAGTAGCACGCGTGAAACGTCCCGGCATCGTCTTCGAGCCGCGCAAGGAACAGACCGCGCGCTACGCCGAGTTGTTCGAGGTTTACAAGCAGCTCTATCCCGCGCTCCGCCCGGTCCATCACGGCTTGTTCGAGTTGTTCAAGAGGTAAGGACGAAGTTCCGCAGTCGGCCTCTCCGGCCAACATCCACACGCCGGCATGGACCACCCTGACGTCAAGCCCTCCGCTCGCGCGCCAGCGCAACCATCAGCGCCGCCAGCAACGCCATCTTCACGCCGTCGAGCACCAGATAGAGGCCGTGATAGAACATGAACGCCCGAAACTCCGGCGGCGACGGGTCGCGTGGCGCGAAATCCAGCGGCGGCCCCAGCGCCAGCACCGTCGGCGTGATCCAGCACGTCAGCACCAGCGCAATCACCAGCGCCACCGCCAGCGCCACCTTCCGCCAGCGCGACGACAACGGCCAGCCAAGCCACAACGCCACCACCGCCAGGCCGACCTGCGACGGATCCCACACCCGGAAAATCGAGCGGTTGATCTCCGACGCGAGATGATGCATCGCCTGCCGCGCGTCCTCCGCCGGCAGCGCGCGCAGTTTCGCCGCGAGGCCCGTCTGTTCCGCCTGCTCCAACACGCGCTTGGACCTGCCGAAGTTGTTTGAAGCATTGAGCCAGACGGCGACCGTGCCCGTCAGCCACACCGTCAACACGATCAGAAACAACCCGCGACGCATCTTATGTCTCCTTCTGGTTCTTCGCGCACTGCTCGCATCGGCACAGCCCGCGCAGGTAACTGAACGCATAGATGCCCGACTGATGGCCGTCCGCCCACACCGGCTGGATCGCGTAGCCGCCCACCGGCTCGATGCGGGCGAGCTGAAAACTCGCCGCCGTCAACTGCGTCGTCGGGCCTTTGTGGACGTGGCCGAGGATGTCGCCCTCGCCGGCGCACACCGCGCACGGGCAGCGCCGCCGCAGGTCCTCCGGCTTCAGGAACGTCTCATGGCCGTCGTCCCAC
>JACRKA010000139.1 GCA_016219905.1 Verrucomicrobiota bacterium
GGGAACAGGCCGCGGGAGAGAGGAAGACCGACTGGAAGCTGCTCGCGCGACCCGTCGCCGCGCTCATCCTCGTCGGCATCGGATGGGTGGGCGCAGACAAATACATGGATCACAAACGCGAGGCCGCCAGAAAAGAGGCCCGCGCCGCGGCGAAACAAGCCCGGAAACCGCAACAACCATCGCAGCAGGCCCAGCCGCAGCAGCCGGGACAACCCCAGCAACCGGCCGCGCCGCAGTTCGACAAGGACGCGCTGGCCAAATACCGGCCCGTCCACGCCCAGTGGGTCGAACTGATCAAGGCCGACTGCTACGAGGACGCGGCCCAATTGTCCGAGGGCACGATCCCGTGGTTTCGCGAAAAGAACCAGCCCGTATTCGTCACCGCGATCCAGCTCGAAGCGGGCGACGCGCGCCGGCTGTTGAAACTGCAGGCCGGCCTGAAGGCCCACGCGGCCGGTCTGGCCGGCCAGAAACTCACCGTCAGCGGCGAGCCGATGACCGTCCAGAGCAGCGACGGCGAGAACGTGACCCTCGTCAAGGCGCAGGGCGGCGCTGTCACCCTGCCATTCCCCCACGTCGTCACCGGCCGCTGGAAGGCGTGGCTCGCGTGCCATCCGCCCGCCGGCGTCCAACCCGACCGCGACGTCGTCATCGCGGGCGCCCTCTTCGCCCTCTACGCCCTCAGCGACGCCGCGTTGGCAGAGGAATGTCTCCAGATCGCAGCTACCCTCGGCGTGGACGTGACACGCTATCGCGCGCTCTGCAAGCAGCAGCCCCACGAGGCCGCCCCCATCGTGCCGTAGGCGCGTAAGACAGTCATCGCCCGACTGTGCATCCGTTTTGGGGGCGGCAGATGTTCTTGAGCGCCGATGGGGTGCGCTCAGCATCCACCGCGGCACTCGCGCGGTGAACGCGCTGTCATTTCACGGCCACCGCGCGGGCTAGTCCTTCTCGACGCCGTTGTTCCAATACTTGAACATCTCCTCCGGTGGCGGGACCGCCAACGGCCGGACTATGCGGAAGCCGACGAAGAGGGCGTCGGTGTGATACCAGATGCTCTTGGGAAGCTGCGGGTCCTGGGCCTTCCACTCGAGGGTGGAGCCGCGGCGGGCGGCACTGCGGAGGGCGCCGGCGTCGTCGGTCCAAGCGCCGCCGCGGATGGTCTGCGGGTAGGGCTTGGTTGATGGCGCCCACGGGTCCTTGGCCGGACTCTTGCCGTAGAAGTCGGTCGTGAGCTGGTCGAGCGCCCATTCCCAGACGTTGCCGTGCATGTCGTGGAGGCCCCACGGGTTTGGCTTCTTCTGGCCGACTTTCTGCGAGGCATTGTTGCTGTTCTTCTCGAACCACGCGTAATCGCCGGCCTTGGAAGCGTCGTTGCCGAAGGAGTAGGCGCTGGTCGTGCAGGCGCGGCAGGCGTATTCCCACTCCGCCTCGGTGGGCAGGCGGTAGAACTGGCCGGTCTTGGCGCTCAGCCACTGGCAATACTTGCTGGCCGCGTGCTGCGTCATGCTGATGGCCGGATAGCCGTCGTGGCCCATGCCGAAGGTCATGTCCACGTAAGGCTTGGTCGGGCGCGAGACGGCGTCCACGAGCTTCTCGCTGGCGGACTTTTCGCCGGCGGCTTTCTGTTCCTCGGCGAACATCCACAGCTCGAACTCGTTCCAGGTGACCTCGCACTTGCCCATCCAGAAGGGCGAGACGGCGACCTTGTGCTGCGGGCCTTCGTCCTTCTTGCGGCCCTTCTCGCTGTCGGGGCTGCCCATCGTGAATTCGCCGCCCTTGATCGGCACCATCTCGAAGCTGACCGAAGTGCCGGGGATGGTGGTCTTGTATCCTTTCATGTCCGCCTCGGACTTCTCCTTGAGGTTGGCGGCGACCTGCGCGTGGATGCCGGCCACGAGGGCGGTTTCAGCGGCGCCTTCGTCGGCGGTGGCAGTGCTCTCCTTTTGCTTGGGCTGGACGACCTTCAGGGTAAGGCCATCAGGCCAGGCCGCGCCCTGCTCGATCCACGCGCGCAGCGTGTCGGTCTGCTTCTTGGTCAGCGGGCCGCCCTTGCCTGTCGGGGGCATGAGGTCGTCATGGTCTGCCGCGAGGATGGTGAGCGTGTAGAACGGGCTTTTGTCGGGCTGGCCGGGCACGATGGAGGGGCCTTTGTCCTTGCCGCCCTTGAGCGCGTGGGCGCGGGTGTCCAGGAGCAGGTCGCCCTTGTGCTTCTCGGCGGTATGGCAATTGAGGCATACCGATTCCATGATTGGTTTCACGTCACGCTGGAAGTCCACCTTGTCGGCGGCGCGAGTCGCGGGAATGATGGCCGCGGCAACCAGGCCGGCGGCGGCGGAGAGGGTGAGAGTAAATGCTTTCATTTGGAGGTCTCTGAGTTGGATAGGTTCGGGTTCAAAAAGCCGATAGCATGGCGATTTTTGGCGCGAGGTCAATCCTGCAAATCCGGCGCGCGATGTCCTGCCAGCGCTTTGCTGTGACGAGCGAAAGATCGGCTTATTGAACGCCGGGCGGTCTCGTGGGACGAAAAGATCGCTTTTGTGGCGGTGGCCCGGGAGTTATCCTGTTCCCATGAACATGAACCCGAAGAACAGCAACACACAATCCTCGTCCACCGGCGCACGCAACCGTTGGCGCGGGCTGGTGGCCGCGGGCTTCGCCGCCGTGCTGTGCGGCGTCGTGTCGGCGTTCGTTTCATGCGGCGGCGGTTCGTCCGACGCCACGCCGCCGGCTTCGCCGCCGGCGTCGCCCTACGAGGCATTGGTCGGCCGGTGGGTGCGGCCTGACGGCGGTTACGTGCTCGCGATCAACCGCGTGCAGCCTGACGGCACCGTCGAGGCGGGATACTTCAACCCGAACCCCATCCGCGTCGCGCGCGCGCGGGCATCATCGGACGGCGGCAAGCTGGAGTTGTTCGTCGAGTTGCGCGACGCCGGCTATCCGGGCTGCACCTACAAACTCACCTACGACCAGGCCGCGAAGAAACTGACAGGAGTTTACTTCCAGGCCGCGCAACAGGAGAGCTACAACATCTTCTTCGCGCGGGAAGAGTGACGCCCACTCAACGCGGCGTGGATGGCACGCCAACCCAGCGCCGTTCGCGCGCGGCGCGCAGGATCGCTTCGGCCACCGCCTGTGCCCGCATCCCGTGCCAGAACGACGGCTCGCAGTCGCGCCCCTCGCGGATCGCGCTGACGAACTCCCACGCCTGGTCGAAACGGAACGCCTGCTGCGGGTCGCCTTCGACCGGGTCGCGGGGCGAGCCGGGCCGTTTCAGAAACTCCGGCGGCACGGGCCGCGCCTCGTAAGGTCGCAGTCGTTGCGCGAACAGAATCTGGTGCGGCGTGTGCAGTTGATAAGCGGCCGACGCGGCGCTGCCGTTCAACTCGGCCACGTCGTGGTCGCCGCCGGGGCCGCGGCCCTTGGTGAGCTTGCCCATCTCGAACACGCCGGTGGCGCCGCTCTCGAACTCGGCGATCCACGCGGCCCAGTCCTCGACATCCTGCGGCGGGCACGGCCGGCCCTCGCGCGTGCGGTCGCGCGGCACGCACTGCTTGAGCGAGGCGCAGACGGCGCGGATCGGGCCGAGCAGGTCTTCGGCGTAATCAATCCGATGGATCCCCATGTCGCCCAGTTCGCCCATGCCGGCCCGGGCGCGGTATTGGCGCCAGCCGATCTCGTCGTCGCCCCAGTCCTGCAGCCGCTGGAACCGTGCGTGCCGGACCTGGCCAAGCGCCCCCTGCCCCACCAGATGCCGCAGGTAGCTCATGCCCGGCACGAACCGGTAGGTGAACGCCATCATGTGCCGGCGGCCGGACGCCTTCGCCGCGCGATAGACCTTCACCGTTTCGTCGAGGTTCATCCCCAGCGGTTTTTCGCACAGCACGTGGCAGCCCGCCGCGAACGCCTTCAGGATCAGCGCGCGGTGAAGATGGTTCGGCGCGGCGATCACCACCGCATCGGGCCGCGCCTCGCGCAACAGCGCGTCCGGGTCGGTGAACGCGGCTTTCACACCCCACGCGGTTTTTCGCTTCGCCAGCAGGTCCGTGTCGGTGTCGCAGATGGCGGCGATCTCCACGCCGGGGATTCGCGAGAATCCGGGGTGGTGGACATAGCTGGCCACTCCGCCAACGCCTATCAGCCCCACTCGAAGTGTGTTTGATTTCATCGGGTTGACTCCAGTGTGCGGAGATCGGGTTGCACGGAACCGGCTTATGCCAGATGGAGCGGCCTTTGGCGAGCCTGAGAAGCTTGCCCGGCGGAATAATGCTGGGTGCAGAGTGGCGCGGGCGGCTATATCCTCGCGGGCAACATTTGGAGAACCGTCATGAAGCGAATCGCCGTCCTTTTTGCAGTGGCTGCCCTGATTCTTCCGCCGCTCTCGCGCGCAGCCGCGCCGGCTGCCAGGCCCAACATCGTCCTCCTCCTCGCCGACGACCTCGGCTACGGCGATCCCGGCTGCTACGGGGCCACAAAGGTCAAGACGCCGGCCATTGACCGGCTCGCCCGACAAGGGCGGTTGTTCACCGATGCGCACTCGCCCTGCGCGGTCTGCACGCCGACGCGCTACGCGCTCATCACCGGGCGCGAGTTTTATCGCTACGGGAAGAAATGGAACAAAGAATGTCTCGTCGCGCCGGGACAGACAACGCTCGCGTCGCTTTGCAAGGAAGCCGGCTACGCCACCGCGCTGGTCGGCAAGTGGCACCTCGGCTTTGGCGAGAAGGCGCCGGACTGGAACGGCGAACTGAAGCCGGGCCCGCTGGAATGCGGGTTCGATTCCTTTTTCGGCACGGCGATGACGCACAACGAGCCGCCGCAGGTCCTCGTGGACAACCACCGCGTCGTCGGCCTGGACCCGAACGACCCGATCAAGGTGCTGCCGCCGCAGCCGCCAAAGTTCCCACACGGCGTGCTCCAAGGCGGCAAGTCCGCGCTCGTGAAGCACGATGAGCTGTGCGCGCTGCACACGGAGAAGGCCGTGAAGTTCATCGAGGCGAACAAAGACCGGCCGTTCTTTCTTTATTACGGCATGATCAACGTCCACGTGCCGATCACACCGGGCAAACGGTTCCAAGGCAGCAGCGGCATCGGCGCGTATGGCGATTACATCCAGGAACTCGACGGGGCCGTCAGCGAAGTGCTCGCCGCCCTTGACCGGCACAAGCTCAGCGACAACACGCTCGTCATCTTCACCAGCGACAACGGCGGCGTGCTCCATCCGGAGCCGATCAAGCATGGCCACCGCCCGAATGCCCATCTGCTCGGCCAGAAGACCGATGTCTGGGAAGGCGGTCATCGCATCCCCTTCATCGCACGCTGGCCGGGTCATGTGCCTGCCGCGACCCGGTGCAACGCGATGATCGCGCTCACGGACATGCTCGCGACGGTCGCCGCAGTGCGGGGCCGCAAACTGAAAGCCGACGAAGGCCCCGACAGTTTCAACGTGCTGCCCGCATTGCTCGATCAACCGCACGACAAGCCATTGCGTCCGTTCGCCACGATCATCGGCGTCGGCGGTCTTGGCATTCGCGAAGGCAACTGGCTCCTGCTGCCGAAGCGCGGCTCCGGCGGCCTTTCAACGGACGGCCCCGCATGGAACAAGTTATGGAACAACGGCTGGCAGAACAGCGACTACACCGCCGACGGCCAGCTCAAGCCCGACGCGCCGCCGGGCCAGCTTTACGATCTGGAGAAGGATCCGAGCGAAACGACGAACGTTTACAACGACCATCCCGACGTGGTGAAACGCTTGGGCGCGCTGCTCGATGAATTGCGGAAGAAAGGGAGCACGGCGCGGGGCGTGGCGGCAGGATCGCGATGAGGAGATCGCGACTTTCTTTCCTCGCGCCTTTTCGCGTGTGTTGCGGGGACGGAATTCGATAGACTGACGAAATGCCGGCCGCAGAACCAACGCGCGCGCAGCGGCTCACCACGCTCTGGCTGGTGGCGGCGCTGCACGCTTTCACGCACGTCTATCAACTCGCGTTGGTGCCGCTCTACCTGGAGATCCGCCACGACCTCCAGCTCACCAGCGACTGGCAGGCGACGTTGCTGGTCACGATGCAGTCGCTGACCTACTGTGGCGCGAGCCTGCCGCTCGGTGTGCTCGCCGACAAGATCAGCCGCAAGCGGTTGATGTCGGTTGGGCTGTTGCTGAACGCGCTGGGTTTTCTGGCGCTGGCGTTCGCGCCGAGCTACGGCTGGGCGCTCACGTGCGTCGCCGTCAGCGGCCTCTTCGGCAGCTTCTATCATCCACCCGCCAGCGCGCTGATGATGTCACTGTTTCCCGACCGGCCCGGCTGGGCGCTGGGCCGCACGGGCATGGGCGCGTCGCTCGGGTTTTTCGTCGGGCCGCTCTACGCAGGCTGGCGCGCGCAAACAACGGGCTGGCGGGAACCGTGCCTGGAGCTGGCCGTGGCGGGCATGGTCATGGCGGTGCTGTTTCAGTTGCTCGCGCGCGAGCCGGCCCGGCATGTCGGGACGCCGCACGCGGCGGCGCAGGCAAAGCCGCACCGCACGCGCGACATGTGGCCGTTGCTGGCGGCGGTGGGGCTGGTGGCGCTGGCGTTCATGCTGCGCGATTTCGGCGCGAGCGGGATGACCACACTCAGCTCGTTGTTCCTGCAACGCGCGCACGGTTACGGGCCGAAGATGGCGGGCTTTTTCATCGGGCTGATGTATCTGGTCGGCATGTTGAGCAACCCGCTGCTCGGCTCGTTCAGCGACCGGCGGCGGTTCACGGCGATTGCCTTGATTCTGCTGTCGGCGGCGTCCTGCGCCGTGGTGGTGCCGTGGTTGCCCCACGCGTGGGTCTGGGTCGGGCTGTGCGCCTACGGTTTCTGCATCCTGTCCAGCTATCCGGTGGTGGAGGCCGCGTTGTTGGAGAGTGTGCCGGACACGATGCGCGGGCGGACGTTCGGGATGTTCCTGACCGTCAACGGCATCATCGCAAGCTTCGCGCACTGGGCGATGGGACGCGTCGCCGACGGCCTGCGCGAACGGGCGCTGACGGCAGAGGCTTACATACCGTGGTTCGCCGGGCTGGCGATGCTGATCGTGTCCGGGCTGCTCGGCGTGCCCGCCATCCGCCGGTTGCGTCGTCTGCGGGCCGGGCACAAATAAGTCTGCCGGCGAGAAAGACCGCTTGCCCGCGGCGCTTGCGGCGTGAATGATAGAGGCGATGCGACGCGCGATCCTGATCCACTACCACGAGATCGCCCTCAAGGCGGGCAACCGCGGTTTCTTCGTCGGCAGGCTGAAGGAGAACCTCGCCGCCGCGCTCGAAGGTCTGCCGGTGGAGCGCATCACGCATCCCGAAGGCCGCATCACGGTCTGGTTGCCCGATAACGCCCCACTGGAGCCGACGCTCGACCGCGTGCGACGCGTGTTCGGCGTCGCCAACTTCGCCGTCGCGCACGAAGCCGGGCGCGAACCGACTGCCATCGCAGAGACAGCGTGGGCGATGTTGCGCGAACGGCCGTTCGCGACGTTCGCGGTGCGCGCCAAGCGCGCCGACAAGACCTACCCGATGACGAGCATCGAACTGGAGCGGACAGTCGGCGGGATGCTGAAGGTTCGTGCACAAGAGGCGTTCGGGCCACAAGTCGCGGTGAACCTCGACGCGCCGGAGCGCACTTGCTCGATCGAGATCACCCGCGACCTTGTGCTCGTGAGCGTGGACAAGCTGCCCGGGCCGGGCGGCATGCCCGTCGGCACGGCGGGCCGCGTGATGTGCCTGCTCAGCGGGGGGTTCGACTCGGCGGTGGCGGCCTGGTTCATGATGAAGCGCGGCGCGAAAGTGCTCTTCACGCATTTCCACGCCACGCCGGAGCGCGCGGGCCAGTCGTCCGCGCCGGTCGCGCGCGAGCTGGCGCGGCGGCTCACGCCGTGGCAGTTCAACTCGCTGCTCTGGCTGGTGCCCTTCGAGGAAATCCAGCGGCACATCGTCGCGAAAGCGCCCGCGCCGTTCCGGATCATCCTTTACCGGCGGATGATGCTGCGCATCGCGGAGCGCCTCGCGTGGCGCGAGAATTGTCTCGGCCTCGTCACAGGCGACAGCCTCGCGCAGGTCGCCTCGCAAACGCTTCACAATCTCCAGACCGTCAACGAAGTCGCGCGCCTGCCGGTCTATCGGCCGCTGATCGGCTTCGACAAGGAGGAGATCATGCACCGCGCGCGGCTGCTCGGCACCTACGCGACGTCGTCGCAGAAGTTCGAGGACTGCTGCCCGTTGTTCATGCCGAAAAACCCCATCATCCACTCGCAGGCCGGGAGCGCGACGCAGGCCGAGAGCGCGCTCGACGTCGAGTCGCTCATCAACCTCGGCGTCGCGGGCGCGACGCTGGAGCGGTTTCACTTCAAGGCGGGCGAAGTGGTCGGGTGCGGCGCAACGGACTCGCCACCCGACCCGGTTGTCTCGCCGTGAAACCGCCGATCTGCCTCGTCAGCGCGTGCCTCGCCGGCGTGAATTGCCGCCACGACGGCGGCAACAAGCTCGACCCGCGCATCGCGAAACTCGTCGCCGAAGGCCGCGCGATTCCCGTCTGCCCGGAACAACTCGGCGGATTGCCGACGCCGCGCACGGAAGCGGACATCGCGGACGGCACGGGGCCTGACGTGCTCGATGGACGAGCGCGCGTGGTGGATCGCGAGGGGCAGGATGTGACGGCACAGTTCATCCGTGGCGCGCGCGAGGCTTTGCAGATCGCAAAGACCGCTGGCGCGACGTTGGCGATCTTCAAGGAAAACAGTCCGTCGTGCGGTTGCCGCCGGACTTACGCGCGGGACGCAGGCAGAAAAAGCCGCCGCGTCGCGGGCCAGGGCGTGACAGCAGCTTTGCTGTCGCGCGAGGGCTTGCGCGTGATTTCCGAGGAAGCGTTGGATGAGCAGCCCGATGGGCCGCGCGCTTAGCCGAGCTTGACGCGGCTGGCCGTCTTGCGTTTGGCGGCCGGCTTTGTGGCCGGGGCCGGCGCGATGCCGCGCGGCTTCAGCGTCTGGCGGATCGTCGCGGCCAGGGACGGCTGGGGAGCCGGCACGGTCTTGGCGATCGCGGCGATCTGTTGTTGCAGTTCGCTGCGCAGTTCCGCCTCAGCCTGCATCCAGTTTTCCTGGTCGCGGCCGGGTTGGGCGCCGCTGCCGATGTAGATCTCGTAAGCTCGCTTGGCGATGTTTTCGTGTTGGATGGTGTTCGTCATAGGTTTCTCCCTTTAGTTCTGAGTATTGGTTGTCTTGACAGCCTTGCGGGCGCCCGAGGCCGCGCGCGGCGTGCGGACTGACAGCGACTTGACGCGAAGCTGGCCTGTGCGGGTCCGGGTCGCGGTAATCACGATCTCCGGCTCCGGGGCCACTTCAATCTGGTCGAGTTCCCGTTTCAGTTCCACTTCGGCCTGCAACCAGTTTTCAAGGTCACGGCCGGGTTGGGCGCCGTTGCGCTGGTAAATCTCTCTCGCGCGCCGTGCAATTTGGTCTTCTTCAAGGGCCTTCAGCCAGCGGTCCACGTCGTGACCGAGGCTGGGTTTCCGATTCATGTTCATTTGACTGTTCGCTTTCATAAACTTGGTTTCTTGTTCGATGTCTGACTCATTGTAATCTGGTATTGCTGCTCACCACCTGCCGGCTATTCCTAGCAAGCGGAAAGCCGCCGATACTATCCAAGCCCATCCTGCTTTTCAAGCGGGCCTTAAGAATTCTGCTGGGTAATCTTGGCACGCCACTGCGGCGAATAGGTGGCGACTTTGTGACACGCTGGCAAGAACGTAACAGTCGGCTTAACAAGGAGAAGGGCAGAAACATGGACTGTCAGCAGTCAGAAATCAGCCATTTTCTCTGACTGAAAACCGCTGCCGCCAACCAACCCTCGCACCGAGGCTGGCTGTCAGTCGCAGACCCACCGCTTGACCGGGACCAGTTTCACCGGCCCCAACAGACCGGAGTCGGTCAACGGCCAGTTTGCGGCATCGAACGGCCTGCCACCCAGGCTGATGAAGTTGATATCGTGGAATACCTTCCATTGGGCGCCGCGCCGGTCGAGATCGCGGATGCGGTTCGCGGAAAGGTTGGTCACTTCCACTTCGAGCACGTTGTCCTTCGGCTTCAGACCGTCCACAACGACGTGGAACGGCGGCGCGAAGACCGTGCCGAGGTCGCGGCCGTTCACGTGGACTCGCGCGCTCTGGCACACTTTGCCGAGACCGAGCCGCCAGCCGGCCGCCTTCTGTGATGGCGCATCGAAATGGATCGAGTAGCGCGTTGTGCCTGCGAACCGCTGCGCCTCTTCGCCGCCGAGTTCCGTCCAGGACGCGAGTGTCGCCGTGTCGAATGCCGCCGGCAACACCGGGCCGCCCGCGATGAATTTCACCTGCCAGTTGCCTGCGATCTCCACCGGCTCGCCGTCCGGCTTCCAGCAGGCCCATTCCGGGCCGTTGATCTTGCGGCCGGCAAACGCGCGCACAATCACCGACTCGCCCGGCAGAAGCTGCAGATAAACTTCCGACCTGCCACCTGCGCCCTGCCGCGATGCGCCAACGCCCACACGGCCGCTCATCGGGTCCATCATCACCACGGCCGAGGCCTTCATCGCAAGCGTGACCCAACCCTCCAGCGGCTGCTCGCCGTGGTTCGCGATGAAATAATGCCGCCCACTATCGAATGCGCGGCGGATGAACAGCAGCCCCGCATGATCCGTCATCGCCTCGCGCGCGATGCCGGCTTGTGCGAGCAACAACTCAACTTCGCCGACCTTCACGCAGCCTTTTGCACAATCCACCAGTTTCGCCAACTCCGCGCGCCGCCGCTCCAAGTCTGACAAACCCGGCACGTCGGTTGGCAGATGGTCCTCGAAGATCACCGTCGTGCCCGCCTTGGCCAACGCGAGCAGTTTTTCCATTGTCGCCAGCGGCATGCGCTCACACGCCGGCACGACGACAGCCCGATAGCCGCCCGGTTGTTTCATGCCCGCCAACTGCCGGTCGGAAACGTAGTCGAACGTGAAGCCGCGCGCCCAAAGCTTCTCGGCGAGTTTTCCGATCGCAGCCTGTTCGAACCACTCGCGGTGATGGACGCTGTTGCCCGACAGCGTGCCCTTGGGATTGTGCCAAAGATCGTGAATCGGCCAGTAGAGCAGCACGTCGTTGTCAGGCCGGCCGGATTGCAGCACCGACTGGCAGCGGGCGATGTAAGCCGCGAGCGCCGGCGCGTCGCGCCAGATGGAGTTGCGCGGGTTGAGTTGCGTGGCAGCGTAGAACAGCCAGCCCGGCCACGACGCCTCGTCGGGCGAATAGACCGTGCCGTGGAAGACGACATGGTTGATGCCCGCCACGAAGAATTCATCCAGAAGCGGCTTCAAGTCGGCCAGCGTCTCGTTGAAATGCTGCTTCAGCCACGTGCCGGTCTCGGAACTGACGAATCGTTTCCCGGTCACGTGCGCGGCCGACGACGCGAACTTGCTGACCAGCATGCTGCGGTCGCTCGCATACATCTCCGTCTCCGGAATGTCGGCCGCCGCGTAGTGGTCCAGGATGTTGCCCGGCGAGCCGTGGGCCTGATTGCGCGTGAGAAATCCCTTCGCGCGCGCCCACTCGGCCCACTGTTTCAGAAACCCAAGATGCAGCTCCGACATCGTCTCTCGATAATCCGCCTTCACCCGCGCGGCCACATCAGGGTCGCCTTGTCCAAAGAACGCCGGCAATTGCGAGCGCGGGTCGTAACCACGGCGCGCCGTGAACTCCTCGAACAACGCAGGTGTCCAGTCGGCACCGTAGTATTCATACGAATCATGATACTGAGCGCGCGGCAGCGGTCCGCGATAACCCGCAAAGGCCGCGTCGAAGCGCGCAAGATACTGGCGCATCGCAGCCGCAGAGAACGGATCGAGCACGCTACCCTCGGCGCCGGGCGCGGCGCGCTTCACGCGCTGGATGGGCGCCATCCGTGACATCGCGAAGAGCCGCCATTTGCCGGCCGGCGCGGCCCAGTCGAGTTGCCCGCTCGCGTCCACCTTGTCCGTCAAATCGAGTCGTTCACCGCGTTCTGAAATAGCGATGAACGACTGCAACTCCACGCTCGCGCCTTTGCCGGGCGCAAGCTTGCCGTCGCCGTCTGCCTTGGCGGTGTCGGGCGGTGCGGAACGCCGCGGCGGCAACTTTCCGGAAAACGGCGCGCCGCTTGCGACGACAAAGTTGGTGAGGACCAGCTTTGACGATGCGATGGCCGTCGTGACGTTCGGCCCGCCAAACGGCCAGCCGGTGCCGGTGGTCATGTCCACACCCAAGCCGAGCCGCCTGGCTTCAGAGCAGGTGTGCTTGAGCATCTCCATCCACTTCGGGCTGAGGTATTCGATGTATTTCTCCTCCCAGCCTTTCGCGCCGTAAATCGGGATGATATGGACGCCGCCCCAGCCCGCGTCGCGGTAGCGCGTCAGCTCTTTCGTCAGGTTCTTCTCATCCACCGCGCTGCCGAGCCACCACCAATAACTCCAAGGCCGCGCTTCCTTCGTCGGCTGAGGCCACGCAAGCGGATCATCGTCGGCGCGGACCAGAGGGACCAAGAGCGCAAACACAAGCGCTTGGGAAATGACTCGGAGCGGTTTCATAGTTGAGTTCTCGGATTCGCAGACCTGCCTGGCCGCCTCGCGCGCGGGTCGTGCTCGCGGCGCTGCGGCCTTGGCGGTATTGAACCACCGCGATGTCAGCGTGTCGAGCGCCTCCGCAATCGCGGCTGGCGTTACCGTTCGTAAATTCGCGCCGCGTTGGTGAAGCTGCTGACCGTGTCGGCGGTCTTGTCGGCGAATACTTCCATCTTCACCTTGCGCCCGTCGAGCACCTGCGCCAGCAGCACACCGTAGTAACGCTCGTCGAAGTCCGCCATCGGCCGGCCCGTGCGGCGGTCCACGTTGGGAGCGATGAGGCTGTATTTCACAAGGCCGTTCGCCGGGCTGACCTTGGCCGGGTCGGGCGCGTTGCCGCGCACCGCAAACTGCCTCGCGCGCCCGTCCAGTTCGCCGATGGAGATGATGATCTGCGATGGCGCGAGGTGATGATACGCAAACGTCAGGTGGCCGACCCAGTAATCCCAGCGCCGGTCGAGGCCCGCGTAGCCGCCGGTGCCTTCGCGATACCAGTTGCCGGCGAGCCGGCCATCCACGTCGTAATCGATCTTCCCGCCGACCGGTGGCGTCTTGCGCGCGTTGAACGACAGCAGTTTGCTTCGCAGCGGCTCATCCACGTAGTCGAACGGGTCCACCGTGTGCGGCTTCCATGGGTCGCGTTTGAGGAACTGCTCCGGCCGCACGAACCCTTTGCGCGTCACGGTCGTGTCTATCAGCGCGAAGTCGAACGTGAACCCGCCGCACACCTTGCCGATGACCTGCCCGGCCTTCACCGGAATCCGCACGGGCAGCGGCTGGCCCGGCTTCAGTTCGCCGCCAACCTGCTTCTGGATCGCGGCGTCGAGTTCGACCAGATGGTCCACGTAGCTCCAACACGTCGCCGTGTGCTCGATGACGACCTTGAGGTCCACCGCGCGGTCAAACACGGTCGGGTCTGGCTGGCCACCGACGGGGTTGGGCCGCCACTGGATGACGACGACGTGGCCGTCCGCCACAGCAAGCACGTCGTAGAGTTTGCGTTTATCCCGCGATTCCTTGGCGACGAGATAGAGATGGTCGGTCGGCGTGGTGTGGCCGCTGGCCATCATGCCCATCGGGTTGATGTGGCTGATGTCCTCGACGCGGAGCGGAAACGTTTTCAGTTTCACCGGCCCGCTGCCCGTGGCCGTGCCGCGGCTCCACATGCGGCTCACCGCATCAGCCGTGGAAGCGGGTGACGTGGCCGTCTGTGCCGAGGCGTGAGCCGCGACGCTGATGATCGCGAGCGCATGGACAAGGAGCCGTTTAGCGTTCATAAATTTTCGCCGCGCTGGTAAGGCCTTTGCCTTCCGCGCCGATCTTGCCGGGGAACACCTTGAACTTCAACTTCCGATCCGGCAACACGTGCGTCTTGCGAAGTGACC
>JACRKA010000133.1 GCA_016219905.1 Verrucomicrobiota bacterium
GCAGGCCGCTCGACCAGATGATGCCGATGGGGAAACCGCCGCCGATGCCCTTGGCCATCGAGATCGCGTCGGGCTTCAACTCCGGCGCGATGGACTGGAAGCCGAAGAACCGCCCGGTCCGCCCATTGCCGCACTGCACCTCGTCGAGCATCAGCAGCAGGTTCTTCTCGTCGCAAAGCTGCCGCAAACCCATCAGGAACTCGCGCGTGGCGGGCTTGATGCCACTCTCGCCCTGGATCGGCTCGACGAGGATCGCCGTCGTCTTCGGGCCAACCGCGGCGCGCACAGCGTCGAGGTCGTTGAACGGCACGTGCCGGAAACCGTCCGGCATCGGCTCGAAACCCTTCTTCACCTTCTCCTGTCCCGTCGCGGCGATGCCGGCCAGCGTCCGGCCGTGGAAGCTGCCCTCCATCGTCAGGATCTCATAGCGTCCGGTGTCGTGGCCGAACTTGCGCGCGAGCTTGTAGAGGCCGTCGTTGGCCTCGGCACCGCTGTTGCAGAAGAAGCACTTGCCCTCGATGCCGGCCAGTTCGACGAGCTTCTTGGCGAGCAAGCCCTGCGGTTCGCTGTAGTAAAGGTTCGAGCAGTGAATGAGCGTCGCGGCCTGCTGCTTGAGCGCGCGGATGATGGCGGGGTGGCTGTGGCCGAGGATGTTCACCGCGACGCCGCCGCCGAAGTCGAGGTATTCCTTGCCGTCGGCGTCCCAGCATTTCGCGCCCTTGCCGCGCACGATGGCCAGCGACCGGCCATAGGTCGGCATCACGTAGCGGTCGAACAACGAAACAATCTCTGCGGTCGTGCTCATCGGTTCACTCGTTGCGGGGAAAACTCCGCCCGCGGTCTTTTCACGTTCAAATACCCCTCCCATTGCCGAGGAGGGAAAGCGCGAAGTGGAGCATAGCTTGCGCCGCGGCGCAAGCGCGTTGTCATTCCTGTTGTCATCCATTCCCTGCGGGGCGCAACGCGCAGTTGACGCGAGCGCAGTCCGACCTACAATGCCGGCCCGCCCGGCTATGGCCCTGCAATTTCCATGTTCGAGTTGCCACGAGTTGTTTCCCGTCGCGCTGGAGGAGACGGGAAAAGCGAAACGATGCCCGGCGTGCGGCGCGGTCGTCGCCTTGCCGGCGCATCCGTTGAGCGCCGGCTACCACCTCGGCGACTGGATGGTGTGCGGCTCGCTCGGTGTCGGGCGCAACGGTTCCATCTACCAGGCCCAGAACGTCACGACGCTGGAGCTGGCCGCGTTGCGCGTGCCGGAGGACGACCTCATCGGCGGGCCGGACCACGTGGACGCTTTCTGCGAATCCATGTCGCGGTTGCGGGGCCTCCAGCATCCGGGCGTGACGCGCATCCTGTTCTCCGGGAGCATCGGCGACGTCTGCTTTTATGGGATGGAATTCTGCGAGGGCGGCTGCCTGCCGGTGCTGCTGATGCACGGCCGGCTCGCCGAAGCCGACGCGTGGCGCATCCTCGAGCAACTTGCCGAAGGCCTCGCCTACCTGCACCGGCAAGACGTCATCCCGGCCGACATCAACCCATCGAAGGTTGTGTTTGACCGCGACGGGAACGCGAAGTGGAGCGACTTCTTGCTCGCCCGGCCGCTGCGCGTCAACAACGGGCCGCCGGGACAGCCGCCGCGACTTGGCACGCCGGCCTACGTCAGCCCCGAGCAGGCGCGAGGCGGGGCGATTGACGCACGCTCCAACCTTTACTCGCTCGGCGCGATCGCGTTCGAGATGCTCACGGGCCGGCCGCCGTTCGCGAAAGCGACCGATGCGGAAACCATCGCCGCGCAGTTGGAGGAACCCGCGCCCGACCCCAGCGCGCTCGCCCCCGTGTCGCACTGGACCGCCGTGCTCGTGCAGCGGTTGCTCGCCAGGGACCCGGCCGAGCGGTTCCAGAACGCCGACCACTTGGTGGCCGCGCTGCGCGCGTCGCCGCCACCGCCAGCGCCGCCGCGACGCGCCCGCGTGTCCATCGTCAAGCTCGCCACCAGCACTCCCAAAGTCGCCGGCACCCCGGCGCGCGCCGCCGCGTCGCCAAAGACATCACCACACCCGACCCCACGGCCGCGCCAATCGCATGCGCCCTTGATTGTGTTCGCGAGCCTGGTGGCGGCCGTCCTGCTGGTCGTGGGCCTCATCGGGTGGCGGATCAGCCACCAGCAGCGATTGCAGCGCGAGTATGACGCGCAAGTTGCGGCGGAGGCTGCGCGCGCCAGGTCCAAGTCGCTGCCGCCTGCGCCAAAATCCGAGCCGGCCCCTCCGGTGGCTGCCAAGAACCCGCCGCCACCTGCCGCGCCGCCGATAAGAGCCTCAGCGGACGGTTCGTTCGTGCTCTCTGCCGCCAGCGCGATCCTGCATGGCAAGACCATCCGGCGCGGAAACGACAAGAACACGCTCGGCCATTGGAGCCGGCCGGATGATTGGGTGGAGTGGAAGTTCACGGTCCGCGAGGCGGGCAAGTTCGCCATCACAGCCGACCTCGCCACGCCCAACAGCGCGAAGTTTGAGATCCATGTCGCCGGGAAAAAGCTCGCCGCCGTTTCGCCCAAGACAGGCGACTACAACAAGTATCAGACCGTCACGCCGGGCACCGTGGAGCTTGCCGTGGGCAACGCCTCACTCTCCATCAAGCCGGTCAAACAAGGCTGGAACCCGATGAACCTGAAGACCGTCCGCCTCAAGCCGTCAGAGTGAGCCGCCATGCGAAAAATAAAATGCTTCACCGTCGCGAAGTTTTCTGTTAGAGCCGCAGCCCGCAACACAACACCAGCAACCCCTAGAGCCATCATGAAACTTCATCGTCTCCTCCTCCCCGCCGCCGCGCTCGCCGCCGCGCTCACCACCAACGCCGGCGACAACCAGCTCACCGACGCCGAGAAGTCCGAAGGCTACGTCCTGCTCTTCAACGGCAAGAACCTCGACGGCTGGGAAGGCCGGCCCGAGTTCTGGAGCGCCAAGGGCGGCGCGATCTGCGGCAAGAGCACAGCGGATTGCATCCCGCAGAAAAACACGTTCTGCATCTACAAAGGCGGCGAGTTCGCCGATTTCGAGCTGCACGTGAAGTTCAAGTTCGTCCCCGGCGACGAGAAAGGTTTCGCCAACTCCGGCATCCAGTATCGCAGCAAGGTCGTCGAGCCGGGCTATTGCGTCGTCGGCGGCTACCAGGCCGACTTCGAGGCAGGCAAGAGCTACTCCGGCATCCTTTACGAAGAGCGCGGCCGGGGCATCCTCGCCAAGCGCGGCCAGAAGGTCGTCATCAAGGAAGGCGGCGACCCGAAGAACCCGAAGAAGCCCAACATCGAAGTCACCGGCTCCGTCGGCGACTCGGACGCGATCCAGGCCACGATCAAGCCGGGTGAGTGGAACGACTACGTCGTCATCGCCAAGGGCAACCATCTCCAGCACTTCATCAACGGCAAGCAGACCGTGGACGTGACCGACGAGACCGCCGTCGGCGCGAAGAGCGGCATCATCGCCTTCCAGATCCATAAAGGCCCGCCGATGCAGGCGTGCTTCAAGGACGTCAAGATCAAGAAGCTGAAGTGAGCCAATGCCCATAGCGCCGGCATCCTGGCCGGCGTTGCGACGCGGAGCAACAAGCCGCTGGCCCGTTTGCAGCGCGTGCCGCGCTGTGCCACCTTCGGCGCGTTTTGATCAAGCAGATCAACCTTGGAGGTCCAATCTCATGAGCAAGCCCAATGATGTTCCCTCATCCGCCCCGACGCCGCGCCGCAGGAAATGGCCGCTGGTGCTCGGCGGCTTCGTCGCCATCCTTGCGGGCATCGTCCTGCTGCTGCCCGTCATCACCAACACATTCGTCCGTCCGCAGGTCATTGCCGTCCTGCGCGGCACGTTCACCGGCGAGCCAGCCATTGACCGGCTGTCCTACTCGCTCTTCAGCGGCGTGGAGATCGAAGGCTTCCGCATCGCCAACCCGCCCGGCTTCTCGCCCGGCAACTGCATCGTCGTCGAGCGGCTGACGGTGGACCCGATGCTGCTCGCGCTCTTCAAAGGTGCATTCATTTTCCCCAAGGGCCTCCGCGCCACCAAGCCGCAGGTTCTCGTCGAGCAGGACGCGAAAGGCCGCATCAACCTCGCCTGCCTCCTCAAGGGCGGCGGCGGCGAGACACCGCTCGCCCTCGGCAGCCTCTTCACGGACGACCTCAACGTCAGCGTCAAGACGCCCGCCCTCGACCGTCCCGTCGCGCTTGCGCCGATCCGCATCGAAGTCCGCGCCGAGGACCTCGACCGGCCCATCACCTTCGCCGTCAAGAACAGCGACGCGTCGCTCGACGTGAAGGGCAACGCGCTCATCGCCTTCGGCGGCAAGATCAAGCTCAAGAAGACCCAGGCCGAACTCGACTACGCCATCACGCCCGCGCTGCTCGCGCCGCTGAAACCCGTGCTCGCGTCGTTCGGGCCGGTGAAAAAGTTCGAGGGCACGCTCGCCGGCGCCGGACGGGTGACGCTCGACGGCCTCGCGCGTCCTGCCGGCAAAGGCCAGCTCACCCTCGACGTGCCGGAGCTGGCGATGCTCGTCGCCACCGGCGGCACCAACGTCGTCCAAACGCTCCGGCCCGGACTCACGCAACTCAGCTACGAGTTCAAGCCACACGGCGACCGCCAGACCGACCTTGACCTGAACCTCACATCGCCCGCCGCCTCGGTCGCGTTCAAGGGCGTTGCCACCAATGACCCGAAGGCGCCCGCGCTCGAAGCCGACATCACCATGACGGCCGACATCGCCGCGCTGGCCGAACGGTTCCCCGGCTACCTCACCACCGGGCGCAAGCTCCAAGGCCGCATCGCCGGCAGCGTGAAAGGACTCAAGGCCACGGCCAAGTCGTTCGCAGCCGACCTCGACTTCCGTGGCGAAGGCCTCGCGGAGATCGGGCCAAGCGGCGCGCCGGTGCCACTGGTGAAGGATCTCGCCTCGAAGCTTCGTTTCAACCTCGACCTCGAGAAAAAGATTTACCGCATCGAAAACCTCGACGCCCACGTGGACGACGCGCTCCAGACCAAGGGCCGGTTCACGTTCGAACAGCGCGCCACCGGCTCCGCCTTCGAGGCCGACCTGACCCTCGGCGCCGACCTCGACGCGTTGATGGCGAAGGCGCGGCGGTTCACCGACATGATTCCGCCGACGCTGCCGCTGGCCGGTCGCGTGGACGCGCACGTTGTCGTGCCGCCTGAGAGCGGCCAGGCCGCCACACCGCTGAACATCCATGTGGAGGTCAACAACCTGAAAACAACCGGCATTGTGATGCCCTACGGTGAAGCCGACATCACCGGCGCCGGCTCGGCTTCGTGGACGAAGGTGGAAATCAAATCCCTCAGCGCCTTCGCGCGGGTCGCGCCCGGCGGCGCGGCGGCCACGCAAGCTCCTTTGGAGGTCAAACTCAGTGGGCGCGGCACAGCCGACCTGGCCGTTGGCCGCTACGACGTGCCGGAACTGCGTGTGACACTGCCGGGCGCCGAGGCGGCAGTGGCCGCGTCGGCAGTCATCCCGACGAAGGCTGGCGAACCGCTCAGCGCGGCGAGTGTCGCCGCGGCGGTCAACGCCGCGGGCAGCATCAAGCCGCTGCTCGACCTCGCGCGCGTCTGGGGCGTCAAGCTGGAGGGCATGGACGGCTCGGGTATCGTCAACGCGCAACTTCAATCCAGCGGCACGCTCAGCCAGCTTGTCGTGAAGAAACTCCATGCCGAGGTGAAGAATCTTGTGCTGACGGGGACGAACGCGCCGACGGCCATCGGCTGGCCGCAATCGCTCGCCGCCGACGCGGCGCTGACGCTCAACGCGCTCGACCCGCTCAAGTCGCCGATTGAGATCGCCTCCGGCTCCGCACAACTGGCAGGCATCGCCGTCACCTCGCTGAAAGGCAAGCTCGCGCTCGACCCGGCGAGCGACCAGACCGACTTGCAGATCACCGGCACGCTCGACCCGGTCGCGCTCGCGGCAGCCGCGCCCGGTTATTTTAAGGACGTGACCGTGGCCAGCGGCGCGGGGCCGTTCGACATCCGCCTGCGCGGCGCGTTGCTCGGTGCGAAGCAGGACATCACCGCGAAGCTCGACCTGCCGGAGACGACACTCAAGCCGGCCAAGCTCGCGGGCGACCCGATCAAGCTCGGCAAGCCGTCGCTCGACGTGCAGGCCAGCCTTGACGCTTCCAACAAGACCTACCGCGTGTCGCGCGCCAGCCTCAAGACCGCGCTGGCCAACCTCGACGGCCAGGGCAACATCGCGCTCGACGCGCAGGGCAAGATCGCCACGCTCGACGGCAAGCTCGACGGCGCAGCCGACCTGACCGCGCTCGGCGCCGTGGCCGTCGCGATGGGCGCGCTCACCAACACCACCGAGTTGACGGGCAACCTCAAGCTCGCCGCCGACGTGAAGGCCGGCGGCGGCGCGTTTCCCTATACTGCGACGCTGACCGGACAAAGCATCCATTTCAAAGGACCGCAAACGAAAGGCATCGCGATTGACGAGCCGGAGCCGGTCGTGAAGCTCACGGGCACGTTCGCCAACACGAAGGGTGGCTTCGCCGTCACCATCGCCGACGGCAGCGAGTTGCGTTCCCAGATCGCGCGCGGCACCGTCACCGGCACGGTCCGCTCGCAGGCCAACCAGCCCGCGTCCGCCGAGAACCTCGTCGCCGACCTGACCTACGACGCGGCGCGGCTCAAGCCGTTGCTGACGGCCCTCAGCGCCGGCGAGATCCGCGCCACCGGCCCGCAGCCCGCGCGCATCGCGTTCACCGGCCCGCTGTCGCCCGGCACCAACACGCTCGCGTGGCTTGGCGGCATCTCGCTCGCCGCGAAGCTCGGCTACGGCAGCTACACCAACACCGGCGTGGTCATCGAAGGCCCGCCGATCGCGCTCGAACTGAAGGGCGGCCGGTTGCCGGTGGATTACGCGTGCAAGATCAACGGCGGCGCGACCTCGCTCAAGGGCGACGTGGACGTGAACCAGCGCACACACCTGACACTCGCGGCAAAGGACGTCGGCCTGAGCGTCGGCCTCCTCCGGTTCCTCAAGTTCCTCAACTCGTTCATCAACGTCGAGAAGAGCACGGTGGACGGCACCGCCTCGCTCGACGCGGACATGACCTACGATGGCCCGCTGCCGTTGCCGATGCCGGCGAACCTGACCGGCCTGCTCGCCGCGAAGCTGACCGGCAAGGGGAACTACTCCGCGCAAAACCTGCGCATCACCGGCTCGCCGATGCTCAACGAGTTGATGAACTTCGTCGGTGAAGGCAAGCCGAACGACCCCGGCGGCATCCAGCCGACCCACTTCGTCATCGAGCGCGGCGAGTTCCGCACCGAAAAGGCCGTGATGAAGCTTAGTGGAGTGGAACTCACGCTCGCGGGTAGCGTGCGGTTCGACCAGACTCTCGATCTCCAGCTCGGCCTGCCGACGCCGAAGCGCATCCGCGACGCCAACGCGACGGTGGCTGAGTTCCTGCCGGCCACGCTCGTGATCCCGGTGAAAGGCAAGATCGGCGAGACGAAGATTGATTACGGCCAGGCCGTCACTGCCGCGCTCAAGGACGCCGGCGGCAACGCCCTCAAAGGCAAGGCGGGCGATCTCCTGAAGGGCCTCTTCGGCACAAAGAAGAAGTGACGGGCGGGCGAGCGGTGTGGCGCAACCCGTGAGAAGCTGTCAGAGGAAAGGCACTGAATCCGACAGCTCCGCTAGGAGCGTCATGTCTATAGCAATCGCGCTCGCGATCACCAAAAGCTCCATAGGAGCGGCATGTGCAGGACCGGCCACTTTTGCGTCAGCCACATGCCGCTCCTCTGGAGCTTGGCGTCTTTCCAGCATCGTTTGCTATAAGCATGGCGCTCCTAACGGAGCTTGCCGATGCTCGTGGCATGCGCCACCCAGTCGCGTGAAGTTCCTGCCCGTTTTCGGAATGCTCACGCGTTTCGCCACCCCCCAAAAGCACTGGAGCGTGGAAGCTCGCGCTCCCACGCTCCACGCTAAACGCTTCACGCCCTACGATGTCTTACTTCGTCTCGTAGGCTGCGCACTTCTTCTCGACGGGGTGTTTCTCCAGCCGGACGTATTTCGGCAGGCCGCCTTCGAAGGGCGGGTTGACCTCGCCTTGAATCAGCGGCCGGGCGTATTCGATAAACTTCTCGTTGGGCAGCGTGCCGGCTTCGTTGATCCACTCGCGGGGAAGTTTCTTCTCGTTGTTGGCGATGTCGGCCAGCGGGGCGGTGCCGGTGCCGAACTTCGGGCTGTCGGCGGCGCCTTCGCGGCTGAGGGTGACCATGACGTCGGTGGCGCCTTCGACGGCGAGCTGCACGGCGCGGCTGCCGGCGAGGTAGGCGTTGTCGCGGTCGGCTTTGCTGGCGCAATGGCCCGCCGCGCGCTGGGGGATGCCGAGCTTGGCGGTGCGGCACTTGACGCCGGCCTTTTCCTCGATGATGGCGCGCAGGGCCTCGGCGACGCCGCCGAGTTGGGAGTGGCCGAAGGCGTCTTTCTCAAACTTGCCGCCCATGGAGCTGACGAGTTTGCCGTCGGCGCCGCGCAGGCCTTCGCCGACGACGACGATGCAGCGGCCATACTTGGTCATCGCGCTGGAGACTTCGGCGACGAGTTTCGCCTCGTCGAACGGGACTTCGGGCAGCAGGACGATGTGCGGGCCGTCCTCCTCGTTGCGCTTGGCCAGGACAGTGCCGGCGGCGATCCAGCCCGCGTGGCGGCCCATGACCTCGATGAGGCTGCACGTGTCGCCGGCGGACATCGCCTCCAGGTCGCGCGAGGCTTCGAGGACGGCGGTGGCGAGGTATTTGATGACGCTGCCGTAGCCAGGGCAGTGGTCGGTGAACGGCAGGTCGTTGTCAACGGTCTTGGGCACGCCGATGACGCGCAGGTCGTAGCCCTGCTGCTGGGCGAGCTTGTTGATCTTGCTGGCGGTGTCCATCGAGTCGTTGCCGCCGGCGTAGAAGAAGTAGCGGATGTTGTGGACCTTGAAGACCTCCAGCACGCGCTCAGCGTCGCGCTGGGCGTTGGCGGCCTGGGCGGCGTCGGCGCTGGCGAAATCGAACTTGTAGCGGCAGGAACCGAGCGCGGCGGCGGGGGTGTAGAGCAGGCCCTTGATGGCGCTGTTCTTCTCCTCGCTGAGGTCCACGATCTCCTCGTTGAGGATGCCGAGGATGCCGTTGACGGCGCCATAGACTTCCTCGATCTGCTCGTGTTTGTAGGCCTCCTCGATGACGCCCGCAACGCTGGCGTTGATGACGGCGGTCGGCCCGCCGGACTGGGCCACGATGCAATTGCCAATCAAATCTGCCATGTCAGTTCTCCGTTCTTGTCTGTGGTCGCTGTTTTTTCCGAATTTGAAGTGCGGGATAATGGCGAACGCCTCCGGTCAAGTCAACGGCATTTCCCGGCGCCCATTCCCCGCGCAGCCACACGATATGGCCGGCTCAGAACTTGAGGGTCCACTTGTTGGGCTTGTCTTTTTCGAGACGGAACGACTGTCGGGTCGTCTTGCCGCCGGCTTTGACGATGACGTCGTAACTGCCAAAGAACCCGCGAAAGCACGCCTGCCCTTGCGCATCGGTCTGGGTCTGCGCCCACGTCTTCCAATCCTTGTTGATGAGCTTGTCGAGCGCGCGGTAGGCAGGCTTTGGTTTGAAGTCGCCGTCCACCAAGCCGCCCTTGGCCTCGTTCTCGCCCTTCACGGCGGTGCCGTCGCCCAGGTTCCACCACGTGATGCCCGCCATCATCGGCGCGCTGAACCAGAGGCGGTAGTGGTCGCGCACGACCTCCTCCTGCAACGCGTCGCCGCCCTCCCCCGCCGACGGGATCGTGATCTCGGTGATGAACATCGGCAGCTTGAACCCGCCAAACTGCTCATAGACATCGAGCAGCTTATTCGGGTCGCACTTCGGATCGGTGAGGAATGCATCGAGCTTCTCGCGCCGGAAGTAGTGATACTGAAGGCCGATGCCCTTGATCTTCGCGCCCTGCGCCAGCAGCGTCTTGATCTGGGTGGCATAAGGATTAGCCGTGAACGGCTTGAAGTTGTATTCGGTGATCTCGTTGATCATCAGCGTGGTCTTCTCCGGAAACAGCGGCGTCGCTTCGGTGAACGCCCAGCGAACATAGTCGCGGTCGGGCGTCAGCAACGGATAATCCTTCTTGCAGACGAGCGACTCGTTGACCACGTCGAAGATGCCGATCTTGTCACCGTAGCGCGCCGCGATTTCCTTGAAGCGTTTGCGATAGAGCGCGCGCAGTTCGTCCGCGTCCTTCGGCAGCCACGGCGGGTTGTAGGCGTGCCAGAGCAACGGATGGCCTTTGAGCGTGACGCCGTGTTTCGCCGCCCACGGGATGAACCGGTCCGGCGGCGGCCGGCGCCAGATGTCGCGGGCTGGCTCCGAGTAGCGCAGTTCGCCCTGCGTCGGCTCGGTGCCTTCCCAATAGAACGGCACGGTGGCGAAGTTGTGGAGTTTGAGGAACGCTTCCTCGTAACGGCGGTTCTTCTCCGGCGTGTCGAGCTGGCCGAGCACGAAGGCATTGCAGCCGAACAGAAACTCGTGTCCCGTCTGCCGCAGGACGATTTTCGCGCCGCTGACCGGCTTGCCGTCTTTGCCGACGACCTCGATGGTCGCATCGCCTTTGCGGTGTTTCTCGATGTTGCGCTCGATGCGCTCGTTCACCGCCGGGTCGCGCCAGAGTTTGCGGTAGGATTCCGGCGGACCAGCGTGTGCCGTGCCGCCGAACAACGCGAGGGTGAGCGTGAGGATTGCCGCCGGCGCGAGCCGGCCCGGATTGTGATGAGGTTGATGGTTCATGGTGAATTGCATTCTGATGGTTCTTGTTAAGCGGGTGCGAGCCGGTGAGGTGTTTGGGTTGTTCATGTGTGCCTGAGGAGCTACACCCTCCAGAAAATCTTTCTCCGATACAGGAACAACAACATCAGCCAGATGAGCAGCACGCTGCCGCCGGTGATGGTGAAGGGCTTCCAGCCAAACGGCTCCATGTGTCGCGCCATGCCGCCGAAGAGCACTCTGCCCATGCCGGTGATTTGCTCCATGAACAGGTGCGACACCATGTAGGCAAACAGCGCGTTCGCGCCGATGACCACCAGCGGGAACGCCCACGCGCGCCAGCGCAGCACGTCAATGACGCCGTAGAACAACGCCAGCAGCAGGAAGCACCAGCCGCTGGCCCACAGCACCATCGAGCTGGTGGACATGGGCTTGTTGATGGGAAACCAGAAACTCCAAATCCAGCCCAGCGCGAGGCCCGCGCCGCCCGCCGCAAGCAGCCACAACAATTTGCGCCGCTCCGGCTGCCGCGATTGCAGCAACTGCCCGGCATGCATCCCCAGCATGACCATCGCGCTGAAGCTCATGGTGGACAGAATCCACGTGTGATGGCCGGCGTTGAACCTCCCCAGGACCAGCCGGTCAATGTGGGCGGCCAGGTTGCGGTCGTCTTCAAGCACGCCTGCGCCCAGACCCGGCACCGGGATGAACACCATCGCCAGCCAGTAGCCCAGCAGCAGCGCGGCGGTAATCCACGGATGAAACCGGCGCGGCACATGCAGCAACACCACGCCGGCAACGACATAGCCGCAGGCGATGCATTGCAGCACGTTGCTGAAGACCTTGAGCTTGGACAAATCCAGCGCCAGCAGATTGCCCTGCACCATCATCCCCAGCACCCAGAGCACGACGACGCGCCACGCCATGCGCCGGTAGATCGCGCGTTTCGGCTCGCCGAGCGCGAGATGCTTGCTGAATGAGAATGGCATCGCCGCGCCCACGATGAACAGGAACAGCGGCATGATGAGGTCCCAGAACGTGAACCCGTTCCAGCGCGAGTGCTCCATCGTCGTCTTCAACCACGCCGGCACGGGCTGCGGCGCATTCAGCGCGGCCACCAGACAGAGGAAGAGATACTTCCCGCCGATGATCCAAAACATGTCGAAGCCCCGCAACGCATCAATGGACATGACGCGGCCCGCGCTGGGGGCAGCGGTGGGTTGGGGTGAGGTTGAGGGAGCGGCTTCCATGTTGGGTGGCGTCTATTACTCTGGCGCGAGTCGGTGAGGCTCTTGGCTCGTAGGTGTTGTCCTTTGCAGTGAAATGATGGGAGATATGCGATGATTATTGTTTCTTGCCAACGAAATAGCTGCACGCGTCGAGTTCAAGCGTGAGCTTCCCGGCGGCTGCGCCGGGCTTGGCTCCATCGGAAACCAACGGATTGAACTTTCCCGGCAGTTCGATCCGCGCCTTGAGCTTGCGGTTCGAGAGGCTCGCGACGGTGACGATCTCCTCGCTGCCGGCGCGGCGTAGAAACGACAGCACGGCATCGGGTTGGTCGTTGTCGAGCCAGACGACTTCGCCGCTGGCCAACGCTGGCTCGGTGCGGCGCAACTGGCAGAGTTTCTGGTGGAACGTGAACTTCGCTTTCGCCTTCGGCAGGCAGGCAGCTTCCCAACGGACGGGCCAGCGCGCGTAGATGCTCTGCAACGACGTGTCGCCAATCTCCTGGCCGTTGTAGAGCAACGGCACGCCGTCGAGCGTGAAGTGGACGGCGGTCATGGCCGCTGCGCCGCGTTCGCCAAGGACCACCTCCGCGCGCAGCAGGTCGTTGACGATGTCGTGGTTCTCCGTGTAACGGATGAACCGCGCGCCGCGCGGGCGTTCGTCGCGCATCTTCTGCCAGAGCGCGCGCAACGACGCCGCCGGCAGGCCGC
>JACRKA010000135.1 GCA_016219905.1 Verrucomicrobiota bacterium
CTTCATTGCTGGCAAAGCGGGCGCGATCCTTGCCGAGATCGCCATAATGGATGGCATCGTAGCCATCGCCCCATGTGATGGAAGCGGTAAGTGCGAGCAGAACCCAACTCCGATAAGGTGGCTCTAATGCGTCAACCCGTTCTCTCAGTTTCTGGACGGCCGGGAGACATTCGGCTTGAAGCCCACTGAAGCCGTGCATCGCCCGACGCAGGGCGAGTTGAAACCAACAGAAGCAATGAGGGCGGTTGCCGCGTGCGGCCCAGTAATCTCGAAAGCTTTCTGTCGTTGACCCACGATTGTCAGCGGGAGTGGCAGCATCCAGATACGCTTCTATGATGCTTCTGGCGACGTCCCCGACCATCTGCTTTGTCTCCCCCACGTCGCGACGGCGTTCTTTCGCTGTTTCAAACCAAGTCCGGCCCCCCGGCCAATCATCCACAACGGTCGGAAACGTCTTCGCCCAATCGTCAACCAGATCAAGAAGACCCGGCAACCGCTTGGGGTTAGCATGCCAATAAACGCCGATCATGGCGAGCGTGCGAACCCGCGCGTTGGGATGAGCGGTGAGTTTCCAGAGCCGGGATTCGTCCGCCTTGTCGGCGAGGTCCATGAACGCCTTGAACGCAGCACGTTCCTGATCGTCCATCAGTAACTGGGCCTCGTGTGGAATGCGGTGATAGACGACATCCCTAGGGTTGATGAAAGGAATCTGAGAAGCCAGCTTCTCCAATTCAGCAGCAAAGGCTGGCAGCCCCGGATCGTTCTTCAAGTCTTTGGCCTCGTATCGAATGCGGTGATAGCGGACATCCCTTGGATTCGCGAAGGGGATGTGAGCAGCCAACATCTTTAACCCATTTGGATTCTCGCCTTGGATGAAGAGCAGCGTGACGCCCAGAACAACCAATGCCAAAAGCAGGCCGATGCGCAGTGCCCGTGCTTTCATAGTGTCGCACTATAGCAGCATACGGCTCGGATTTGAACGCGTTTATCCCCCATCCAATAGCGGCATCAAAAAACGACGCCGACGGTTCCGAGGCTCAGAACCGCCACCGTCCGAATTGTTATCATCCTACGGTTTATTTCGCCTTAGGAATGCGCTTGCCGGAGTAGCTGCGATGGAGGAGGAGCAGCTCGCCGTTTACTTCACATCCGCCGGCGGCAATTGGTCGAAGTCCGCGAGGTTGACCTTGTAGAGGTTGCAGTAGCCGGCGCGGTCGGAGGTGAAGATGACGTAGCGGCCGTCGGGCGAGATGCGGGGATGGGGATGGGCCTGCTGGATGCGCATGGCGGAATCGTGCCGGCAGAGGACGCGCGGCTTGGAGTATTCCTTGCCGTCGTAGTGCCATAAGCGGATGACACCCCCGCCGTCGCCGACTATCAGCTTCTCGTCGAGTGAAAACGTGTGGCCCGTCTGGCCGGGGAACGAGGTTTCATGCCGGTCGGTGTTGTCGTAACGGATGCGACCGATCATCGCTTTGCCCTGGCTGTCGAGGCCGTGGTAGCCGATCCGCACGCCGTCGGCATACCAATACTCGTGGCCGACGGTTTCCTTGCCGGAAGTGGGGCGGATTTTCCAGACCTTGCCGGAGTCGGCGTCGAAGCCCCAGACGCGCTGGTCCACGAGGTTCCACGGGCCTTCATGACAGAACGTGAGCAAATGGCGCTGTGTGGGCGAGGTGTTGACGTGGCCGATCCAGGACTTCTCCTCCCACACGACGCGCGCGGCGCCGTCATCCACAGCCACCTGCATGATGCGGCTGAGCGGCTTGGCCTCAAAGGTTTCCTTGAACCCGACGTAGCCGCGCAGCAGGTCCACGCGGAACTTGCTCGACTGGTCCTCCCAGATGCCGAAATAGACATGGCGTCCGTCGGCGGCGCAGTTGGTCATCGAGTGGCACCAGCGCGGCTCGGTCTGAAGCAGCCGCCGCGTTTTCTTCGTGTGCAGGTCAACCGCGAGCAGGTCGCGGTCGTGCCAACAGTAGGCTTCCTCACGGGCCGGGTTCTTGCAGGCCCGGAAGAACTCCACCTCGCGCGGCAACGGCACCGGCTCCAAGTCGGTGATTTGTTCGATCTCGCCGGTGACGAGATCAATTCCGTGGAGGTTGGTGCGGTTGTCGCGGTCGGAGCTGAACAGCAGCTTGCGCCCGCCGTCATACCAGCCGGGATTGGTGAAGTAGAAGTGATGGCTGTGGCCCCGGTAGTTGGTCAACTGTGTGACCTCAACGCCGGTCCGCTCGTCCTTGTAAGTGGACCACTCGGTCTTTGTCCTTCGCCCCGCCCTGCTGCCGGCGGATGCGGTGGTGGCACAGGACTGCACAAGAGTTCCGGTGGCGGCGGCGAAGCCCGCAGTCAGCGAGCAACGCAGCCAGGCGCGACGTGTGACAGGTTTCATCGGCAGCGGCATCGTAACAGCGCGCCCGCCCGCCACAAACGCAGAAAACGCAGAAAATGTCCAAGCTGCGGGGCAGGGAGACCCGGTCGCCGATGAAGAATGACGCTTGCCACTGCGGTGGAGCATCCCTATCGTGTCCGCGTAGTCTGCAAGAAGCGGAGTCATCTATGTGCCGCGTGCGCCCCTTCCGAGAGCCGGCTCGAATCCTGGTCGGTCTTGCAGCCGCACTGTCATGTGCGGTCGCTGGGGAGACGCTGACGCGCGAGCGAATCGAGGCCGACTGGCTGCGGCAGGACGAGGTTCGCGGGATCCTGTCGCCGAGCGGCCCCATCACCGCCGAGGAGGACGCGGCCGGGGCGTGTGATGGTGTGCGCAACGGGTCGTTCGGGTTCCACACGGCGCGGGAAGACCAGCCGTGGTGGCAGGTGGACCTCAAGCGGGTTTTTCCGCTGGACCAAATCCTGATCTATAACCGTTGCGACGAACACACCGGACGCGCCGCCCGACTGGTCGTGCTGGTTTCCGATGACGCCAAGAAGTGGCAGGAGGTGTATCGGCACGCCGGCACGATGTTCTACGGGCACCGCGACGCGCGCCCGTTGTCGGTGAAGCTTGCGGGGGTGAAGGCCCGCTACGTCCGCATCCAATTGCCCGAACACGACACATGCCTCCATCTCGACGAGGTGGAAATCTATCCGACCACCAGCCATCGCAACCTCGCGTTGGCGATGCCGGCCACGCAAAGCAGCGTCAGCCCGCAATCGCGACGCGTGCGTCCGCAATTGGCCCGGCCTGAGCCGTATTCGGTTGCGCACGTCATCGAGCGCGGGCTGAAGTTGGCGGAGAGCCTGCGGCGTTCGGGTGTCGCGGTTGACGCCGAGATGGCCGAACTCCGCGCCGCGGCGAGACAACCGGATCGTGAGCGCTACCTTCGCGCCCGCTGGACGGTGCGGAAGCTGGCGTTGCGCAACCCGCTGCTGGATTTCGACCGCGTGCTGTTCGTCCAGCGCGAGCCGGCGCGTTTCAAGGTGAGCGCCAAGTCCGCGTGGTTTACGCACATGTCCGACCAGTATTACGGCTGGTTCACGCGTCCGGGCGGCGGGCTTTACATGCTGGAGGGATTCAAGTCCGGCCATCCGACCGTCCGCTGTCTCACGCCGTCGTTCGAGCCGGGCACAATCGTCCGGCCGGAGCTTTCTTACGACGCCCAGAAAGTGTTGTTCGCTTACAGCAAGCATTATCCCGGTCTGATTGACCTGCCCGACAAGCTCGACAAGTCCAGGATTCCCGAAGACGCGTTCTTCCAACTATACGAAATGCAATTCGATGGCTCCGGGCTGCGCCGGCTCACCCACGGCAAGTATGACCACTTCGACGGGCGCTATCTGCCCGGCGGCGAGATTGTGTTCCTCTCGACCCGGCGGGGCGAAGACCCGCAATACACGAAGGCCGCGGCGCGCCAGCCGCGCGCGAACCGCTGCGACAGCTATGTCCGTTGCGGCGGCGATGAGTTCCGGCCGGTCGCCGTCTATACGCTGCACGTGATGGACGCCGATGGCGGGCGCCTCCGGCCCATTTCGCCGTTCGAGATGTTCGAGTGGGAGCCGAGCGTGGACAACCAGGGCCGCATCATCTACTCGCGGTGGGATTACGTGGACCGCGAGGCGATGCCCTACATGAGCCTCTGGGCGACGCTGCCCGACGGCACCGGCAGCCAGGCGATCTTCGGCAACTACACGCTCAATCCGCATTGCATGTTCGAGCCGCGGGCGATTCCCGGCTCGCGCAAGTTCGTCTTCACCGCGTCGGCGCACCACGCGAACACGGCCGGCAGTCTCGTGCTGCTCGACCCGCACCAAGGCACCGACGGCAACGGGCCGATGACGCGCCTCACGCCCGAAGTCCCCTTCCCCGAAATCGAGGCCTGGCCCGACACCTACTACGCCAATCCCTATCCGCTCTCCGAGGAACACTACCTGACGGCGTGGAGCGGCCAGCCGTTGCAACAGACCGGCCATGAGTTGGGCGCGGCGGCGCTCGGCATTTACTTGTTCGATGCTTTCGGAAACCTCAACTTGTTGTGGCGCGACGCGAAGCTCTCCTGCATGTATCCGATCCCCGTTCGCGCGCGCGCTGTCCCGCCGCAGATCGCCGCGACGACCGAGTGGGATGCCCCGCAAACAGGTCGCATGATGGTGTTCGATGTCTATCGCGGCTTGGAATCTGTCCCGAAGGGAACCGTCCGCAGCCTGCGGCTCGTGGGCATCCCGCCGAAGAACCACCCGCGCATGAACCATCCCGCGATGGGACTGACCGCGCACGATCCGGGCAAGTTCGTGCTCGGCACCGTGCCGGTCGAGGCGGACGGCTCGGCATATTTCGAAGCGCCGTCGGGCGTGTCGTTCTTCCTCCAGGCGCTCGACAGCGACGGCATGGCGGTGCAAACCATGCGCAGCGCGACCTACCTGCAGCCGGGCCAACAGACCAGTTGTGTCGGCTGCCACGAGCACCGGCACACCGCCCCGCCCGACCGCGCCACGCTGGCGTTGCGACGCGCACCGTCCCGCCTCCAACCCGGCCCTGACGGTTCCTGGCCGCTGGACTATCAAGCGTTGGTTCAACCCGTGCTGGCGAAGCATTGCGTCCAGTGCCATCAGCCGGGAGGCTCAGACGCGAAGTTCGACCTGACGCCAGCCAAGTCGTATCAAGCGATGGCCAACTACGGCACGCCGAGCCTGAAGACACACGTCGTGACCTACCATCGGCAGGGTCGCTCGTCGCCAGGAACCGGCCCATCCCGCGAGAGCGCGCTGCTGCGTCTGCTCCGCACGGGACACCACAACGTGTCGCTGAAAGCCGACGATTGGAGCCGGCTCGTCACCTGGATGGACACCTACGGCCAGCAGTCGGGATCGTTCAGTCCGGCCCAGGAGCAGCAGTTGCTCCAACTGCGCCAGAACCTGGCCGCCGTGCCGACCAGGTGAACTCCTCGCCGCGGCGCGCTTCGCCTCCTGGCGCGGGCGGCTACTTCGTCCGCAACTCGCGCAGCATCGCCACCGCTTCGTCCGCAATGCGCTCGCCGGTGCCCGGTTCGGCGTAGCTGTGGAGGCCGGTCCACGTCTGATAGCCGCCGAGCTTGTGGCCTTCACGGTCGGGCAGGTAGCCGATCCAATCGTTCGCAAGCTCGGCGACGAGGGTGTGGGGGAATGGCGAGCGTTTCTTGATGTCGAGGCCGAGCGCGGTGAAATACTCCGCCGGCACGCCGACGATGGCCACGTCACCGATGCGCATCACCTGCATCCACGTCTCGCGTTCCTCGCCCTGGCGCGGCGCCAGTTCGCGGCGCATGGCGCGGAAGACCGCGATCGTGGAATCCGCCCGCGGCGGCATGCGTTTCCTGCAATACGACGACACCGCCTCGTCCTCCTTTGCTTCATCGAAGCGCCGCACGCGGAACTTGAACGGCCGTTTGATCGCCGCGAGACGTGCGGCGGCTTGCGGCTGCGCCTTCGCGAGGGCCTCGCGCACGGCGCGCTTGATGCGGTCGGCACATTCGTCGCCGGAAAGATCGAGGTTGTGCGTCGAGCCGGACGCGCCTTCAAGGAAGCCGACGGTCGCGCCCATCTCGGCCTCCAACTCCTGCGCGGCCATGCCGTAGAAACCCGGCGAGCGCACACCGCCTTTGCGGCCGCGGATGGTGTGGGTGGAATGATTGAAGAGGAGCGCCTGCAGCTTCCCGTCCACGTCGCGAAACGCCAGCACCGGCAACGCAGGATCGAACGGCCCCGTCGGCCGCACCGCGTCGTCGCGCGGGCCGCCCCAGTAGATCGTGCCGTCGCCCAGCAGCAGCCGGCTGTTCTGGCCGACGGTCTTTTCCTCGCCGAGTGCGAAGCAGAACCGGGAATCGCCCGCGAGATTCGCGTTGGCCGCCCGGACCGCGGCGGCGATGCCGCGCTGGACGCGCCGGCAGAATTCCTCGTCGCGCTTGTAGCCGTGGACGGTGCAGGTGCTCGGCGCGTGGTGGGTGTGGGTGCAGTTGATCAGGACGTGGGCGGCGGGAATGCCGGTGGTCCGCTCGATTTCGGCGGCGACGGGGTCCAGCAGGTCGCGGTTGAGCATGAGCACGTCGCACGCAACGACGGCGAGCTTCACCGGAGCTTGTTCGAGGACCACCGCGACCGCGCGCAACTTGCCCTCCTGCCCGCGCACGTGGCCGGCGAGGATGCTGCCGCCGATTTCCATCGTGTCATCGGCTTCAAACTCCACCGCCGCCGCGCCGACGCGGAGATGGCCGGCGGCGGCCACCATCAGGCGGGGCTGCGCCAGGCCGGCGGCGACGATCAAGAGCCATTGGAAGATATGCCGTCGCATGCTGCCTTGTTTCGCCGGCAGTGTAAACCCCGCCGCCCGCGTCGCAAGCGCGAACTCTTCTCCGTCAACATGGGTGCGCTTTCGAGGTGAATCTTGGCGGCAACCGCTCTCTTGCCGCCGGCGCATTTCAGCGCACCGGGCGATTGACGCCGCTTCCGTGCCGTCTTCTCGCGTGATAGTATTTTCGCGCGATGTCCTCCGTTACATTGGAAACAGACCTGCGCGTCGCCACGTCGCCCACGCGGTTGAAAGCAGGCTGTTTCCTGTTGTTGCTGTTGCTGTCGGGGTTTTGCGGCATTTCGTATGAGATTCTCTACGGCCGGATTCTCGGCAACCTCGTGGGCGACCAATTTGCCGTCAGCGCGGCGATTCTGCTCACGTTCCTCCTGGGGATTGGAGTGGGAATGTTGTATGCGCACCGGCTCTGGCGTTTTCTGTGGTTGCTGGAGGCGGGCATCGGCCTGTGCGCCGTGGGTTTCGCGTTGGGCAACACCACGCTGGACCGCTGGCTCTATGCGAGCAGTCCGATGCTGGGAACCGGACTGGGCAGCACCCTCGCGGTCTGTTTCCTCCTGCTGAGTCTGCCTGCGTTCTTGATTGGTTGCAGCTTGCCGCTGTTCGCCGGTTACCTCAGCCGCTTCAGTTCGGGCCAGGTGTTCGCCCTGGCCTACATGGTTTACAATTTCGGCGCCGCCGTCACGGCGCTGTTGATCGAGTTCTGGCTGCTCAGGCTGTTCGGCTTGAGAAACACGACGCTGTGCATCGCCTCGCTCAACGGCCTGGTCGCCATCGGACTGCTGGCCGGCTTCCTCGATCTGCGCGCGGCCCGGCCCGCGCCGGGCGGGCGCGTGCGTTTTCCCGTCCGTCATCTGGTGGCGTTGGCGCTGGCCAGTGTCGCGTCGGCGGTGTTTCAACTGCTCATGGTCAAGGTGGCCGAATGCGTCTTCGGCCCTTTTCGCGAGACGTTCGCGCTGGTGCTGGTGGTGGTGTTTCTTGGCATCGCGCTCGGTTCGGCGATCACGGGGCGGTGGCGGTTGCGTTTCAGCCACATGATCGTTGCGAGCCTGGCGGGTCTGGCCTGGCTGGCGGGCGGCTTCGGGTGGGTGACCTGGCTGTATTCGGGGGCTTACACGGCCACGGTTGATGACTATTGGCTTTGCGTCTTTGTCAAAATAGCCACGCTCACCGTGTTGATGGGCGTGCCCGCGGTGACATTTGGCGCGACCATCCCTGCTTTGCTCAGCGATCAACGCAACGTCGCCCGCGAGTCCGGGCAGTTGTTGTTTGTCTCCTCGGTGGCCAACGCTTTCGGTTTCCTGCTGATGGCGTTCTTCCTCCACCGGTATTTCGACTACGGCGTCTTGATCGTCATCATCGCGGCGATGGCCGGCGCGGGCCTGATGGTCTATTTCGGGTTCCGCCCCGCGCGGTGGCTGGGGGTGGCGGCGCTGCTGTCGGTCGTGGCGGGACTGCAGCAGACGCGATGGGACGAGAATCTTCTCTACCTGAGCCACGCCGCCTTCCACTCGCCGAAGGCCCTGGACCAGGCCCGGCGCGAGATGAAGTCTTCCGACCGGTTCAAAGGCAACCAGGATATCTTTTCGATCAACTGGAACGGCGACAATCCCCACTTTTTCATCAACGGTTACGTCAGCTTCCCGTTGAACTCCGCCTCGGAGCGGCTGGTCGGCGCATTTTCCGCCCTGTTCGCGCCGCGCACCGACCGCGCCCTGGTGCTGGGGCTGGGCAGCGGCGCCAGCGCCGGCTCGATCTGCCTGGCCTTTGACCGTGTGGATGCGGTGGAAATCAATCCCGCTGTGGTGGAGAACCTTTACCGGATGGCGGCCTGGAACTTCGACATCGAATCGCTTCCATCACTCCACAAGGTCCTCGATGACGCGATCCACTTCACGAAGGCCTCCCACGAACATTACTCGCTCATCCTCAACACCGTCACGTCGCCGATCTACTTCAGTTCGTCGAAGCTTTACACCCGTGATTTCCTGGAGGTCGTCCGCCAGCGGCTCACGCCGGACGGCATCTACATCACGTGGGTGGACTCGCGCATCGGCGACCGGGGGTTCGACATCATCCTGAAAACCCTCTCCCAGTCCTTCCGCGATTGCTGGGTCGGCGCGATCAAGAGCACTTACTTCCTGCTGATCTGCTCGCAGCAGAAAATCCGGGTGCACCAGCCGCGGTTGATCGCAGACAACGCCGTGCTGGCCGATTTTGTTTATCGCCAGAACGGGCTCCGGCCGGACTGGATGCCCTACACCGTGGTGAGCACGCGGGGGTTCGATCTGGTTCACGACGCCCAAGCGCCCGTCAACACGCTCGACTATCCCGCCCTCGAATTCGAAATGGCCCGCCTGCGATCGAGAGGCCTCAAGGAGTTTCTGGCCCGGCTTTCCGGGAAAATGAGCGTTGCGGAGGTGGCTGCAAGCCTGAAGCCATTCATGCCGTTCGACCCGGTCCGACTCGTCCTGCACAACGAACTGATGCTCGGTGACGCGACCATCACGGACCGCTGGACCAAGCTGGTGTCGCAACAGACCCCCGATTTCGAAAAGCACTACGGCCTCGCCAAACTCGAATATCATGCCGGCTATGCCCAGGCCGCCAACACGGCCGATGCGCATCACAAATACGGCTACCAGTTGCTGAGACAGGGCCGTTATCCGGAAGCGATCGGGGAGTTCAAGAAGGCGCTCGCGCTCAACCCGAAACGCAACAACACCTGTTTCAACATCGGCGCCTGCTACGAGCGGATGGGGCAGTTGGAACTTGCCATTACCAGCTATTCGCAGGAACGGGCGGTGGACCCACGCGATGAAGACGTGCCGTTCCGGTTGGGGCGGGTTTACTACAAGCTCAAGAAATACGCGGAATCCCTGCTCTGGCTGGACACCGCCTTGACCCTGAGCGATGAGGCGCAGACCCATCTTTACCGCGGCCTGGTCTTCGAGGCCATGGGGTCCCTCGACCAAGCCCGCGCCGAATTCGGGAAAGCCGCCAAGATGGCCCCCCAGGACCATGAGATTCGCGAGGCGCTGGCTCGCCTGGTGTCGCCTGCGCGCCGATAGTGAAAGGATGGGAATTCCGATTCTGAGCCGTCGGCACACCTTGAGCCGCGCGCCACCGCGGCCCCGCCTCACTCCCCGACCAGATGCTCGATGTCCTCGCGCGACACGGTGAAGACGTCCATGTCCTTCGTCACCGCGCCGAGGCTCACGAGACATTCGGTGAAAAGCTCGCGCGTGCGCAGCTCGAGCGCCCTGGCCTCCAGGTCGGTCATCACCTCGATGATGCGGCCGCCCTTGCGGACATGGGTGCGTTCGTCCGAGCGGATGAAGTCGGCGATGTGGCGGAGCAGTTCATCGCGCCGCTCGGCCGCGGTGTCAATGAGGCCGTTGATGGTCTTGAGCACGCCGACTTCGCCGAAGAGGTTGATCTCCGCCATCGCGAACGCCGGCTCCATCGGGCCGCGGCAGGTGGAACCGGTGAGGCGGTTGCGCAATTCAAACGGGTCGTAACCGGCCGCGAGCAGCGCGCGGTGGCCGATCTCGGTGTGCCGCGCCTCGTCCCAGGTGATGCGCGCGAGGTCATACTCGGCCTGGAAATCCTTGAACCGGATGTCCCAGAGGAACGTGCCGAACGCCTCGATGGCGTCCACCTCGTCGCGCTGCGTGCGGATGAAACGCAGCCGCAGGCTTTCGTAGGAGTCCTTGGGAAATCGCGCCTGGCCGTCGGCCGTGTCGTAGTCGCCGGTGTTCTTGAACGTGTCGAACCTCGCGTCGCGCAACGGCACCGTGCCGCGCGCGAACGGCTTCGCCGCGCTGCGCAGGGGCGAGGGCGCTTCCTCGCGCGGTTCGCTGCCGGTCACGCCGCCGATGGAGGCCAGCAGCCGTTGCAGGTGCCAGCGCCACACCGCGAGCCGGCTCTCGTCCACACCGCCGGCCACGTAGGCCGCGATCGCCTCGTCGGCCCAGGCGAGCATCGGATCGTAGTCCGTGAGGATGCGGCGCAGACAGCGGATGGTCGGCACGTCCGTGACGGGATCGGTGTCGTCGCAATGATGCCGATACGCCGTGGCCAGCGCGCGGCCGAGGACTTGATGGATGCCGGCCAGCAACTCGGCGGCGCTCTCCGCGCTGAGCATCTCCTCGATGAACCGGTCAACCTCCGCGTCGCGGAAGGCATCCACGCGTTTGAAATTGGTTTCCTGTTCGCTGAGCCGCTCGCGCAAGAAGCGCGCCGCGTCGGCGTGATAAAAGATGTGCCGGCCCGTTTCGAGCTTCACCTCGAACTCGGGGATCGAGAGCGTCCACGCGCCGAGCGACTGCATGAGCCGGCGCTCGAAGTAAAAGAACCGCAGCAACCGGCGCGCGTTCTCCGCGACGGTGAACCGGCCGCCGAGCAGACGCGGGTCGCGCGGGAAGCGATAGGGAAACTCCCGCAGGCGATCAGCCGCCGCCTCGCGCTGGTTGCTGATGTGGACATCCGGGATGGTGGAGTGTTGGGAATTGCCGTTGCCGCCGCGTGAGGATGCTGTGCTCATGGTGATTGGACTTGGGTTGAACGCTTTGAAGATAATCAAGCCCCGATCCGTTCCGATGCCAATTCAACGCGGGGGCTTTTCAGTGGACTTATTTGCCATGTGCCCCATGCGGCAGCGAATGAAAGCGCGGGCGGGCAGGCCGGAAAATCAACAAGGGCCAGGCCGGCTTTCGCCCTGCATGGCCCTCGTCGGGAATTGGTTTTTCTACGCCGCGCTTACTTCTCTTCGGGGATGCGCATGCCGTAGAAGCTGCGATAGACGAAGAACAGCGCGGTCACGAACAAACCGATCACGATGTCGGGCTTGGCGCCGGTCTGGCAGTCTTGAATGTGGGAGGGGCCTCAGCGCCCCGACCATCCAATCGCGAGCAACGACCGTCGGGGCGCCGAGGCTCCTCCCACATTCTGCATCGCGACGGCAATCTCAATGCCAATCGGATTGTTGCCGGCCAGCTTTCGTTACGCCGGCATCGCCGCGCGCACGGCGTCCACCATGCGGCGCTGGAGGCGCTGGACGCCGGCCATGATGGTCTTCACCTGCGCGCGGGCTTTCCCGGGGTCGGCTTGGATCGCGGAGAGACGCGACCAGAGTTGCGGGCCGTTGGTCTCGTCCACTTCGAAGAACCAGTCGCCCATGCCGATGTCGCGATACATCTGTCCCTTGCAGGTGTCGGTGGGCTGGCGCACGTGGAACGTCGGCGTGCCGTTGGCCAGCGCGATGAGCGGGGAGTGACATTCCACGCTGATGACCGCCGCGGCCCTGGCGTAAACCGACGCCGCCTCGTCGGGCAGCCAGTAGCTGTCGCGCCAGACCACGTTCTTCTTCACGTCGGCCGGCAGCGGGTCCACCAGGACTTCCTTCGCCATCCCGACCTGATAGGTCATCTCGGCGCAGGCGAGGACTTTCAGCCCGGTGGAGCGCACCCAGGCGACGATCATCTCGCGCAGCTTGGCGTGGTCGCCCTCGGTGGTGCGGTTGTTGATCGCGTCCTTCACGTCGTCGGAGGCGACGCGCTTGGTGTTGCGGATCCGGTAGTAGGGCGTGTAGCGCAGGCGCGGGATCACGCAGATGAACTTCCGCTCTTCCAACCCCTGCGCCTTCAGGCTGGCGTCCGCGCGCGCGTCGTCGCGCAGGTGCATGCCAAGCTGCGCGTCAGGGCCGAACTCCAGGATCGGCACGCGCACGCCCTGGCTTTTCAGGTAATCGCGCGAGAGGGTGTCGCGGCAGAACATGAAGGCCGCCCGGTCGAGCACCCAGCGCATGTCGCCCTGCAAGTGCGTGGGCGGCAGCTTCGCGGCGCGGGCGCGGAGGCTCTCCAGCGTGCCGCCTTCGGGGTCGCGGTCTTTGCCGATGCCGGAGATCGGATCGGTGCTGACGCCGAAAACGCCGAAGGGCTTGCCGGTGGCGCGGTGCCACGCGGCGAGCTGCGGCAGGCCGGGGAATCCCGAGCCGGAGCCGTTGAGCCAGAAATCCGCGTCGGCCCACGCTGCGGCGAGCGCGGGGGTGGTCGGCCTGCCTTTGGCGTCGAGGCCGCCCTCGGCGATCTTCAGTCGCGGAAATGCCTTCGTGAGCATCTCGCGCGAACCGTGGCCGAGTTGTCCGGGCCAGAGCGTGATCTCGGCCTCGGGGAAATGGAGTTCGAGCAGACGCAGCGCGCCCGGCGTGTGGCCGATGTCGCCGATATTGACGCTCTGCCACGAACTGCGCAGCAAGATGCGCGGCGGCCGGGACGGCTTGGCGGCGCCAGCGGCGAACAGGGAGGGCGCAGCGCGGCCCGCGAGCGCGGCGCCGGCAGCGGCAGCGATGAAGTTGCGGCGATTCATGTTCAACCGGGGCTGGAATCAGTCTTCCGTCAGCGCCGGGTCCGGCCACGGCCCGGCTTGGATGGTGAGCGTGCCGGCAAACGCACCCGCGTCGCGCAGCGGAAAACGGAACGACCCGTCGGGCGCTGGCGCAACGCCGGTCCATGGTTTGGAGGCTCCACCGACATCCGAGAACCACTGGAACTGGACTTCATCGCCGGGCTGTTTCGGGTCGGCATCGCCCACGCGGATTTCCAGCGTCTCGTTGTAAATCTGCCGGCCGGGATATTGATGGTCCCACAGCCAGGACTTCTCCAAACGATGCTCAATGACCCGCAACGTCAGCGCGAAATGCGTGAAGGGATCGTCAGGGTTCATCTTCAGCGCGGAATTCATGAAGCCGGTGTGCAAGGCGAGCGACTGGGGCACCGCGTCGCGGTCGAAACGGAGGGCATTCTCACACGGGTTCTGCTCACGGCGGTGCAGATAGACGCCGGTGCCGCGGACGGAGGCCAGGAACTCGAAGTCGTAAAAGTATTTGCAGTTCGGCTCCTGCGGCGTGCGAATCTCGATGTGGTCCAGCGAGACCCCGGCCTTGATGTTGCCAAAGAGAAACCGATGGATGTTCTCGAAGCTTTCGTAACAGTTGACGATGCCGCGGTAGCCGGAATGGGCGCGGTGGACGTTGGCATAGTAGGCGTCCTTGATGTAGGCGCGGTCTTGTTTCACCAGCCCGTCGCTGAAGTTGCCGGTCGCGTGACGGGTGGCGCCATACGAGTGGTAGTCGCTGCCGATGAGACAGAAACAGCGCGCGGGCGGGAAGGAATACGGCCCCTCCTGCGGCCCCAGGCTGTGCAATTCGTGTTTCCAGGCTTTGCCTTTCTTCTCGCCGAGCTTGAGGTAACCCCGCATCCGCTCTTCCTTGAAGATGTTCGCGTCGAAGGGATTCAACTTCGTGGTGAGAAGGTCTTCCACAAAATCCGGGATGGCGCCAAGCTCGATGCCCTTGTGCGGCGAGCCGATGGTCACCAGCCGGTGGATCCATTGTTTCGGCTGCTCCTCTTTGGCCGGCAGAAGGTTTTGGATCAGCGTCCGGCACACCAAGCCGCCCATCGAGTGGGCAATGAGGATGACCTTGTAATCTTTCCAGGCGGACCCCAAGTCCACGCCGGACTCTTCCAGGCTCTCCGGGATCGTCTCGCAGACCAGTTGCCGCAAATCCTGTGCGTGATTTTCGATCGTCCGCAGTTCCTTTTGAAGATGGTCGCGATCGTAGAACCGGCTGATCCAGATGCTGCGCGACGGATTCCGGGGGGCATCCTTCAGGCCGCGGTTGAAGGCGTCGGCGTAACGATACTGTTTCAAAAACCGGATCAACTGGCCTTCGAAGATGTCCAGTTCGAAATAGGCCGGTTTGGGCGCGGTGCGCGCTTCGACGCACGTGGCGGCGAAACCATAGTAGGCATCGTTGAAGGTCTCCTCGCGCGCGCCCGGCGTCATTGCGTAGCCGCGGACGTAAACGATGGGGTAATGCGGCGGTTCGATCTTGAACTTCGCTTTCGCTGGCATGGCTTGTCCTCCTGGGTTGGCGGATGTATGGCCGTTCGACCGGTGATGTATCATGCATTCACGAAAATGACCAGCCCTCGGGGAAGACGACGGCATCACTGGCAATAGCGATTGACTCCCGCGATGACCGGGAACACCCTTCCGGCCGGCCGCGGCAACGACGACGCCAAGAGGCGGCCGACGCATAGATTCCAGGACCGACCATCATGAAACTGACCCGCATCCTCTGCTGTTGCGCCGCGCTGCTGGCGGCGCTGGCCGGCGCGGCCGAACGGCCGAACTTCATCGTCATCAACATTGACGACATGGGCTACGCCGACATCGGGCCGTTCGGCTCGAAGCTCAACCGCACGCCGCACCTCGACCGCATGGCCAGCGAAGGCCGCAAGCTGACGTGTTTCTACGCCGCGCCGGTCTGCTCGCCGTCGCGCACGGCGCTGATGACGGGCTGTTATCCGAAGCGCGTGCTGCCGATCCCCGGCGTGCTGTTTCCCGCGGGCGCGGTGGGGGTGAACCCGGAGGAGTTCACCGTGGCGGAACTGCTCAAGGAAGTCGGCTACACGACGGCCTGCATCGGCAAATGGCATCTCGGCGACCAGCCGCCGTTCCTGCCGACGCGGCAGGGGTTCGACTACTATCTCGGCATCCCCTACTCCAACGACATGGGCACCGCCGCGGAAGGTTCGAAGAGCGACCTCGGCGCGCCGATCCCCGCGCCGAAGAAGAAAAGCGGCAAGGGCGACGCCGGCGATGAGCATGGCCTGCGCGGGGCCGGCCAGCCGCCGCTGCCGTTGCTGGAGAACGAGAGGGTCATCGCGCGCGTGAAGCAGGACGAGCAGCAGGGCATCGTCGAGCGATACACGAAGGCGGCGGTGAAGTTCATCCGCGCGAACAAGGACAAGCCGTTTTTCCTCTATCTCCCGCACAACGCGGTGCATTTCCCGATCTATCCCGGCAAAAAGTGGGCCGGCAAATCGCCCAATGGCATCTACAGCGATTGGGTCGAGGAAGTGGATTGGAGCGTCGGCCGGGTGCTCGACACGTTGCGCGAGTTGAAGCTGGGCGGGAAGACGCTGGTCCTGTTCACGTCGGACAACGGCGGCACGGCGCGCGCGGTGAACGCGCCGTTGCGCGGGTTCAAAGGCTCGACGTGGGAAGGCGGCATGCGCGAGCCGACCCTCGCGTGGTGGCCGGGCAAAGTTCCCGCCGGCACCTCCACCGACGCGGTCACGGGCATGATAGACGTGCTGCCGACCCTGGTGAAACTGGCCGGCGGAAAACTCCCCGCCGGCCGCAAGCTCGACGGCGGCGACATCTGGCCGCTGCTGGCCGGCCAGCCCGGCGCGTGGTCGCCCCACGACACCTTCTATTATTATCGCGGCCTGAAGCTGGAGGCGGTCCGGTCGGGCCAGTGGAAGCTGCATCTCGCCAAGGGCGAGCTTTACAACCTCGCCGACGACATCGGCGAATCGAAGAACGTCGCTGCAGCCAACGAAGTGATGGTGAAGAAACTGCGCGCCGTCGCCGATGCGATGAAGGACGACCTCGGCCTCGACGGCGTCGGTCCCGGCTGCCGGCCGCTGGGAAGAGTCTCCGATCCGAAACCGCTCATCGGCCACGACGGCTCGGTGCGCGAAGGCTTCGTGGAGGGCGCGAGGAAGAAGCTGTAACGAAAGAGTCTCGTCGTCGAGGGACTTTTGCGCTTGCCTCGGGCGGCGATGCTGGTAGCGTGCGCGCTGTCGCCAGCGTATCCGAACGAGCCAACGATGACGCAGCACTCCCGCACTCATCCCGCACCCATGAAAACAATCCCCTCTTCCCTCATTGCATTGACCGCCACGCTTTCGATCCTGTCCGCCGCCGCGGCGCCCGACCCGGTCCAGCCCGCGCACAAGCTCGCCGCGAAATATTACGACTCCGGCTTCCCCGAAGGCCACGACACGTGGAACAGCATGGGCACCGGCAGCGACGGCCGCATCTACTATGTGCTCAGTTCCGAGAAGCACGACGTCGGCGGGCGGATGTTCGTCTTCGACCCGAAGACGGAGAAGGTCTCCTGCCTCGGCGACCTCACGGAAATCTGCGGCGAGAAGAACAAGAAGACCATCGTGCAGGGCAAGAGCCACGTGAACTTCGTCGAGGTCGGCGGCAAGCTCTACTTCGCCACGCACATCGGCTTTTACAGCATCGTGGACGGCATGGAGACGATGGGCATCCCGCCGGCCGGCTGGACCAAGTATCCCGGCGGCCATCTGCTGGCGTATGACATCAAGAGCGGCAAGTTCGAGGACCTCGCGCTCGCGCCCGCTGGCGAGGGCGTGATCACCATGAACATGGACACCCAGCGCGGGCGCATCTTCTGCATCACGTGGCCGACGGGGTCGTTCTTCCGGTTTGATCTCGCGACGAAGAACCTGAAGAGCTTCGGCAAACAGTGCGCCGAAGGCGAGAACGCGAAGGGCGCGGCCTACCGCACCGTCTGCCGCAGCATCGCCGTGGATCCCGAAGATGGTTCGGCTTACTTCAGCACTTCCGAGGGAACCATCCTCCGCTATCGCGCCGACACCGACAGCGTCGTGAAGGTCGAGGGCGAGGATTTGAAGAAGGATTACTTCGGCCTCTACGAGCCGAGCAACCCCGGCCACATGGGCTACAACTGGCGGCAGACGCTCTATCGGCCGGCGGACAAGATGATTTACTGCGTCCACGGCAACTCCGGCTACCTGTTCCGCTTCGACCCGCGCAAGGCGGTCATCGAAGTCCTCGACCGGATCACCTCCGACGTGTCCAAGCGCACCGGCATGTTCGACCTGTTCAGCTACGGCTACCTCGGCTTCGCGCTCGGCCCCGACGGGAACACGATCCATTACCTCACCGGCGGGCCAATCTACAAAGACGGCAAGCGCGTCAAAGGCAAGGACAGCGTCGCGATGGGCGCGGCCCGCGGCGTCGAGGACCTGCATCTCATCACCTATCACATCCCGACGGGGCGCTGCCGCGACCAGGGCGCGGTGTTTTACCAGGACGGCCAGCGGCCGATCTACGTGAATGCGATCGCGATGGGCAAGGACGGCAGCGTTTATACGCTCGCGCGCATCCCCAGAGGCGGCAAGACGCCGACGGATCTGGTGCGCATCAAGGGGCCGTTCAAGCCCTGAGCCATTCTGAAATCAAACCGGGGGATTCTATGAAACGAGTGCTGGTTCTCTTGCTGGCTTCGGCGGGCGTGCTGCACGCCGCCGATTTCGAAGCCGGCGTCGCCAAGATCAAGATCACGCCGCCGACGCCGTTCTGGATGTCCGGCTACGCCAACCGCTCGAACCAGTCCGTGGGCGTCGTCCAGGATTTGTGGGCCAAGGCGCTGGCCCTGCGCGACCCGCAAGGCCATCGCGCCGTCATCGTGACGACCGACCTGATCGGGCTGCACCATTCCGTCTCCGACGAGGTCTTCGCGCGGGCGAAGAAACAATTCAAACTCGACCGCTCCGCCGTGCTCCTGACCTGCTCGCACACACACAGCGGCCCCGTCGTCGGACTCAACCTGAACGTGATGTTCGATTTCAGCGTCGCGGACAAGCAGCGGGTGGAAGCCTACACCGCCGGGTTGGTGGACAAGCTGGTGAGCGTCATCGGCGACTCGCTGAAGGACCTGTCCCCGGCGCAGCTCGCCATCGCTCACGGCTCGGCCGGGTTCACCGCGAACCGCCGCAAGGTGAAACCCACCGGTGTGACGATGGAACCCAATCCGGACGGGCCAGTGGACCATGACGTGCCGGTGTTGAGAGTGACCGCGCCGGACGGCCGGCTGCGCGCCATTTTCTTCGGTTACGCCTGCCACAACGTGACCATCAGTCCGCGGCCCGATCCCGAACTCGACTTCTACAAGATCTACGGCGATTACGCCGGCTTCGCCCAGTTGGCGCTGGAGAAGTCGCATCCCGGCACCGAGGCCATGTTCACGATCCTGTGCGGCGCCGACCAGAACCCCAATCCGCGCGGGGCGGTCGAGGTTGCCCGTCAGCACGGGGAATCGCTCGCAACGGCGGTGGATCGCGCATTGGGCGCTGAGATGCGCCCCGTGCGGGCGCCGATCCGCACGGCGTTCCAATCCGTCCCGCTGGACTTCGCCAAGCACACGCGCCAGACGTTCGAGGACGAAATCAAGAAAGCCGAAGCCACGAAGAAGTCCGACAGCAAGTTCCGCAAGCGGCGGGCCGAAATGATGCTGGCTGCCTATGACAAGGGCCGTCCCATCCGCCAGGTGCCGCTCCCGGTGCAGGCGATCCGTTTCGGCCAGGACCTGACGATTCTCGCGCTGGGCGGCGAGGTGGTGGTGGACTATGCGTTGCGCAGCAAACGCGAATACCCCAACGAAAACCTGATCGCGGTCGGCTACGCCAACGATGTCATGTGCTACATCCCCTCCAAGCGTGTCCTGAAGGAAGGCGGTTACGAGGTGGACATGAGCATGGTCTTTTACGGCCAGCCCGGCCCCTTTGCCGAGAACGTCGAGGAGAGAATCTTCCGCGCCATCCATCAGGTGATGCAGAAGGCCGGCGCGAAGCCGAAGCCGTGACGGCCGCACACGAAAAAAAGTCGCACTGGCCTATTGACAGGGAAAGTAATTTTGCTAGTATCCCGCGCCACGTTTGGGCCGGCCGGAGTGGCTGGTTGCAAACGTAAGTTTGGTCAACGCAAGAGGGTGAAACCCGCAGGCGTTTTGAATCCGGCACGGACAAAACGAGGCGGTGTTTTATCTTTTTTTCAGACCGGTGAGCAGAGCGGAAAGCTGCGCGCGAATGCGGGCTGGTTGACCGAGGCCTGCGTAGCTCAGTTGGTAGAGCACGTCCTTGGTAAGGACGAGGTCATCGGTTCAAACCCGATCGCAGGCTCCAGTTTTTAGCAACGACGTCGAAACGAGAACAACAACCGAACCGAGCAGGAGACATCATGGCAAAGGAATCGTTCAAGCGAACCAAGCCGCACGTCAACATTGGCACCATCGGCCACATTGACCACGGCAAAACCACGTTGACCGCCTCCATTTTGAAGGTCCTCAGCAAGACGGGCAAGGCGGAGATCAAGAGCTACGCTGACATCGCCAAGGGCGGCACGGTGCGTGACGAGACCAAGACCGTCACCATCGCCGTCGCGCACGTCGAATACGAAAGCGAGAAGCGCCACTACGCGCACGTGGACTGCCCCGGCCACGCCGATTACGTCAAGAACATGATCACCGGCGCGGCGCAGATGGACGGCGCCATCCTGGTGGTCAGCGCCGCCGACGGGCCGATGCCGCAGACGCGCGAGCACATCCTGCTGGCCCGCCAGGTCGGCGTGCCCTCGGTCGTGGTCTTCCTGAACAAGGTGGACCTCGTGGACGACAAGGAACTGCTCGACCTGGTCGAGCTGGAGATCCGGGAGCTGCTCAACAAGTATGAGTTCCCTGGCGACAAGACACCGATCATCCGCGGCAGCGCCAGCAAGGCGATGGCGGGCGACCCCGATGCCGAGAAGGCCATTCACGATTTGATGGTCGCCTGCGACTCGTTCATCCCGGAGCCGGTCCGCGAGATGGACAAGCCGTTCCTGATGAGCGTCGAGGATGTGTTCAACATCGAGGGTCGCGGCACGGTCGTGACCGGCCGTGTGGAGCGCGGCAAGGTCAGCAAGATGGAAGAGGTGGAGATCATCGGCCTGCGCCCGACGCAGAAGACGGTGGCGACCGACATCGAGATGTTCCGCAAACTGCTCGACTTCGCCCAGGCCGGCGACAACGTCGGCGTGCTGTTGCGCGGCATCAAGAAGACCGACGTCGAGCGCGGCCAGGTGCTGGCCAAGCCCGGCTCGATCACCCCGCACAAGAAGTTCAAGGCGGAGGTTTACGTGCTGAGCAAGGACGAGGGCGGCCGCCACACGCCGTTCTTTGACGGTTATCGGCCGCAGTTCTACTTCCGCACCACGGACGTAACCGGCGTGATGAAGCTCGCCAAGGGCGTCGAGATGGTGATGCCGGGCGACAACGTGAGTTGCGAGATCGAACTGATCACCCCGGTGGCGATGGAAAAGACCCTGCGGTTCGCCATCCGCGAAGGCGGCCGGACCATCGGCGCGGGTCGTATCTCGGAGATCGTGGAGTAACGACATTCTACAGGCGGAGGAGAGCGGGTCGTAGCCCCTCTCCTCCGCACTGTCTCCCGGCTGAGCGGAGAAACAAACGATGCCTCGAGAACGAATTACTTTGGCGTGCACTGGGTGCAAGCGCCGGAACTACCACACCACGGCCAACAAGAAGCTCACGAAGGAGCGGTTGGAGCTGAAGAAATACTGCCGCTGGTGCGGCAAGCACGTGGTGCATCGGGAAACCAAGTAGGCCGGAGGCGGAGTGCTTCTTGCTTCGATTCAGCGGTGCTACGGCAGTAGCTCAATTGGTAGAGCATCGGTCTCCAAAACCGACGGTTGGGGGTTCGAGTCCCTCCTGCCGTGCCAGTTTTAGAAAAGTGACGCGACCATGACGAATCCGTTCCTGAAAGTGCGCGGTTACGTGGCCGAGGTGGCCGACGAGCTGAAGCGCTGCAATTGGCCGACGGTGATGGAGCTTCGCGACTCCACCGTCGTGGTGGTCGTTGCGACGGTCCTCATGGGCCTCGCGGTGGCCGTCGTGGATTTCGTCGGCACGTGGTGCGTCCGGCATCTGACCAGACTGTAGATCGAAAAGGCATCATGCAAAGCCAGTGGTTTGTCATCCATACGCTCTCGGGCCAGGAGCAGAAGGTCAAAGAGAACATCGAGAAGCGGATCAAGACCGAAGAGATGGAGGAATTCATCCAGCAGGTCCTGATCCCGACCGAGAAGGTCGCCGAGGTCAAGAAGGGCAAGCGCACCACGACCGTGCGCAAGTTCTTCCCCGGCTACCTGCTCGTGAACATGCTGTTGCTCGACGACAAGAAGCAGCTCATGGACAAGCCCTGGTATTTCATCCGCGACACGCCGGGCATCATCGGGTTCATCGGCGGCGACCGGCCCGTGCCGCTGCGCAAGGACGAGGTGGACAGCCTGCTCGCGCAGATCCAGGAGCGCGGCGACAAGGTCAAGCCCAAGGTGAACTACGAGGTCGGCGAGTCGGTGAAGATCACCGAAGGGCCGTTCCTGAACTGCAGCGGTGTGATCGAGGAGATCGACCCCGACCGCGGCAAGCTCAAGGTTTCGGTGCAGATCTTCGGCCGGAACACGCCGGTCGAGGTTGAATACAGTCAGGTCGAGCGCGGATAGCGCCCGGCCAGCGATTTCAGATTTCGAAAGGTCCAACGACCATGGCAAAGAAAGTTGTCGGTTTAGTCAAACTGCAGATCCCGGCCGGCCAGGCCAACCCGGCCCCGCCGGTGGGTCCCGCGCTTGGCCAGCAGGGCGTCAACATCATGGCGTTCTGCAAGGAGTTCAACGCCGTCACCAAGGCCGATGCCGGCATGATCATCCCCGTGGTGATCACGGTCTATCAGGACAAGAGCTTCACGTTCATCACCAAGTCGCCGCCGGCCGCCGTGCTGCTGAAGAAGGCCGCCGGCATCGCCACCGCCAGCGGCGAGCCGAACCGCAACAAGGTCGGCAAGGTCACCCGCAAGCAGATCATGGAGATCATCAAGATCAAGGCGAAGGACCTCAACGCCAGCAGCGACGAGGCCGCCTTCCGCATGGTCGCGGGCACCGCTCGCTCGATGGGCATTGATGTCGTAGAGTAACCCGTTTTTTTCCGAACCAGACGCAAGGCAACGCCGGAGTTCCCGATGGCACAAAAACACAGCAAACGATTTCGCGAAGCGCTGAAGCTGGTGGACGCCAACAAGGCGTATCCGCTGGCCGAGGCGGTCAAGGTCCTCAAGAAGATGCCGCGCGCGAAGCTCGACGAGACCGTCGAACTGGCGTTCAAGCTCGGCGTGGACCCCAAGCAGAGCGACCAGATGGTGCGCGGCACCGTCCCGCTCCCGCACGGCAGCGGCAAGAAGGTCCGCATCCTCGTCTTCACCAAGGGCGGCGCCGACGCCGCCAAGGCCGCCGGCGCGGATCATGCCGGCTTCGAGGACCTCATCAAGAAGGTCACCGAAGGCTGGACCGACTTCGACGTGGCCATCGCCACGCCGGAGGCCATGGCCGAGGTCCGCAAGCTCGGCAAGGTGCTCGGCCCGCGCGGCCTGATGCCGAACCCGAAGACCGGCACCGTCACCGACGACGTGGCCAAGGCCATCAAGGAGTTCAAGGCCGGCCGCGTGGAGTTCAAGATAGACAAGGCTGCCAACCTCCACGTCCCGTTCGGCAAGATTTCATTCGACGAGGCGCAGATCATCGAGAACGCCCGCGCGGTCATCGAGGCGGTCGCCAAGGCCAAGCCGTCCGCGGCCAAGGGCCGTTACATCGAGAACTGCACGCTGACGGCCACCGTCAGCCCCGGCCTGAAGCTCGACATCCGCGAGTTCCTCGCCTCCTGACGAGACACGACCATGAGACCAGAGAAAAAACTTTTAGTGGGCGAAGCCAGGAAACAGATCGAGGCCGCGCCGTTCGCGCTGCTGGTGGACTTCACCAAGCTGACCGTCGCGCAAGGGGGCGAACTGCGGAAGCGCCTGCGCGCCGTCGGCGCGGAGTTCCACGTCGCGAAGAACTCCACGCTGAAGATCGCGTTCAAGGAATGCGGCATCCCCGAGGGCGTCGCGGGCGTGCTGACCGGCCCGACCGGTGTCATCACCGGCAAGAAGGACGTGTCGGCCACCGCCAAGGTGCTGAAGACTTTCGCCGCCGAGTTCGACAAGCCGAAAGTGAAACTCGGCATCCTCGACAAGGCGTTGCTGCAACCGGCGCAGGTGTCCGAGTTGGCCGACCTGCCGGGCATCGAGGTGCTGCGCGCCAGGCTGCTGGGCGTGCTGCTCGCGCCGCAGGGCGGCCTCGTGCGCCTGCTGGCTGCGCCGGCCTCGAAGTTCGCGCAGATCGTCAAGGCTTACGAGGACAAGAAATCAAAGGAAGCCCCCGCGGCCGAAGCCGCGAAGGCGTGATGGATTTCCCCGCGCACGTCCCGCGATTGCGGGAGCGGGGAGCGACAGAAACAAACAAACGAACAAAGGTAAATCGTCATCCCGGGAGCTTTCGGGACCAAGTCGGCGCGGGATCTCGCGCCGGTGACGACACCGCAGAAAGCGAGAACGAAAATGGCTGACTTGAAACCATTGGTGGAACAACTGGGCAAACTGACCGTCCTGGAGATGGCCGAGTTGGTGAAGACCCTCGAGAAGGAATGGGGCGTCTCCGCCGCCGCTCCGGTCGCCGTGGCCGCTGCTGCCGCTCCGGCCGCTGCCGCTCCGGCCGCCGCCGCCAAGGACACCTTCGACGTGATCCTGGTCAACGCCGGCGCCAACAAGATTGGTGTCATCAAGGCGGTCCGCGAAGTGTCGCCCGGCCTGGGCCTGGCCGACGCGAAGGCGCTCGTCGAGGGCGCCCCGAAGCCGGTCAAGGAAGGCGCCAACAAGGAAGAGACCGAGAGCATCAAGAAGAAGCTCGAGGCCGCCGGCGCCAAGGTCGAGGTCAAGTAGTCGGTTTTGGTTGTGGCCTCCCCGTCTTGATGGCGGGGAGGCCGCGACAAGGAAAACGGAAGCGCAACAGACCCCGCCGCGTCCCGGAAAAAAACGGGATGGCGGTGGAGGGCCTGTTGCCGCTTTTCGCCGGTTGGTGGATGGTGTGGGTGCAGTGGCAGTGGATGCAGCAGCGCGCGTGAGCGCGGAAACGCCGTAACGAGGTCATCAGACCATGCTTGAACGAAAGAACTTCGGAAAACTGACGGACGCGATCGAGCCGCCAAATTTCATCGAGATCCAGACCGACTCCTATGTGGACTTCCTGCAGCAGGACGTTGACATAGACCGCCGGAAGCTGGTCGGCCTCCAGGGTGTGTTCAAGGAGGTCTTCCCGATCGAGAGCTACGACGGCCAGGTCAAGCTCGACTTCGTCCGCTACACCATCGGCGAGCCGAAACTCTCCTCGCTGGAGTGCCAGCGCGAGGGCATCACCTATTCCGCGCCGCTCCACGTCGTGTTCCGCCTCGGCAAGGAAGGCCGCAGCGGCATGGAGGAAGGCGTTTATATGGGCGAAATCCCGCTCATGACGCCGCAGGGCACGTTCGTGATCAACGGCGCCGAGCGCGTCATCGTCAGCCAGCTCCACCGTTCGCCCGGCATCTGCTTCGAGAGCACCGTTCATCCCAACGGCAAGATCCTCTACAGCTTCCGCATCATCGCCGACCGCGGCTCGTGGCTGGAGGTGCAGTTCGACACCGCCGACCTGATGTATGTCTATCTCGACCGCCGCCGCCGTCGCCGGAAGTTTTTGGCGACCACGTTCCTGCGCGCGCTCGGCTACGGCACCGACGAGGAGATCATCAAGCTCTTCTACGAGATCAAGGAAACGAAGATCAAGGAGATCGAGGACCTGGAGACGATCGGCAATTTCATGCTGGTGGCCGACGCGGTCGAGAAGACGACGCAGGTCGTCATCGCGCGCGCGTTCGAGCCGTTGAGCAAGGCCGTGTGCCGCCAGATCCTCGACGCGGGCATCGAGAAGGCCAAGATCGTTGACACCTCCGTGGACGACGGCGTCATCATCAAGACGCTCAAGAAGGACCCGACCAAGAGCAATGATGAGGCCCTCAAGGACATCTACAAGCGCCTGCGTCCCGGCGACCCGCCGACGCCCGCCAACGCGAAGGCGTTGCTGAAGCGGCTGTTCTTCGACCCGAAGCGCTACGACCTCGGCCGCGTGGGCCGTTACAAGATCAACCAGAAGCTCGGCGTCAATGTGGACCACGACATCCGCGTCCTGACCAACGAGGACATCTTCGAGGCGCTGAAGTATCTGATCAGCCTCCGCAAGGGCGAAGGCTCGGTGGACGACATTGACCATCTCGGCAGCCGCCGCGTCCGCACGATCGGTGAGATGCTCTCCAACCAGTGCCGCGTCGGCCTCGCCCGGACGGAGCGATTGGTGAAGGAGCGCATGACGCTGTTCGACTCCAGCTCCGACGACATGACGCCGCAGAAGCTCATCAACCCCAAGGCGCTCTCGGCGGTCATCCGCGACTTCTTCGGCCGCAGCCAGCTCAGCCAGTTCATGGACCAGACCAACCCGCTGGCCGAGCTGACCCACAAGCGCCGTCTCTCCGCCCTCGGACCCGGCGGTCTCAGCCGCGAGCGCGCCGGCTTCGAGGTGCGCGACGTGCATCCGAGCCACTACGGCCGCATCTGCCCGATCGAGACGCCTGAAGGCCCGAACATCGGCCTCATCAGCTCGCTCTCGATCTATGCGCGGATCAACGCATTCGGCTTCATCGAGTCCCCCTACCGCAAGGTGGAGAAGGGCCGCGTCACCGACAAGGTCGAGTATGTCACCGCCGACCAGGAGGAGAAATACGTCCTCGCCCAGGCCAACGCGTCCGTGGACGCCCGCGGCCATTTCCAGACGCCGCGCGTGAGCTGCCGTTACAAGGCCGACTTCATCGAGATCGAGCCGGAGAAGGTGGACTACATGGACGTCAGCCCGAAGCAGCTCGTCTCGGTCGCGACGGGCCTCGTGCCGTTCCTTGAGCACGACGACGCCAACCGCGCGCTCATGGGCGCCAACATGCAGCGCCAGGGCGTGCCGTTGCTCGTCAACGAGGCGCCGTTTGTCGGCACCGGCCTCGAAGGCCGCGTCGCGAAGGACTCGATGGCATGCATCGTGGCCACCCACGCCGGCTACGCGGCCAGCGTGGACGCGCGCCGCATCGTCATCACCGAGAGCGGCAAGATGCCGGAGGGCAAGAAGAAGCTCAGGACCGACGAGAAGGAAGGCATCTGGGTGTATGAACTGCGCAAGTTCATGCGCTCCAACGCCGGCACCTGCATCAACCAGAAGCCGCTGATCAAGCAAGGCCAGCACGTCAAGAAGGGCCAGGTCATCGCCGACGGCCCGTGCACCGACCACGGCGAGCTGGCCCTCGGCCGCAACGTGCTCGTCGCGTTCATGCCGTGGAACGGTTACAACTTCGAGGACGCCATCCTCATCAGCGAGAGGCTCCTGAGGGAGGACACTTACACCTCGATCCACATCGAGGAATACGAGTGCAACGCCCGCGACACGAAGCTTGGCCCCGAGGAAATCACCCGCGACATCCCCAACGTCGGCGAAGAAGCCCTCAAGAACCTCGGCCACGACGGCGTCGTGCGCGTCGGCGCCGAGGTCCGGCCCGGCGACATCCTCGTCGGCAAGATCACGCCCAAGAGCGAGACCGAGCTGGCCCCCGAGGAGCGCCTGCTGCGCGCCATCTTTGGCGAGAAGGCCGCGGACGTGAAGGACACCTCGCTGACCGTGCCGAGCGGTTCGGGCGGCATCGTCATGGACGTGAAGGTCTCGCCGTTGAAAGAGGCCAGCCAGTCCTCCAAGCTCAGCGCCAACGAACAGCGCAAGCAGAAGAAACAGTTCGAGGAGAAATACAAGGACCGCCACGCCGAGATGAAGGAAGAGTTGAGCGAGGCGCTCTCCAACATCCTGCTGGGCGAGAAAATCCCGCTCGACGTCGTCAACGCCGAGACCGGCGAGATCATCATCCCGGCCAACCGCAAGATCACCAAGACGCTCCTGCGCAAGCTGGCCGACCACTACGACCACATCGAGATTGACCCTTCGCCGATCCGCATCAAGATCCGCGAGATCATCTCGCAGTATGAGCACAAGTTCGCCGAACTGGAACTGGAGCGCGAGCGCCAGCTCGACCGCATCGAGAGCGGCGACGACGTGGACGCGGGCATCGTCAAGCGCGTGAAGGTCTATGTCGCCAGCAAGCGCAAGCTCAGCGTCGGCGACAAGATGGCCGGCCGCCACGGCAACAAGGGCGTCATCGCCAAGATCGTGCCCGAGGAAGACATGCCGTTCATGCCGGACGGCATCTCGGTGGACATCGTGCTCAATCCGCTCGGCGTGCCGAGCCGCATGAACGTCGGCCAGGTGCTCGAGACGCACCTCGGCTGGGCCGCGAAGATCCTCGGCTTCTCGGTCGCCTCGCCCGTGTTCGATGGCATCACGGAGAAGGAGATCAAGGAGGCCATGAAGAAGGCCGGCTTGGCCGATGACGGCAAGACCGTCCTTTACGACGGCCGCACCGGCGAGCCGTTCGATCAACGCGTGGTCACCGGCTACATCTACATGATGAAGCTCGGCCACCTCGTGGCGGACAAGATCCACGCCCGCGCCGTCGGCCCCTACTCGCTCGTCACCCAGCAGCCGCTGGGCGGCAAGGCGCAGTATGGCGGCCAGCGCTTCGGTGAAATGGAAGTGTGGGCCGTCGAAGCCTATGGCGCCGCCTACACGCTCCAGGAGTTGCTCACTGTCAAGAGCGACGACGTGGCTGGCCGCACCCGCATCTACGAAAGCATCGTCAAAGGCGAGAACACCCTCGAAGCCGGCGTGCCCGAGAGCTTCAACGTGCTCGTGAAGGAAATGCAGAGCCTCTGCCTCGATGTCCGCGTCGGCAAGGAGGGCGGCTCGGTGCTGCTGCCCACGCCGTCGTCGGTCGAGGTCGCCGCGGCTGCTGCTGCGGCCGCCGCGGCCGCCGCCGAGGCCAAGGCCGAGGAACACAAGAAGCGCAGTGATGACGAGGACGAGGAATAGCGGTTTCAACGCCTGCGGCCGGCCCGCGCGGCCGCGACGACTGAGGTTTCAAAAAATACATGAGTGCTCAACAGGTCAAAGACGTTCACGCGAAACTCTCCACTGAGGCGGCCCGCCGCGCGCTCGGCCTGGAGAAGTCCGAGGCGTTCGACTTCGTCTCCATCACCATCGTTTCGCCCGACACGATCCGCTCGTGGTCGCGCGGCGAGGTGAAGAACCCGGAGACGATCAACTACCGCACGCTCAAGCCCGAGAAGGGCGGGTTGTTCTGCGAGCGCATTTTCGGCCCGACGCGCGACTGGGAGTGCAACTGCGGCAAATACAAGCGCATCAAGCACCGCGGCATCATCTGCGACCGCTGCGGCGTGGAGGTGACGCTGGCCCGTGTGCGCCGCGAACGCATGGGCCACATCGAACTGGCCGTGCCGTGCAGCCACATCTGGTTCTTCAAGTGCCTGCCCAGCCGCATCGGCCTGATGCTCGACATGACCGCCCGCGCGCTGGAGCGCGTGATTTATTACGAAGACTACATCGTCGTGGAACCCGGCAAGACGCCGCTGAAGGAAAAGCAGCTCCTGACCGAGATGGAATACCGCGAGGCGCAGGAGCAGTATGGCCACGAGGCGTTCGTCGCGAAGATGGGCGCCGAGGGCGTGCGCGAGTTGCTCCAGCGGATTGATTTGAACAAGCTCGGCAAGGAACTCGAGCACCAGCTCAACACCACCAAGAGCAAGCAGGTCCGCAAGAAGCTCAGCAAGCGGCTCAAGCTCGTCCAGGGCCTCATCGCGTCGAAGGGCCGTCCGGAGTGGCTGATCCTCACCGTGCTGCCCGTGATCCCGCCCGACCTGCGGCCGTTGGTGCCGCTCGAAGGCGGCCGGTTCGCCCCCTCTGATCTCAACGATCTCTACCGCCGCGTCATCAACCGGAACAACCGGTTGCGAAACCTGCTGCAACTGAAGACGCCCGACGTCATCATCCGCAACGAGAAGCGTATGTTGCAGGAATCGGTGGACGCGCTGCTGGACAACGGCCGCCACGGTCGCGCGGTGACCGGCGCCGGCAACCGCCCGCTCAAGAGCCTCAGCGACATGCTCAAGGGCAAACAGGGCCGGTTCCGCCAGAACCTGCTTGGCAAGCGCGTGGATTACTCCGGCCGTTCGGTCATCGTCATCGGCCCGGAGTTGAAGCTCCACCAGTGCGGCCTGCCGAAGAAGATGGCGCTCGTGCTGTTCGAGCCGTTCATCATCCGCAAGCTGGAGGAGCGCGGCCTGGTCCACACCGTCCGCAGCGCCAAGAAGATGATCGAGCGCGAGGTGCCCGAGGTGTGGGACATCCTCGACGAGGTCACCAAGGGCCACCCGGTGATGCTCAACCGCGCCCCGACGCTGCACCGGCTCTCCATCCAGGCGTTCGAGCCGCAGCTCATCGAGGGCGAGGCCATCCGCATCCATCCGCTGGTCTGCACCGCCTACAA
>JACRKA010000140.1 GCA_016219905.1 Verrucomicrobiota bacterium
AATCCACCGGGTTGTGCCTGAACGCGTTGAACCCCAGTTGCTCTCCGCCCCAGAAAACCAGCAGCTCCGCGCTTGGAAACGATGGAACTCCCATGCTCTGGAACCGGTTCTTGACTGTCTGGAGCATCGTGTCGAACACGCTGTCGAGAATGACCGCGTCGGGAGCCGCGCGGCGCTGGTGAATTGCGCGCAGGACCGCCGCCGCCCCCATGGACTGGCCGAAGAGAACCAGCTTCGTGTGCGGCAAGTGGGCGCCGACATATCGCAGGGTCTCCGCCACGTCCTCGGCTTCGTAATATCCGATGCTGGTATAGGACTCCGAAGAAGTTCCCGATCCTCGAAAATCTACCATCAATTCTGACAGCCCCATTTCGTGCAGGGCCTTCGCCTCGGCCAGCAAACTGGATTTGTCGGCAGCGTAGCCGTGGAAAAGCACCGCCATCGAGCTGGCGTTCTCTCGGGGAACATACCAAGCCCCCAACTTGATGCCGTTGCTGCACTGAATCACGCGCTCCTGAAACGGCATGTCAAAGTCTGCGGGAGTGGAGCGCGCCTGCGGCCGAGGGATCTCCACGCCGATTGCCAGCACCTTCGCTTTCTCCCAGACAGACAACGCCTCCGGATTCTTTGTCCGCAATCCGTGCTGGGTGAAATGCAACATGGCCTTCGCATGATTGAACGCAACCACGTTGACCAGGAATGCGCCGCCCGTCGCGAAAAGCAATGAAACTGAAGCCAGCACCTGGGATTTCTTGTGCCAGTGCTCCCTGAGTCGCCAAGTGCGCCAGACAGTCATCGGGGTGCCGTTCGTGAATCAAGTTACCAGAACTTTGTCGCCAACTCTTGTTCCATACTTCTCTTGTGCGCTGCCTAGATAGACACATAACTCGACGCGGTTGCTCGATCCAATCAGTGCGATAGCTTTGCCAAGCGGGACTTCGGCATAGAAGCGGCCGAACTTGCGGATGACGTGGCGTCCGATGCGAAATGATTTCGGTTCGCCGGCGGGCAACTGCTCCAGGTGGCGCGCCTCGATGTTGGTGATGAGGTTGCCGAAACGGTCCACGAACATCACGCGACCTTCGATGCCCATCTTCGTCACCTTCGGCTCGGCAGTTTCCAGCTTTGCGATGCTCTTGATGACCGGGCCGACTTCCTCGAACTCAACTCCGGCCGCGAGGTGCGCCGCGACAGGCGCGAAGATGTCGCGGCCGTGAACCGTGCGGCTCACGGGGCGGTTGAAGAGGCGCTCATTCTCGATGGCGCGGATTTCCAGAGGTCGGCGGTCAGAGACCGCCGCTACAGCCAGCGTCAACACGCCGTTGTCGGGGGAGAGGAAGATGTAGTCCGCCGTCTTCACGGCGATGGCGCGGCGCGGGCTGCCAACGCCGGGGTCCACGATGGCGACATGGATGGTGCCGCGCGGAAAGTTCTGAAAGCACTGCGCCAGCACGAACGCACCGGCGAGGATGTCCTGTCCAGCGACCTCGTGCGTCACGTCCACCACGCGCGCGTCGGGCGCGATGCCGGCGATGACGCCCTTCATCGCCGCGACAAACCAGTCGCGCGTGCCGAAGTCGGTGGTGAAGGTGATCAACGGCATGGAGTAATGGAGTGTTGGAGTATTGGAGTGCAGGTCAGAACGCTGCGACGACTTCGATCTCGACGTGCGCGCCCTTCGGCAGCGCGGCGACCTGGACGGTCGAGCGGGCGGGCGGGTTCGTCGAGAAATGTTTCGCGTAAACCTCGTTCATCGCGGCGAAGTCGGCGAGGTTGGTCATGAAGACGGTGGTCTTCACGACGCGATCAAGACCGAGTCCCTGCGAGGCGAGGACGGCCTTGATGTTCTCCAGAACGCGTCCGGTCTGTTCTTTGATGCCGCCGGCGATGAGAATACCGGTGGCGGGATCGAGCGGGATCTGGCCGGCGCAGAACAGGAAATCGCCGGCGCGGATGGCCTGCGAGTAGGGGCCGACGGCCTTCGGGGCCTTGTCGGTGGCAATGGTTTGAAGCTTCATGCGGCACTTCTAGCAGGCGCGCGGCAAAAACTCACTGACGAACTCAAGAATACGCTCGTGTGATAATCGCGCTCCGCTCGCTCCCCAATCGCTTCGCCGGGAATCCGCGGTGCGCTCGACATCTCTTGCATGGCGCGAGGCCTGCGCCCATGCTGCCAGGCGTCAAGCCGCGACAGCCACTCCACTTGACGCGCGCAACGAAGCCACTGCTGGATTGACGCAGCACGCCCCGTCCGCTATGGAGGAGCGCGCAACGCAGCGTGGGCGGGATGCCGCCCGCCGGCGCGAGTGAACCGAGCCGACATCTCATGCAACGTGCGAGCAACGCCGCTCCACCGCCCCCTGCCGGATTCAACCTCTTACGCATCGCCGCCATCCGCCGTCTCGTGCTCTGGGGCGGGTTTCCGGCGCTCTTCCAATCGCTCGTGCTGGCGGTCTATCTCACGCTCGCGGTCATCGGCTGGGGCCACCTGACGCCGACGGGCGTCAACGCCAAGCTCTACGCCAAGACCAACATCGTGAACCTGGTCATCTGGGGCCTCTGGTGGCCTGCGATCATCTGGGTGACGGTGTTCCTCGGCCGCGCGTGGTGCACGGTCTGTCCGCTGGAACTGGTGTCGAGCCTCGCCGAGCGCGCGGGCCGCAATCTCGGCCTCCGCCAACGGCCGCTCGGCGGCTGGCTCGCCAAAGGCGCCCTCGCGGTCTGTCTCTTCGCGCTGATGCAACTGCTCGTGCCCGGCATCCAGATCCACCGGATGCCGCACTACACCTCCCTTTTCCTATGGGCGTCGCTCGCCGCCGCCGTCATCGTCGGGCTGCTGTTCAAGGACCGCGCGTTCTGCCGCGGCTTCTGCCCCGTGTCGCTGCTGCTGAACGCCTACGGCCGCGGCGGCATGATCGCCGTGCGCGCGGGGCAGCACGAGGCGGGATCAAATCGCGGCGCGCACCTCTGCCCGTCGCTGCTCAACCCGCCGAAGCTCAACAGCAACCGCGACTGCCTCGTCTGCGGCCAGTGCGTCCGGGCCGGCGCGCCCGATGACATGCAACTGCTGTTGCGCGCGCCGTTCAGCGCCGCCGATGCGCGCGAGCCGCTGGCGTCGTGGCCGCTGACGCTCTTCGTCATGGTCGTGTCGGGCTTCGTCACGTTTGAACTCTGCGGTGTCTGGAAGGCGGCCGAGCCGGTGTTCCTCTGGGCGCCGAAGCAGGCGAGCGCCGCGCTCAACGCCGGAGCCGCGGCGGGCTGGATTCAGGGACTTTGGACCATTGCCCTCGTGCCACTGTTGCTCTGGATCGCGCTCGGCCTCGTCACGCGCGCGGCCGGCGGCGCGGCGTCGTTCGGCGAAGCGTGGCGGCGGCTCGCGCTCCCGATGGCGGTCGTCGTCGCGGCGGGCCACATGTCGAAAGGTTTGGAGAAGTTCACCTCGTGGGCCGGCTTCCTGCCCCACGCGCTGCGCGAGCCGACGGGCGTGAACACCGCGCTCCAGATGAACGCGAAGGCGATGCCGCAGCCCGCGGCGTGGCTGTCGCTGCCGGTGCTTTCGGCCGTCACGATGACGCTGATTGTTGTCGCGTTGCTGCTCGCAATCCGCGAAGCGCGGCTGGCGGATCCAGCCGGATTCCGCAAACGGCTCCCTGCGATCGCGCTGCTCAGCGGGTCTTACCTCTTCCTCGTCTTCGGCTGGGGCGGATGGCTGGCGTGAGTTGCGAGCGACTCATGCTACTTGAGAAAGACGAGGAGCACGCCGGCGCCGAGCGCCACGATTGCGAGGAAAACACCCGCGCCGACGGCGCAGCCTTTGCCGCCGGGCGGCGTTTTGAACTTGTCGGGATGCTGGGCGCGCAGCTCCGCCTCCAGTTTTTCGACGAAGCCCTTGGACTCGGCGAGGCCGGCGCCGGTGGCTTCGCGGTAGAGTTTGATCGCCTCGATCTTCCGGCCGCCGTAAAGGGCGTCAATGATCGCGTCGGTCTGCTGCGGAGTCAGCGGTTCGGCCATGGGGCACCTCTGGTGTTGAACGCCTCTAGCATCCGGTGTAATTGATGTAAAGAGTCATCTGGTCAGCGGGAACTGCTGTTTATGGACATCCGGTCGCTCTCTCATCTGCCAGACAGCGAGTTGCTCGCGCTGGTCGCTGCGGCCAACGCCGACGCGCGCGGCATCTGGACGCCGTCAGACGAGGACTTGGTGGAGTTGCGGCAGGCCGCCGTGGCGATTGACGCGGAGGAGGACCGGGTGCCCGTGGGCTTCGCCGTGGCCGGCCCCTCGGGCACGGGGGAGGTGTGGGCGTTGCAGTCGCTGGCCGTGGTTCCTCGGATGCGACGGCAGGGCGTCGGCAGCGCGTTGCTGGCGGAGGTCCTGGCCGCGGCAACATCGGCCGGCGCGAAGGAACTGCGGACGGGCGTCCTCGACAGCCGCAACGTCCCGGCGCTGGGATTCATGGCCCGCCACGGCTTCGAGCCGCGCGGCGTCATCAAGCTGCGGATGCGCCGCCCGAACCTGGAGAACCTCCCGCCGGTCGAGTTGCCCGCAGGTTACACACTGCGCCACTATCGCGGCGGCGACGAGGCGGTGTGGATGGAATTGTTCCACCGGATTTTCGCCGACGACCCGCGCAGCGGCGTCCCGCCCATGACCCTGCGGGATTTGCGGGATGAATTCCTCTCGTCGCCGAACTGGAAACCGGAGCGGTTGTGGTTCGCCCTCGCGCCTGACGGCAAGCCCGTCGGCATGGCGATGGCCTGGATGCGGATGGAGGACAACCAAGCCGTCGCGAGCCTGCACTGGGTCGGCGTGCTCGCTGCGCATCGCGGCCGGCGGCTCGGCGAGGCGCTGTCGCTGGCCTGCCTGCACCAGCACCAGCGCGACGGCTGGCCGGACTGCTGGCTGCCCACCGAGTCCTTCCGCATCTCGGCGGTGCAGACCTACGAGCGGCTCGGCTTCTCCGCGGTCTATTCACTCGCGGATTACGCCAGGCCGATCTGAGCGCCGAGAATTTGCTCGCTGGCTCCGGCGCGTGTTCTTAACCTGCCTGCCGTATGTCCGAACAAGCGTTCGATCTCATCGTCATCGGCGCCGGCCCCGGCGGCTACACGGCCGCCATCCGCGCGGCCCAGCGCGGCGCGCGCGTGGCGCTGATGGCCGACGCCGCGCCGGGCGGCACCTGCCTGCACCTCGGCTGCATCCCGACCAAGACGCTGCTGACCTGCACCGAACTGTTCGCGAAGGTCCAGCGCGCCGCCGAGTTCGGCCTCGACGTGCCTGGCGAAACGCGGCTGCAACTCGACGGCATGAGCCGCCGCCGGCGCAAGGTCGTCAGCAGCATGGCCAAGGGCCTTGAGTTCCTGCTCCGCAAAAACGGCGTCACGGTCATCGAGGGCCGCGCGACGCTGGCCGGCGGCACGCGCGTGCAGGTCGGCGAACAGACGCTCGAAGCGCGGCACATCATCCTTGCGACCGGTTCGCGGCCTGCGCCATCGCCGGCGGGACTGCCGCCCGTGGACGGTGAGCGCGTCCTCAACAGCAACCACGCGCTGCGGCTGGCCGAACCGCCTAAGAAACTGCTCGTGGTCGGCGGCGGCTACATCGGCTGCGAATTCGCGAGCGTGTTCCGTGCGTTGGGCAACGAGGTGACGGTGATGGAAGCGATGGACCGGCTGCTGCCGGGCATGGATGCCGAACTCAGCGAGGCGCTCGCGAAAAGTTTCCGCAAGGCCGGCATCGAGGTCCAGACCGGCGTGAAGATCGAGGGCTTCGATGCGAGCTTCGACCGCGTGCTGGTCGCCGTGGGCCGCGTGCCGGAAACGGGCGGGCTGGGCTGCGAGGCTGCCGGCGCGAAACTCAGCGTGCGCGGCCACGTCGAGGTCAACGAGCGGATGGAGACGACCGCGCCCGGCATCTACGCCATCGGCGACATCGTGGGCCGGCTGGCGTTGGCGCATGTGGCGAGCGCGCAGGCGCGCGTGGCGGTGGAGAACGCGCTCGGCGGCAATGCAACGATGGACTACGCGGCCGTGCCAGCCGTCGTCTTCACCCATCCGGAGGTCGCCAGCGTCGGCCTGACGGAGGCCGAGGCACAGGCTCAGGGCCGCGCGGTCCGCATCGGGCGGTTCCCCTTCGCGGCGCTGGGCCGCGCGCAGGCCAGCGGCGAGGCGGAGGGTTTCGTGAAGCTCGTCGCGGACGCTGACACACATCGGCTGGTCGGCGGCCAGGTGTTCGGCCACGGCGCGGGCGAATTGATCGCAACGATCACGGTGGCGGTGACGCTGGGCGCTACAGCGGAGCAATTGGCGCACGCGATTTACGCGCACCCGACGTTTGCGGAGGCGATCGGCGAGGCGGCGGAGTCGGTGTTCGGCTCGCCGGTGCACATCTACCGGCCGGCGCGATGAATCGGCCGTTTATTTCTTCAACTGCTCCAGCGCGGCGCGGACCTCCGCGACGGCTTCCTTCGGTTTCACCGTGAGGTTCCGCCAGGCGACCTTGCCAGACTTGCCGATGATGAAGGTCGCGCGGGAGCAGACGTTCTCTTTCGCGACGCCGTAGGCTTCGCTGACCTTGTGGTCGGTGTCGGCGATCAGGCCGAAGGGCAGTTTGTGTTGCTCCGCGAACTTCTTGTGCGACTCGACCGAGTCGTAGCTGACGCCGAAGACGATGGCATCGAGTTGGGTCAGACCCTCGAAGTCATCGCGCGCGGCGCAGACCTCGGCCGTTCACCCGCCGGTGAAGTCCTTCGGGTAGAAGAACAGGATGATGTGCTTCTTGCCGAGGAAGTCGGCGGGCTTGACTTGGCCGGTATGGGTGGCTGCGGTGAAGTCCGGCGCCTTGTCGCCCACGTTGGGGGGTGTGCCGGCGAACGCGGCGCTGGCGAACAGCGAGAACGGCAAGAACAGGTATTTCATGGTGAGTCCTCGAAACGAGCGGAAGCTAGACCACGCGCGCGGGGCGTGCAAGCGAGGGCAAGGGGATCAAGCAACCTTCAGCCGCGCCGCTTGGAGTTTGCTCTCCACGGCAACGTGGCTTCTCTGACAGCCGCTGGCTGCGCGGCGAACGCCTTGACCCATTCCTGTTGCTCGACCGTGTCCGGAACGGGGCAGCCGCGTGCGGCGCGTATCCGCCGGAAAGCGGCGTCGGCGTCCAGACCGGAGGCCGCCAACAGGCACGCCGCCAGCAAGGCGGATCGGCCAATCCCTTGACGACAATGCAAGCCCACTCCTTTGCCTGCCGCCAAGGCCCGCGCCAAATCGTGCACCAGCGCCGATACGGCGTCGCTTGACGCGGGGGTTCCCCGGTCCGGAATGGGGAAGGAGATGAATTCGACGCCGTGGCTGCGACAGGATTGGGCTTGCCGGGGAAGATCGAAATCAACGACTTCGTCCGGCGTCAGCAGGGACACGACCACCTCCAACCCCGCCTCGCGCCAGGCCCGCACTTCGTCTTCGAGCCAGTCGCCACCGCGGGGGCGCGGTGCGATGGCGAGCCGGCCTTGCCACGGCCCGTCTATCCAGTAAAGCGTGGTTCGCATGACTGCCTCACGCGTCGTAGGCGCCGACGTAAGGAGGCGGAGTGACCGGATTGCGCTTGTGCCGAGCATGAAACGTCGCAACGGCCCGATCACGCTCAATTCTATCACCTTTCAATCGCTGCGCCTCCTTACGTCGGCGCCTACAGACTGACTACGTTTCGTGTAACGTGCGAAATATGCGGCTTAGCGTGTCACTGCGCGGGGGCTTCGATGACGACGCGGAAGCCGACTTCCTTGCGCTGGGCGGTGTTGCTCTGGGTCCAGCGGTTGGCGGAGCGGCATTCGTCGGCGCGGCTGCTGTAGGCGCCGCCGCGGACGGACATGCGGAGGGAGTTGTTGAGCTTGATGTCGTAGCGGTCGAAGTAGTAGGTGTCGCAGTATTCCCAGACGTTGCCGTGCATGTCGTGAAGGCCCCACGGGTTGGGCTTGCGGACGCCGACTTCATGGGTGGAGCCGCCGCTGTTCTCCATGAACCAGCCGGCCTCGGCCAGCTCGGTGGCGCTGTTGCCGCAGGAATAGTCGCCGGTGGTGCCGGCGCGGCAGGCGAATTCCCACTCGGCCTCGGTGGGCAGGCGGCACTTGCGGTTCTCGGCCTTGCTGAGTTCCTCGCAGAAGGCGCGGCATTTGCCGATGCTGACGTTCTCGGCGGGGAGGTTGGGTTTGCCCTTTTCCTTGTGGAAGCTGCGGTCGGGCATCTTCCGGCCCATGACCTTGTCCCATTGCTCCTGCGTGACCTCGGTGACGCTCATGTAGAAGGGCTTGGTGATGTGCTCCTCATGGACGGGCAGTTCGTCCGGATCGCCGTGGTCGCTGCCCATGGTGAAGTTGCCGGCCGGGATGAGGACGAACTTGATGCCGCTGTATTTGCTGAAGAAAGTCGGCGGCAAGCCAGGCACGGGCGGCGGGGGATTCTGGGCAATGGCGACGAGGGCGGTGGTGATGGCTGCGGTGAAGAATGCGAGGGTGATGCGCATGGATGGTTTCATGTTGGACCTCCGGGTCGCGGCGACTGTAGCGCATCGGACGGGCGATGCAATCCTCAAAACCGGCCTCAAGACCGCCCGCCGCGGGTTGGAGAAAGCCATCCAGTGGAGTGGCTTGACGCCGCGAGTGAATCGCAGTATCTACCCTACCTTTTGCGACATCGAACCGGCTGACTTTGCATGAACAGTTTCTGGAAGCTCGTGACATCATCGGTGGGGAAGAAGCTCGTGATGGGCATCACGGGCACGGTGCTGTTCGCGTTCGTGGTCGTCCACATGATCGGCAACCTGCAGGTCTTCCTCGGCCGCGACGCGATCAACCACTACGCCGAGTTCCTCCAGACCAACGCCGAGCTGCTCTGGCCCACGCGCATCATCCTCGCCGTGTGCGTCGTGCTACACATCTTCACCGGTGCCAGCCTCACGCTGGAGAACCGTTCCAAGCGCGGCGTCGCCTACGACGTGAAGAAGATTGTCGGCGCCAGCCTCGTCTCGCGCACGATGTTCATCAGCGGCTCCATCATCCTCTGCTTCATCGTCTATCACATCCTCCATTTCACCACCGGCACGACCAACCCCGAATTCATGGCGCTCAAGGACGCCCACGGCCGACACGATGTGTATCGGATTATCCTCGCCGGGTTCGCGAACCCGTGGGCCGCCGGCTTCTACGTGCTCGGCGTCGGGCTGCTCGGCTTCCACCTCAGCCACGGCGTGCGGGCGCTGTGCGAGACGCTCGGCCTGCGGTTGGAGAACTACGCGGCGTGCATTGATCGCACCGCCATCGTGGTCGCGTGGATCCTGTTCCTCGGTTTCGCCTCCGTGCCGGTGGCGGTCGTGCTGCAAGTGGTCAGGTGAACATGAAACTCGACGCGAAGATTCCCTCCGGACCGCTCGCCCAGAAGTGGACGAATTACAAGAACGAGATCCGTCTCGTCAGCCCGGCCAACAAACGCAAATACGACATCATCGTCGTCGGCACGGGCCTCGCCGGCGCGTCGGCCGCCGCCTCGCTCGGCGAGCTGGGCTACAACGTCAAGGCGTTCTGCCTCCAGGACAGCCCGCGCCGCGCCCACAGCGTCGCCGCGCAGGGCGGCATCAACGCCGCCAAGAACTACCGCAACGACGGCGACAGCGTCCATCGGCTCTTCTACGACACCATCAAGGGCGGCGATTTCCGCGCGCGCGAGGCCAACGTCCATCGCCTCGCGGAAGTCAGCCTCAACGTGATTGACCAGGCCACCGCGCAGGGCGTGCCGTTCGCGCGCGAATACAGCGGCTACCTCGCCACGCGCTCGTTCGGCGGCGCGCAGGTCTCGCGCACGTTCTACGCGCGTGGCCAGACCGGCCAGCAACTGCTGCTCGGCGCGTATCAGGCGCTGATGTGCCAGGTCAGCGCCGGCACGGTGAAAATCTTCCCGCGCCACGAGATGCTGGAACTGGTCCTCGTCAACAACCACGCCAAGGGCATCGTCGTCCGCGATCTCATCAGCGGCAAGATCTCCACCGTCACGGCCGACGCGGTCGTGCTCGCCACCGGCGGCTACTCCAACGCGTTCTACCTCTCCACGTCGGGCGTCGCTTCCAACGTCACCGCCTCGTGGCGCGCGCACCGCAAAGGCGCGCTCTTCGCCAACCCGTGCTTCACGCAGATCCACCCGACGTGCATCCCGGTCTCGGGCGATTACCAGAGCAAGCTCACGCTTATGTCCGAGTCGCTGCGCAACGACGGCCGCGTCTGGGTGCCGAAGAACGCCGGCGACAAGCGGTCGCCCGAGCAGATTCCCGACAGCGACCGCGACTATTACCTCGAGCGCATCTATCCGGCCTACGGCAATCTCGTCCCGCGCGACATCGCCAGCCGCGCCGCCAAGCGCGTGTGCGACGAAGGCCGCGGCGTCGGCCCCGGCGGCCTCGGCGTGTTCCTCGACTTCCGCGACGCGATCAAACGCCTCGGCGAGCCGGTCATCCGCGAGCGTTACGCCAACTTGTTCGACATGTATCACGAGATCACCATCGAGAACGCCTACAAGACGCCGATGCGCATCTACCCGGCGATCCACTACGCGATGGGCGGCCTCTGGGTGGACTACAACCTCATGAGCAACCTGCCGGGCCTGTTCGTGATCGGCGAGGCGAACTTCTCCGACCACGGCGCGAACCGGCTCGGCGCGAGCGCGCTCATGCAGGGCCTCGCCGACGGCTACTTCGTCCTGCCCTACACCATCGGCGACTACCTCGCCCGCAACGAGGTCAAGCGTCCCGCCGCCGACGTGCCGGAAGCGAAGCTGGCCGAGACCGAGACCGCTGCGCGCCTGAACAAACTGCTTTCCATCCGCGGCAAACGCACGCCCGTCGAGTTCCACAAGCAGCTTGGCAGGATTCTCTGGGACAACTGCGGCATGGCCCGCGAGGAAGCCGGTCTCAAGAAGGCGATGCAGGCGATCGCCGCGCTGCGCGAGGAGTTCTGGCAGAACGTCATCGTGCCCGGCTCGCACGCCGACCTCAACATGGCTCTCGAACGCGCCGGCCGCGTCGCCGACTTCCTCGAACTCGGCGAGCTGCTGTGCCTCGACGCGCTGGAGCGGCGCGAATCCTGCGGCTGCCATCTCCGCACCGAATTCCAGACGCCGGAGGGTGAGTGCCTGCGCAACGACACCGACTACGCCTATGTCGCCGCGTGGGAATTCACCGGCGCGGGCAAACCGCCGCAGCTCCACAAGGAGCCGTTGGTTTACGAGGAAGCCCACATGGCCCAAAGGAGTTACAAGTGATGACGTCGCCTCACGTAGCCGCCGACGTAAGGAGGCGGTTCGCTTTCGATGGCCGTATCATTCCGCCTCCTCACATCGGCGGCTACATTCCGGAGTTCAATTTGCCATGAAGATCACCGTCCGCGTGTGGCGCCAGAAGAAAGCGCAGAGCGCCGGCCGCTTCGTCGAGTATCCCGTCGAAGGCGCCAACCCCGACATGTCCTTCCTCGAGATGCTCGACGTGCTGAACGAGGGCCTCGTCAAGAAGGGCGAGGAACCGGTCCACTTCGACAGCGATTGCCGCGAGGGCATCTGCGGCACCTGCTCGTGCGTCATCAACGGCGAAGCCCACGGCCCCGAATCGCGGGTCACCACCTGCCAGACCTACATGCGCAGCTTCAAGGACGGCGACACCATCACCGTCGAGCCGTTCCGCGCCAAGGCCTTCCCCCTCATCAAAGACCTCGTCGTGGACCGCACCGCCTTCGACCGAATCATCCAGGCTGGCGGCTTCATCTCCGTCAACACCGGCGCCGCGCCCGAGGCCAACTCCATCCCCGTCCCGAAACACGCCAGCGACCTCTCCATGGACGCCGCCGCGTGCATCGGCTGCGGCGCGTGCGTCGCCTCCTGCAAGAACGCCTCCGCCTCCCTCTTCGTCGCCGCCAAGATCGCCCATCTCAACCTCCTGCCCCACGGCAAGCCGGAGAAAGATCGCCGCGCTCTCGCGATGATCCAGGCGATGGACGCCGAAGGCTTCGGCGGATGCAGCGTCACCGGCTCCTGCGAAGCCGTCTGCCCCAAAGGCATCCCCATCAGCTTCATCTCCCGGATGAACCGCGACTACATGGTCGCCGCGCTGAAGATGCGGGAGTAGTGGCGTAGAATTGGCACGTGTAGGCGTTGGCCTCCTCAAAGCACGCTACCCAGCCGAGTGTGGCTGGGCCATAGACTCCAGGGAACTGAATTTACTCACCGAATCCTCAGCGCGCTTCAAGCTGCTGTTCTATGTTCCGCAGACTCAACCGAACTCAATGAGGGTTGAGCAGGTGGCACAAACCCGGTATAGGAGTGCCACAAAACGAGACTTCAATGGGACCTACGATTCTCCTCGATAAATGTGCGTTGCAGTCTCTTGGACGGGAGGAAATCAACTCGCTCGCCTCCACCTTCTGCGTGAATGCCCCGCCGATACTCATCGAGGAGATCGTCGCGGATTTGAAAAAAAGCAAGGGCCTGATGAAAGACGCAAGGCATGAGGTTGAGGTCCTGGCTCGAAAACTAAGAGCATGCCTCGGCAGTATTTACATCAACGTTCATTACCGTGTCCTATGCGAAGGCGAGGTTTTGGGCTACGAAGTGAAAATGGACCGACTGACTCTCATTGGCGGAGGTAAGCGGGTGATGTTACCGGAG
>JACRKA010000141.1 GCA_016219905.1 Verrucomicrobiota bacterium
GTATTGGGACCTCAGCGCGCTCTACACCGCCGGCGAGATCGAAGCCGACGCGATGACCGGCTCGTTGCAGGTGACCATCGCACCGGCAGCGGCCAGCGGTGCGGGCGCACAGTGGCAGGTGGACGCCGGCGCATGGCAGAACAGCGGCGATACCGTCGGCGGCCTGCTGATGGGCGCGCACACGGTCAGCTACAACGACGTGACGGGCTGGATCAAGCCGGCCGACCAGCTTGTCGCGGTTGGTTTCAACGAAACGACTCTGACCAACGGCGCTTACGAGCTGACGCCGGTCTTGCTGGCGGCGGCCTCGCGCAAGGTGCACTTGGCGGCAGGGACGTTCGACCTGAACCTGAACCTCAACCCGGCCCTCAGCGGGACCATCGAGCCGCGGCGGTATGGGCCGACGGAGGTGCTGTTCACGTTCAACAAGGGCATGGCAGCCACGGACGGCACGTTGGACGCGAGCGAGTTCACGCTGACCAACGCGACGTTCGTGAGCGCGAGCATCGTCAGCAGCAACCTGACGTTGAACCTGACCAACGTGGTGGACCAGGCGAGAGTCACGGTGGCGCTCAACGGCCTCGCTGACCTCGCCGGGAATCCGTTGGAGGGCACCAACGCGGTGGTCATCCGGGTTCTCTACGGCGACGCGACCCAAAGCGGCTCAGTCAGCGTCGGCGACATGCAGGCCACGAAGAATAAGCTGTCGCAAGCGCTGACCTCGACCAACTACCTCTGCGACCTGAACCTCAGCGGCACCATTTCGGTGGGCGACATGCAGGTGGCCAAGAACATGCTCTCGCACAACGTCCCGGCGGGCGACTTCAATCCCACCACTCCACCACTCCAATTCTCCACCACTCCAACCTTTGCTATGCCTGCTTCGTCACTTGGCGAGGCGTTGGGCGCGCCCGAACTGGCGTGGGACACCAACGGCGACGAGCGGTGGGCGCCGACCATCGCGCCGGACGGCTCGACGGCGGCGTGGAGCGGCAGCATCGGCGACCTGCAAGTGTCGTGGGTGGAGACAACCGTGACCGGCCCCGGCACGCTTGCGTTCGAGTGGAAGGTCTCATCCGAACTCGACGCGGATTTTCTGACGTTCTCAGTGGACGGCGTGGATCAGCCCGGCCGCATCTCCGGCGAAGCGGGCTGGCAGCCGCTGACCTTCAACATCCCCTCCGGCACGCATCGGTTGCGCTGGACCTACGCGAAGAACGGCGCGAACGCTGTCGGCTTCGACGCGGGCTGGCTGCGGCGGGTCGTTTATCAGGCGGCGCCTTGAAGCCGTTGAATGTGGGAGGGGCCTCAGCGCCCCGACCAAGAGGGGCGTCATTTTCCAGAACAGTCGGGGCACTGAGGCCCCTCCCACATTCGGCAACACACATCCCGCGGCCTCACAGCATGAAGCCGAGGTCGCGGTGGGCGAAGCGGTAGAGGCTGGGGAAGACGACGTCGAGGTTGGTCTCGCTGACGCCGAACCAGCGCGCGAGCGTGGCGGCGTATTCGTCCACGGAGGTGGTCGGGATCCAACGGCCGGTGCTGGTGTCGTCGGGGCCGTTGACGGCCAGCGTCGGGAAGGTGCCGAACATAGTCTGGCCCAGCACGGAGCCGCCGAGGATGAACTGGTGGCTGCCCCAGCCGTGGTCGGAGCCGATGCCGTTGGTGGGATAGGTGCGGCTGAAGTCGGACCCGGAGAAGGTGGTGATCTTGTCGGGGATGCCCAGCTCGACGGTGGCGTTGTAGAACGCGCTGACGGACTGGCTGAGGTCGGAGAGCAGGCCGCCCTGGGTGACGAGCTGTTCGCCGTGGGTGTCAAAGCCGCCGATGGAGCAGAAGAAGATCTGCCGTTTCATGCCCAGCGCGCTCCGCGCGGAGATGAGCCGGGCGATCATCTTCATCTGGTTGCCGAGCGAGGTCGTCGGGAAAACGGTGGTCAGCGCGGGCGCGGAGTTGAGGGCGGAGGTGAGCAGTTCGTTGTTCAGGATGGCGGTCTGGGAGATCTGGGCGAACGCCTTCTCGTAGAGGTTGGTGCGTGGATAGGCGAGGATGTCCTTCATGACCTGCACCTGGTTGGTGGAGAGGCCGGTGAGGCCGATGCTGCCGGAGGTGCTGACCTGGTATTGGGAGATGAGGTTGCCGACCTCCCAGGTGTTGAAGCCCGCGAGCGAGATGGACATGGAGACCTGCGCGCCGGCATTGACGGAGTAGAGCAGGTCGGCGCAACGGCCGCCCCAGCCGGTGCGCGCCGGCACGTCGGAGATGGAGGACTGCCATTCCATGACCTGGTCGCTGTGGGAAAAAAGCTGGAGCGGTTTCGGCGCGGAGCCGGCGACGTATGCGGCGCGGGTGGTGGGCGCGACGAGCGGGCCGACGTTGCGGAGGAGGGCCAGCTTGCCGGTGTTGAAAAGGTTCTGCAGGCCGGCGCAGTTCGGATGCAGGCCATAGTCGCGGCCGTCGCCGACAATCGGGTTCAGCGCCAGGAGAGAGCCTTGCGAGAGGGCGAGGTTCTGGCGCGCGGCGGCGTAGCTGGTGTAATCGCTGCCGGTGCGCGGGATCAGGAAGTTGTTGGCGTCGTTGCCGCCGGAGAGGAAGACGCAGACCAGGGCCTTGTAGTCCTCGGGACTGCCCTGGGCGAGCACGGCGTTGATCAGGCGCAGGTCGAAAAGCGTGGACGCGATTCCCGTCATGCTCATGGCGGCGCACGCGGAGGCGCGGCGGATGAACTGGCGGCGGTTGAGAGGGCTGGGTTGTTCCATGGGACTCACCTCTGGACGGAGTATTCGGGCGATGTGACGATCAACTGCACAGCGGCCTTGGCGCGGTTGAGCTTGTCGGTGCTGGTGGAGCTGGGTAGCGTGGTGACGTAGTCAATGATGCGCTGGCGCGTGGAAGCGGAGAGGTTGCCGGCGCAGAGCACGCTGTTCAGGTAGTCCACCAAGGCCGTGGGATTGGTCGCCATGTTCTGCTCGGTGGTCAGGTCGAGCTTCACGTCGCTCTTGAACCCGCTGGTGTTATACACGCCGGTCTGCAGGAAGTTGTCGGCCTGGATCACCGTGGTCTCCGAGGTGATCTGGAACTCGGGCGAGTAGAGGCCGGCGGTGGCGATCTCGCCGGGGAAGCTGTAGTCCGGTTCGTAGAAGTTGAAGACCGTGGGGGAATTGAGCGGCGTCTGGCCGAGGTTGCTGTCGGTGGTGGTCATCTTGTAGTAGCCGCTGACGGAGGAGCCGTGCAGCGCGCGCACGGGGTGCGTCACGCGCAGGATGGGTTCGCGCAGGTGGCCGTAGCCGACGTTGTTGACCGAGTTGGTGCCGCGCGCCTCGGGGTCCATGAGGATCGCGCGGACGACGGCCTGCATGTCGCCGCGGACGCCGGCGCCGTTGTCGGCGAAGACGCTCGCGACGCGGTAGAGGTAGCCGGGGCTGGGGTTGCCCATGACCAGCCGTTGGATGAGCCGGCGGCAGGTGAACGGGCCGGTGTTGGGATGGTAGAAGATGTTGTCGAGGGCGGCGGCGAGGTCCGGCGCGCCGCCCCGGCCGACGGGCAGGACGACGTTGTTGAGCAACAGCTTGGTGCTGAGGTCATCGTGGCGGTTGGTGACCAGCGTCATGGGCTGGAGGACGTTGCGCGTGGCGCTCCAGTTCTGGTTGGTGGTGTAGTAACCCCAGCCGGTGAAGACGTGCGCGAAGCCGATGACGGTGTTCTGGTCATAGGTCGGGATGGGCAGGCCGCTGGAATCGAGCATGAGCGAGCCGTCGGGATGGAGCTTCTGCAGGCCGATGGAGAACAACTGGAGGATTTCGCGGGCGAAGTTCTCGTTGGGGTTCTTCCCGCTGGCCGGGTCGGGCTTCTCGTTCTTGAGCATGTCGAGGTAAAGCCCCATCGCCGGGTGGAGCGTCATGTTCTCCAGCAACTGCCGGAAGTTGCCGAAGGCGTTGGCCGCCAGCATGTCGTAATACGACGCCACGCCCCACGGCTCCTGCACCAGCGGCCCGCCATACATGGACACGACCATGATCTGGCTCAACGCGAACGCGACGCGCATCCGGAGCTGGTCCGGCGCGGTGATCGCGTGCGCCCACCACGCGTTGAAGGTGGGGTAGCCGTTGGTGGCCGTGGTCGGGAACGTCGTGTAGTAGTTGTTCACCCAGTTCAACATCCCGATGGTGTTGTTGGTGTTGAACTGCTGCGTGATCCAGCCGTCGTAGCCCAGCGCCTGCACTTCCGTGATCGCGTTGGTGTTCGGCCCGAACGTCGCCTGCATCAGGAACCGCACCGCTTCATTCGTGCTCGGCGTGCCGCCCGGCAACGGCGCGGGCGCCGGCGGCGGCGTGAAGGTCTGCGTGCCCGCGGTCAGCTTGAAGAAGCCTTTGATCTCGCCCGACGGGTAGTTGACGGTGTGGACGTTGACGTAGGCGTTGCCGGACTTGATGACGGCGAGAATGTCGGCCACCGTCAGGCTGCCCACCGGCCCGAAGACCCACTGGCGGATGCCATTGACCACGGGCGCGGTGTCGAGATCGAAGAGGATCAGACCGCCGCGGCTGGCGTCGTGGATGTGCATGCTGGTCTTGGTCGAGGTGAGGTTGCCGTAGTTCAGCGTGATGGTCGCCTGGGTCTCATCGGCGTTGACCTGCAGCACGGCCGAGCCGGACCCCGCCGAGCTGGCGACGCCCTGCGGCGTCAGCGTCGCGACATAGAGGGTCGTCTGGCCGGCTTGGATCGTCGGCGCCACGTAGGGCGACAGCGAGTAGCCCGGCACGATCTCCGACGGCGCGTTGGTGGACTCGCCGGGCTTCGACCAGCCGACTTCGCAGTGGTCCAGCCCGGTGTCTTCCTTGTGCAACGCCTCGAAGTAATACTTCTGTCCCGCGGTGAGCGCGACGAGCGAGGAGAACTGGTTCGGCTCGACGGTCCACGTCTGCACGGGCACGGCGTTGGTGACGGAGCAACGGCGCACGCGGTTGATCTGCTCGTCGTCGGTGGAGAGCCAGAACTCGCTCGCCGCATCGCTGGCGATCCAGAAGCAGTAGTTGCCGGTGACCGGCGGCGTGATGTAGCCGCGGATGCGCGCGCCGTAGTTGTCGCCCCAGTCCACCTGCGTCGCGAGATTGGTCAGCGTCTCCGTGCCGGAGGGCGAGTTGGTGGTGGGGATGTTGGTGACCGCCGAGCCGAAGATGTTGGTCCAGAATTCGCGCGTGACGTAGCGGCCCGTGTCGAGGATGGTGAGGTCGAGGACGGAGTAGCCGCGGCTGAAGGAATTCGACGCGCTCAGCACGACCTGGTAGGTGCCCGCCGTGTTCGGCGTCCCGCTCAACACGCGGGTGACCGGATTGAACACCAGCCCCGACGGCAAGTTGGTCGCCGTGAAACCGAGGTTGGTCCCGTTGCCGGTCACGGTGTAGCTGAACGGCCCGGCCACCAAACCGACGGCCGTCACGGGGCTGGTCACCGCTGCGGGACCGGTGTTGGTCGGATACAGGCGCGCCATCGGGATGACTTCCTTGACCTGGCTGTCGCTGAGCCACGCGAGCTGCGCGAAGGTGCTGCTGGAGCTTTCGAAATACTCCATCCGGATGTCGTAGCGGACGCCCGCCACGAGATCCACATCGGCCGTCCAGTCGGTCGCGCCCTGGGTCACCCACTTGTCAATGACCAGGTTGCCGTTGACCCACAGCTTCACGCCGTCATCGGTGCGCGTGACGAACGTGTAGGTCTCGGAATACTGCGGCTGCACCTGGCCGGTCCAGCGGATGGAGAAGGAGTCCACGCCCATCGTCGGGATCGGCGCGCCGGTGATCCAGTCGTAGGAGACGGCGGACTCGGTGTTGGTGGTGAGGATGGGCGAGCCGGTGAGGTTGGTGTTGTTGAAGTAGGACGCGGCCCAGCGGTTCGTCCCGGGGAGGTTGGGGTTCAGGATGTTGTTGGTGGCGATGCTGGTGAAGTTGGCCGCGTTCGGCTGCTTCCAACGCAGCCGGACCATCGCGTTGTTGGTCGTCTCGTAGAACTCGACGCGCAACGGGTAGTTGCTGCCCGCCAGCAAAGTCTGGGGCAGGCTCTGCACCTGGTTGGTGTTCGGGGCCGGCCAGTTATCAATGATCAACTGGCTGTCCAGATACAACCGGGCGCCGTCGTCGGCTTGCAGGTCGAAGCTGTAATCGCCGTTGGTCGCGATCATCAGCAGGCTGTCCCACCGCGCGGAGAAATAATCGTTGGTCACCTGCGTGTAGGGCCGGCCCTGGCCCCAGTTGAAATCAATCACCGGGTCCACCCGCGTGAGCTTCAGGCCGGAGAAGTTGGAGGCGTTGGTGTAAGTGGAACTGGAGTTGTCGTAGTAGTTGGCAAGCAGTCCCGTGCCCGACGTCGCGCTCGAATCCTTGATGGCGACGCTGGCGTTGGCCGGGCTGCCCAGCGTGTAGCCCGCCCCGGCGTTGAGTGACAGCGTCACCAGCCGCGACGGCTGCAAGAGCGCGTTGGTGATCGGCGTCACGTTGACCTCGGCTGAGTTCACGCCGATCGGCAGCGTCACCGAGCCGGGCAGCGCGACGTAGTCCACACCGCCGGTGGCCGAGCCGCTGGCCGAGTAGCCGACCGTGATCGCGTCCAGTTTGCCGGCGCGCTGGATCAGGAACGTGCCCGGCGTCGGCCCGTCCTCGGAGGCGAACGGCACGGACGCGGTGACGGTGACGACGTTGGTCGCGCTGAAGGCATTCTGCATCGCCGTGTGGTCGTCCGTGGACGTGCCGCTCGTGTAGCGTGTGCTGGGGCTGAAGCCGGCGTGTTCTTCGTCCCAATCGCTGACACCGTCGCCGTCGGTGTCCACGTCGCTCACCACGACGCGGAACAACTTCGATGCGCCGGTCGCCGGCACGACGACCGTCAACTCGCCGCCGGTGCCCGCCTGTGATGCGCCTTCGCCCAGCCAGACGCCAGCCACCGGATCGGTGCGGCTTTGCGGTTGATAGCGTTTCCCGATTTCGCTCGGCCAGCCGACGGTGACGTTGCTGCCTGAACGCTCCAGCCGCGTGATCTTCAACACCGACTGCGGATCAAACGGATTCGTGCCTGCGATGCTCTCCTGCAAATTCGTCTTCCCGTCACCGTCGGTGTCGTCGTTGGGATTCAGCGCCTGCGCGGCATGGACAAGTTCCCAGACGTCGCTCATCCCGTTGCCGTTGAAATCCGTCCCCGCCATTGCGCTCCCGGCAAACAGCCCGGCGAGCAGGAAGGCGATGACGGCGCTGGAGGATGTGCGCAGGCCAACGTCGCGTCGGCCCAAGCGGTCACGGATGATTTGCGGCCGGTTCAAGAGCACAGGACTTTCGGAGTCTTTTTTTCTCGCACAAAAAAACGCGTCGTCATGAATGGCTTGCGTTGGCGCTACTATCCATCAGCCATCCACCTTGCGCAACCTAAAAGTGCCAGCTTGACAAGACATTACGCATGTGGTTCTCTACGGCCATCAACCAAAGGCACATGACGCGGTTTCTTGTAAAGCAATTCGTGAGCCGATTACTCCTGTTTGCTGCGTGTGCCTCTGCCGCGTGGCTCGATTTCGTTCCCCAGTCTCTCGCCCAGGCAACCAATGCCAGTTCCGACGTCGTCGGCTATCAGTTCGTGACGTTGCGTGTGGGGCGCAATCTCGTGGCGCTGTCGTTGCTGCCCGCCAGCAACACCGTGGCCGGAGTTTTGGGAAGCGTGTTGCCCGCGGGCGCGACCGAGTCCACAGCCTCCGCGGTGGATTTCTGGGGCCAGAGCACCCAGACGCTGACCAACCGCTCGTGGCTCTCCACCAACACCAACTTTCCCGGCTGGCGCGCAGCCCGGTCGTTTGCCGACGCAAACGCTCTCACGCTTGATCCCGCCAAGGGCTTCATCATCACCCTTCGCCAAGGCCAGACCAACCAGGACATCTTCCTGACCGGCTCCATCGCGCTGAACTCGCAGACGCAAGTGGTCCGCAACAACGGCTACACGCTCGCCGGCTCCACCTTCCCGGTGTCCGTGCCGTTGACCAACAGCGCGCTGGTGGCCAGCGGGTTCATCGGCGGCAGCAGCCTCGCCGAATCGGACTCGCTGCTGTTCTTCAACCCGGTGCAACAGGCGTTCGATACGACCATCTGGTATGACGCCGCAGGCACCACGTGGCGGAATGCCGACGGCAGCGCGGCCACGCGCCAGCTCACCCCCGGTGAAGCCTTCCTGATCAAACGCCTGAACCGGCCGGCGGGCGACTTCACCTGGACCAACCCGCTGCCCTACAACCTCTCGCAGTTGCTGCCATGAGACAGCCATCCGCAAACATCCGGTTGTTGTTTCATGGCCATCGCGTGGCAGCAGCGCTGCTCACCAGCTTGATGTGCTTCAGCAACGTGCGCGCGGAGATTCCGCCGGCGCTCGACATCACCGCCAGCGCGCCGATCTTGAACTACGACAGCTCCGTGTTGCCCGGCAACAACCCGAACGCGGCGGCCTTCGGCTACACCGTCATTCCGGGATGCCGCGTGCTGGTCATTGACGCCGGCGCCAAC
>JACRKA010000142.1 GCA_016219905.1 Verrucomicrobiota bacterium
CCGTACACTTTCTGGTGCCAGCGGCGGCGAACCTGACGGTGTGGCTTGCAACAACAGCAGGCCATCGGCGAGGCGCCGGTGGCTGCACGCGAGGGCGCGTGCGCTCCCCCAAATCAACTGCATCGTTCCGGCTAAGCGGTTCATCCTCATTCCGAACAAGCCGCAGGCTACGCCGCGCCAGTTGGTGGGACAATCACGAAACGTGGAGAGAGAACGCCCGACACCGCTTTAGCCCGCAGCCGCGCATCATCGAAACGTGGGCAGGAACCGGTAATAGACCTCCAGCATCATGCACAGGAGTGTCGTGTGATAGACCTGCGCATCCCGCGGATCACTCACCTGCCGCCAGGGACCTTGTGCATTGCCGGGAGGCGGCCAATGGCCGTCCGCCGCCTGGTGCTTGATGATCTCGTCGCGGAATTCGCGGTTCCAGGACGCCCAGTGGGCGCGGCCGCACTGGAACATGCCCTGGGTGATGTAATACCACGCGTAGCTGGAGGCTTCGCTGCCCTCGGCCCAACGGCACCGGAACTGGCGCGCGGTGCCGAGCGCGCCGCGCACCTCGCGTGAGCCGGCCGCATCCAGGAACAGCATCGAGAGGATTCCCACGCCGGCCAGCGCATCGCTGCCGCCGCCCCGTGTGGCATAGCCGAAGCGGCGCGACTTCTCGTCGTAAAGCGACTGCACGAAACCCGTCGCCCGCCGCATCGCGGCATCCAACCCGGCCACGTTCACGCCGGCGTTCTTCGCGGCCTTCAGCGCCTGGATGTTCCAGCCGCTGACCGACAGATCGCCGCCGGGGCGTTTGGGGTCCTCGCGCCCGCGGTTGTTGTAGCCGTAATCCCACGAGCCGTTGGGCGCCTGCCCGCTCACGATGACCGCGACGGCCTTCTCAACCGCGCTGAGGATGTCCGCGTTCTGCGTCATCGCGTAATCCTCGGCCAGCGCGTAGGCGGCGATGGCGTGCTGATACTCGACGTGCTCGACGGCCATCCGGCCCTTGTTCTTGTGTCCTATCTCCAGCAGCCACTGCGCGCCGTGGCGCACGGTTTCTCCGAATTCCCCGCCCGCTTGCGTCTCGCCGTGGGCCAGCAGGGTCAACAGCGCCAATCCGGTCATGGCACATTTGTAATGTCCGCCCCAGGAGCCATCGGCATTCTGGTTGGCGCGAAGCCAGCCCAGCGCTCGCTGCACCGCGCCTTCCCCGCGCTCGCTGCCCATGCCCTTCCTGATCGCTTCCCACCGCGTCTGTTCAGTTGTGCGAAACCGGTAGGTTTCCGGAAGTGTTCTGAGATTGTGTGGTGCCGGCGGGGCTTCCAGTCGTGGCTCGACGGAATGCGGCCGATGGCCAGGGATGACTTCTGGCAAAGGGGCAACCAGGTCGCTGACGATAGGGGCGACAATTGGCGGCGCCGCGCCAACGCTCCGTTGTTGGCCAAGCTCCGGCGGTGCGGGTGTGTTCATCGGGCGCGCGGGCGGCGGCGGCACATCCGCCGGCGAATCAGGGGTGAACTTGACCGCGTCGAAGCTGAGGATGTGCGCAGAGGAAGCGGGCGCCGCAAAGGGGTAGGTGCCGAATAGAAGCGCGAACAGCAAGTGCAACAGAATGGCGACAAAGTAAAACGGCAATGCGCGGCACGAGGCGGTCGCGCAGGCCAACCATGCAGGGAGACTGGCGGCTGTGCTCATCGGGTTGTGCTCCGTTGGCGTCGGGCGGCCTGCAACACCTCGGGCAAGCGCGCCCTTCACCAACCACTACGCATGAGCGGGGAGTTTCTTAGAGGAAATCTTCCGGCGCGTCGGCCGCCATGGTGGTCGTCACGCTCCGCGTGACGGCATCGTGATGAGGGACCATCACGCGGAGCGTGATGACTACCTTACGGCCAAATCAAACTCCTGCGCCACCGCGCCGCTGAACTGTGTGCGGACTTCGAGTTCGATGCGGCAGTTGCCGGGCGCGTCGGGCGTGCCGCTCAGCGCGCCGGTCTTCGCGTCGAGCTTCAGCCACGCGGGGGCCTTGCGCAGCGCGAACGTGAGTTCCTCGGTCTCCCAGAACCCGTTGCCCTTCGGTTCGTCGCGATGCTGCGCGTCGCCGAGCGAGCGGATGACACCGGGTTGATACGAGAATGGCGTGCTGGTTTTTGCCGTCGCGGGCGGCTTGCTCCAGAGATGCGGATGCGGCATCTCGGCGTAATCGGAGCAGATGCTCTCGGTGCCGTTCGCGTCCACCGCCACGACGCGGTAAAAGCACTTGTTCATGTTCGCGTGGATCGGCGCCGGCGAGACGACAAGCATCTCTGTGCCGGTGGTGCGGCCGAGGAGATTCGCGGGCACTTTGCCGCGCGCGTAGGAAGCGTAGGCGTCTTTGTGGACAGAGAAGCCTTTCTCGTCCGAGCCATAGACATCGTAGGCCGCCGGCTTTGTGCCACGCGGGTTCGGTTCCCATCGCAATACAATGCCGCCGTCGCGCGACTCGGCGCGCACGTTGAGCGGCGTGCGTGGGCCTTCCCAGCGGAACGTCCACGCCGGACTCCATTCGCTCCAGATGCCGCGTTTGTCACGGGCGCGCACGCGCCAGTGATAAGTCGTATCCGGCGCAAACATGCCGGTGTAGGGCACACACCACTGCCGCTCGCGGATGACGACGTCGTAGCTCGGCCGATACGGGATGCGGAAATCCTCGCGCTGGCTGACCTGGATGTGCCACGCCCGCGCGCCGTCGGTAGCGGGCCACTTGAACGTCACCATCGAGTCGCGGATCGTCGCGCCGGCTGCGGGATACTCCGGCGTCGCGGGTGGCAATGGCGGCTTCAGCGTGTCGCACTCGCGCCACTCCTGCGTGATCGTGATCTCATGCGGCCCGTCTTGCTTGTCCGTGTAAACGAACTTGTTATCGCCGCGGCGCAGGCGAGGCAGCGACAAC
>JACRKA010000143.1 GCA_016219905.1 Verrucomicrobiota bacterium
CCGCATTTCTCGCAGATGACCTGGAACGGGAACCAGGTATCGGGCCGCTCCGCACCGCTGATCTCCTTGTAAATGCGGCGGACCTTGTGCGCGTCGCGCAGGATGGTGTCAATCGCCTCATTGAACTTGCCGCTGCGGTAGATGTCCCGCATCCGGTAGATCTCCGGCTGCACGCCGAGTTCCTTGAACACGTCGAAGAACTCGCGGATGAAATGCTCGGCCATGTCCGTCGCGTCGCTGCCGGCGGGCGGCGGCGTGTTGCAGAGCGGCGCGCCGAGATACTTTTCGAAATGCTCACGCTGGCCGTAGGGAATTTCGTCCACCGGGTCGTAGTCGTCCACGCCGTAGAGATAGCGCACGGGCACGCCGCGCTCCTTGAGCACGCGGAACATGACGTCGTGGATGATGACGCCGCGCAGCGCGCCGACGTGGACGCGGCCCGACGGCGTCTTCGAGTCGTTGATGATCTGCGGGCCGCTGATCTTCTGGGCTAACTGGTCGCACCAAAGCATGGGCGGATATTAGCCACAAAGAGGCTCAAGAGTCACAAGAAGTTTTGCGCGACGCGGCCTCCCCGCGGCCGATCACGCCAGCCGGCAGCGCGGCAGCCCGTGTCCGGTTCGTGTTTGCCGATCCAATGGGAGAGACCCCGACGCGGCGGAGGTCTATCGTCAGGCGTCGGAGAACCGCAAGCTCGCCGAACAGGAGCGCGCCCAGCTCGCCCAGCGGGCGCAATCGTTGTAGGACGTTGACGCCAATGCAATGGAGGGAGTGTGAGGTCGGGATGGCGCGCTGCGGCATCTGCCAGCAACCTGAAAGGCTGCGGTAAGTCAGCCCAGGGTCAGCGAGTCCGCGAGCGCCACCCTGGGTTCAGGATTCCAAGAAAACAGCGCGCCCTGAAAGGGCGCGGGTCAATTCTCGTCGCGGGTGATTGCGACTGGCCACGGATGACTCGCGCCCCTTCAGGGCGCGGTATTATTTTGCGTGCGTTTCCCAGGGTGGCGCTCGCAGACTCGCTGACCCTGGGCTGGAATACTGCCGGCCCTTCAGGCCGGCCAAGTCGTTGAGCTTGATTCTTCCTTCTGTTCACGCCAGCCGGCAGCCGACGCAGCCGGAGGTTTTCAGCATGATCGCGCCGGTGGGACAGACTTCCGCAGCGCGCTTGGCGGAGGTCTTCAGCGCCTCGGCCATCGGCTTGTCGAACGGGACGGTGATGCACGCGCCGAAGCCGCGCCCGAAGAACGACAGGCCAACGTCTTCGCCCGCCGCGATGGCGACCTGGATGCACGCGCCGCACATGATGCACTTGCCCGGCTCGAAGATGATGTCCGGATGCGACGTGTCGCGCGCGAAGTGGCGTTTCTCGCCGTCGAAGCGGTCCGGGTCCACGCCGTATTCGGTGGCGTAGGCGCGCAGGCGGCAGGGGATGGCCTTGCCGCAGCCGCAGTTCATGCAGCGTTTCGATTCCAGCGAGGCTAGGTCGGGCGGAAAACCGAGTTCCACTTCCTCGAACGTGGTGCGGCGTTTCTCCATCGGCAGGTGCGGCATCGGCACGCGCGGGGCTTCTTCGATGTTGCGGAACAGTTCCGCCATCTCCTCCTCGTTGAGCTTGCCCATCAGGACGTTCACCGTCTCCGGCGAACCGATGACCTTGACCCCGTTGAGATGCTGGTCAATCGAGGCCGCGGCGAGCTTGCCGGCGGCGACGGCGCGCACCGCGAGGTCCGGCCCGGTGACCGCGTCGCCGCCCGCGAACACGCCGGGCAGGTTCGTCGCGAGCGTCCTCGGGTCCACGGCGATGCCCCACTTGGAGAACGCCATCTCGCCGGCGCTTTTCTTGTCGAAATCCACCAACTGGCCGATGGCCGCGATGACGCACGTGGCCTCCACCTCGAACTCCGAGCCGGCCACGGGCACGGGCGCGCGCCGGCCGCTCGCGTCGGGCGCGCCCAGCTCCATGCGCTGGCAGGTCAGCCGGAGAAAGCCGTTTTTGCGCTCCAGTTTCACCGGCGCGACCAGATACTCGATCTTGACGCCCTCTTCTTCTGCCGCCTCGACCTCCTCCATGAGGCAGGGCATCTCGCGCCGCGTCCGGCGATAGAGCACGCGCACACTCTTCGCGCCGAGGCGCACGGCGCAGCGGGAGGCATCCATCGCCGTGTTGCCACCGCCGACGATGATGGCGTCGCTGCCGATGGCCGGCGGCTGGCCGTCCTCGATCTTTTCGAGGAAATCCACGGCCGGCATCGCCAGTTCTTCACCGGGACAACCGAGTCCGCGCGAGCCTTGCGCGCCGACCGCAAGCAGCACCGCGTCATAGTCGCGCCGCAGTTCCTCGAGCGCGATGTCGCGGCCGAGCTTCTTGCCGAGGCGCAACTCGCCGCCGAGCGCGCGGATCATGCCGCCCTCGGCGTCGAGCCCGGCGCGCGGGCGGCGGAACGACGGGATGCCGTAGCGCAACATGCCGCCCGGCTGCGGATGGGCGTCGAAAAGAACCGCCCCATGGCCGCGCCGCAGCAGGTGATGCGCGGCGGCCAGGCCCGCCGGCCCCGCGCCGACGATGGCGACGCGTTTGCCGGTCGGCTTCTGTTTTTTCGGCAGGTAGGGCGCCGGGGTTTTCCGGTCGGTGTCGGCGGTGAAGCGGTGCAGGTTGCGGATCGAGAGCGCACCCTCGGCGTCACAGCGACGGCAGCGTTCCTCGCAGAGCCGCGGGCAGACGCGGCCGAGCGACGCGGGCAGCGTGAGGCCGTCGGAGACGATTTCGGCGGCCTTGCGGTTGTCGCCTGCCACGATACCGGCGATGAAATCGGGGATGTCGAGCCGCGCAGGACAGCCGGTCTTGCAAGGCCCGACGCAGTCGCCGGTGTGGTCGGAGATGAGCAGCTCCAACGCCGTCTTGCGCGCATCGCGCACCTCGTCGGAGTTGGTGGCGATCTTCATGCCCTCCGCCGCAGGCATGGCGCACGACGGCGAAAGGCCCGGCCGGCCTTCGATCTTGACCGCGCAGATGAAACACGACGCCGACGGCGCAAACCCCTCGACGTGGCAAAGCGTGGGGATGGTGATCCCCAGCTTGCGCGCGGCGGCGAGGATGGTGGCGCCCGGCGCGACTTCGACCTTCTGGCCATCTATCGTGAGAGAAAAAGTGCTCATGAGGGCGTGAAGGCCGAAGCCCCGAAGGCCGAAGGCCGAAGGAAGACCGAAATCCGAAGGCCGAAACTGTGGGTCATGCTGGTCATTTTCTCCAAATGCTCCCGAAGATCAGGTTGAGTTCTTTCGCCTCCTGCCAGAGCGTCCGGGCTTCCGGTTTCAGGCCCTCTTCTGCCGTGGCGATCATTCTCAGGAAAAACATCGTCTCTTTCGATTCCTTGCGGCAGGTGCCGATCTTCTGTTTGAACTCCTTGGTTGTGATCGAGTCGTCGGCCTCCGAGTAATTCGCGCCGATGCTCGTGGCCGCGCCCACCAACTGGCCGATGAGACGGTTGTTTGCCGGGTTCTGTGGGATCTTTTTGGCGAATCGGATGATCGCTTCTCCAAACCTGGCCGTGCGTTCGCCAAGATTTGAGTTGAATCCCTTTCCCGGTTCCTCCCGCAGAACCATCGGTGCGTTCAAATCCTCAACCGGCCAGTCTAAGCCATTGCCATTTCGGTCTTCGACCTTCGGCCTTCCTTCGGCCTTCGGCCCTCGGCCTTCGGCCTTTCCACCAGCCCTTTGTTTTCTCTTCGCCTCGTATCTCATTGCTACTTCACCTCGATGGCATCGCTCGGGCACACCTTGCGACACGAGTCGCAACGCGTGCAGAGGTCGGTGTTGATGACGTGCCGCTTATACGGTGCCATCGGGATCGCGTCCACCGGGCAAATCTGCGCGCAGAGCGTGCAGCCGGTGCAGTTCTCGGTGACGGAATACTTGATGAGCGCGGTGCACTTGCCGGCGGGACATCGCCCTTGCAGGTGCGCCTCGTATTCGTCGCGGAAGTAACGGAGCGTCGTGAGCACCGGGTTCGGCGCGGTCTTTCCGAGACCGCACAGGCTGCCGGCGATCACCTGCGGCGAGAGCGCCTCCAACTCCTCAAGATGTTTGCGTTTCGCGGTGCCGTCGCAGAAGCGATTGAGCAGCTCCAGCATCCGCTTGGTGCCGACTCGGCAGAAGGTGCACTTGCCGCACGACTGGTTCTGCGTGAACTGGAGGAAGTAGCGCGCGATGTCCACCATGCAGGCGGTGTCGTCGAGCACGACCATGCCGCCGCTGCCCATGATCGCGCCGATGTCGCGTAACGACTCGTAATCCACCGGCGTGTCGGCCAGGCGCGCCGGCACGCAGCCGCCCGACGGCCCGCCCATCTGCACGGCCTTGAACTTGCGCCCCTCAACCACGCCGCCGCCGATCTCCTCGACGATCTCGCGCAGCGTCGTGCCCATTGGGATTTCGATGAGGCCCGCGCGGCGGATCTTGCCGGCGAGCGCGAAGACTTTCGTGCCTTTGCTTGTCTTGGTCCCCATGGCGGCGAACTTCTCGCCGCCGTTACGGATGATCCACGACACCGTCGCCAGCGTCTCGACGTTGTTAATGAGCGTGGGCTTGCCCCACAGCCCCGACTGCGCCGGGAACGGCGGGCGCAGCCGCGGCATGCCGCGCTTGCCCTCGATGGAGGCGATCAACGCCGTCTCTTCGCCGCAGACGAACGCGCCGGCGCCCTCCTTGATCGAGAACCGCAGGGCGTAGTCCGTCCCCAGCAGCCGCTCGCCGATCATGCCGCGGCGTTCGCACTCGGCCAGCGCGGCGCGCAGGCGGCGCAGGGCGTTGGGGTATTCGTGGCGGACGTAGAAGATGACGTCGTGCGCGCCGATGGCCAGCGACGCGATGGCGAGGCCTTCGATGACGCGATACGGGAACGATTCGAGGATCATCCGGTCCATGAACGCGCCGGGGTCGCCCTCGTCACCGTTGCAAATGACATACTTCACGTCGCCCGGTTGTTTGTGGACGATGCGCCACTTCTGGCCGGTCGGGAATCCCGCGCCGCCGCGCCCGCGCAGGCCGGATTTCTCGATTGTCCCGATGATCTGCTCCGACGACAGCCCGTCGAGGCAGCGGCGCAGCGCGACAAAGCCGTCGTGGGCGAGATACTCGTCCAGGTCGAGCGGGTCGAGCCGGCCGTAGTGCTCCATCGCGATGTGGACCTGCCGCTGGAAGAACGCCTTCAGCCCGGGATCACGCTGGTCGGCCGGCGCGCACGCCGGTTTCGGCTGGCGCGCCTCGTCGTCCACCAGCACGCTATCCACCGCCTGTGACAAAAACTGTGTTGCGCGGCGCACGAGACTTTGCGGGCTGAAATGCGCCGCCAGCAGATCGCCGCTATCGCCCGGTGTCACCCCGATGTAGGCCGCGCGCGGCTTGCCGGGCGTGACCACCTCGACCATCGGCGTGCGATAACACGCCCCGACGCAGCCGACGCGCTTGACCCGCACCGCGGCGCCCGCCTTCGCGGCGCTCTCCTGCAATGCGTGGAAAATCTTGTCGGTGCCCTTCGCCGCGCAACAGGCATCGAGGCAGACGTGGATTTCGCCGGCGTCGGCCGCCCGCCTGGGGTCGCTCACGCACGGCTTCGCGGCGGCGCCGGCTTCCTTGTCCGCCAGAAAATCCTGGATGGTCCCCGGCACCTTCTCGGCCGTCATGTAGCCGAAGGTCCCCTCCTGGATTTTCGCCACGGGCGCCAGCGTGCAACAGCCGAGGCAGGCGACGCGCTCGATGGTGAACTGTTTGTCCCGGTCTGTGTGCGCGCCTTCCGGGATCTTCAGGTGGCGGCGCAGCGCGTCCTCGACCCGCTCCGCGCCGGCGACGTGGCAGGCCGTGCCGTGGCAGACGTGGACGATGTTCTTGCCGACCGGTTCGTGCCGGAACATGTCGTAGAACGTCGAGACGCCCGTGACGCCCATGGGTGTGATCTGCGTCGTCTCGCACACGCGCCGCAACGCCTCCTCCGGCAGGTAGCCGTAGTGGTCCTGCAGCGCCTGCAAAATCGGGATCACCGCATCGGGCGTCTTCCCGATGCTCGCCACGGCTTGGTCGGTGAATGTCAGGTCAACCTCTGGCATGTCACTGTTTCGCCGTGGCGGCGCCCTTCTCCCCGATGCAATAAAGATGTTTCAGTCCTCGCATGAACATTTTGCCGCCCGCGAACGCCGGGCTGGCGAAAAACTTGTCGTCCATCTCGGTCCGCGCGAGCTGCTTGAACGCGCGGCCCGCCTCGAGGACGACCGCCGCGCCCTTGGTGCCGAAGATGTAGAGCTTGTTGCCCGCGATGCCGGGCGAGGACTGCACCTCCATGTTGAGGTCGTGCTCCCACACCTTCTTGCCGTCCTTCACGTCGTAGCAGGTCAACATGCCGCCCGTGTTCACCACGAACACCAGCTCGCCGTTGCTGACCGGGCTGGTCACGTCCGGGATGCTGTCCTCGGCGGCCCACTTCTCGTGGGTCTTGCTCACGTCGCCCGCGCCGTCGGGCTTCACCGCGGCCATCTTGTTCGACGGGCTGATGAGAAGGATGAATTCGCCCGCCGCGATCGGCGATGGCGTAATCTCACCGTCGAACTCGCCCGCGCGCCACAACTCCGTGCCGTCGTTCGCCGCGTAAGCGATAGCCCACGGCACGCTGATGGTGATGACCTGTGGTTTGCCGGCGGCCTCGACCACGACCGGCGACGCCCACGACGCGGGCACGGGCCGGCGTTGTTCCCACGCGATCTTGCCCGTCGCGCCGTCGAACGCGTAGAGCTTCGAGCCGGACTGCGGCGAATCGCCCTGGTCGAGCTGGACCAGCACCTTGCCCTGCCACATCGCCAGCGACGTGGCGTGGCCGTAGGCGTTCTTCAGCGCGCCGAAGTGCTTCGACCAGACCGGCTGGCCGTCGAGCGTCAGCGCGGCCAGTTCGCCGCTCGCAAAAATCGCGTAAACCCGCCGGCCGTCGGTGGCCATCGTCGGCGCGGCGTAACCGCACTGCTCCGGCACCTCCGGCACCTGCGCGGGCGCGCCCGGCACGTTCTCGATGGCGCGCCGCCACAGAAGCTGGCCGTTGGCCGCGTCGAAGCAGAACACCTCGCGCTTGGCCGCGTCGCCACCGCAGAGGAACACGCGGTTCTGCCACGCGATCGGCGAGTTGAAACCCTGCGCTGGCACGGGCGATTTCCACAGGATGCCCGCGCCGGTCTTCGTGTCCCAGTTGAGCGGCCCGTCGGTCTTCGTAAAGCCGCTGCCGTCTGCGCCGCGGAACGACGGCCAATTCGCGATCATCTCGGCCGGCGTCGCCGCATCCACGACGGGCGCCGCGCCGGCCGCGCCGGCTTTGAAAAGTTTCTCCACGTCCGCCTGCCGCGCGGGCACCGACGTGCGGACCGAGACGCCCACCACGACAAAGCTCGCCGCCACCAAAGCGCCAACCGCCGCGACCGCGCCACGCGCCACGGCCAGCTCGCGAGCGGTCTTCGCCGCGTCGAGCTGCTTCGGCATCGGCATCGGCGGCGTCTTGCGCAGCGCCATCTCCCGCTTCGCCGCGAGCAGGAACATCAGCGCGCCGGCCAGAGCCAGCCACGCGCCGGCGTTGTTCAACGAAAGCTGGTGGAAGTAGCGCTGGCGCAGTTGCAAATCGAGCGCGCGGATCTGCTGCTTCAACGGCTCATCCTCGGGCACGGCGAGGAGCTTCTCCTTCAGCGCCTTGACCTGCGGCGACTTCAGCGGGTTGTCAACGCCCAGACGGAAATGCTCGACGACAATCGCGCCGCACACGACGACGCAGAACGCGCCGGCGATCACGGCGGCCGTCCGCCACGTCCGCAGGACGCGCGGGTCGGCTTTTGACGTGGGCACAACCATGTGAGAGGAAGCAGCGGTGGTCATGATCAGGTGCTCGCGGCCGGCGGCGGAGCCAGCGCGGAGGCCGGCATGAGGCCGCGGCGGACTAGTTCATTCGGGCAAAACTCGAAGCAGCGCGCGCAGCCCACGCACGCGCCGCGGTCCGGCTCGTAGTCGGTCCGCGTCCGGCGGATCGAGAGGCTGATGAGTTTCGCGGCGACCACCAGCCCGATCCAGCCGCCGAGCAGCCAGCCGTTGCGGATGAACACGGCGCGCGTCGTGGCGGCATCGCTGAGCAGTTGTTTCGGGTCCTTGTCGGCGCGTTTCAGGCGCAGCAGATCGGGATCCATCGCGGGGAACTCCGTCGGCGACTTCTGCTGCTGGAGCCAGTGATCGGCCAGCGAGACGGTCGGATGCAGCCGCGCAGCCGGCACGGCCAGCAACGAGCCGACCCAACCGACGGCGATGATCAACAGAGGCGTCGCCAGCAACAGGCGCACGAGCCGGCGCCGTTCGTCGCTGCGCACCACCGGCGTCGCGGGCGCGGACGGCTCATTCAGCGCGCCGAACGGGCAGGATTGTTCGCAGAGGCGGCATTGCGTGCAGTAGTCGGGCGTGGTGCGCACGCGCCACTTCGCGACGACCGAGGCCACGCGCAACAGCGCGCCGTAGGGACAGAAGAACCGGCAGAACGGCCGCCCAATGAACGTGCCGACAATCAGGAAAACCGCGCCGATGGAGAGCATCAGGAAGCTGCCGGTCATCCGAAACATCGGCACGAACGGGTCGTAGCGGCAGATGAGGAACGCGCTGCCGGTGGCCGCGAAAAGCAAGCCAGCACCGAGGATGACGAAAGGAATCACGCCCAGCGCTTGCTCCAGCCACATCGGGACCTTGACCGGCTTGACCAGCACCAGATCCTGGATCGCGCCGTGCGGGCAGACCGCCGCGCAGAACGCGCGTCCGACGACCAGCGCGAAGACGATGGGCGCGAGGCAGAAGATGAGCACCGTTAACGGCACTGTGTATTTGCTGTCGAAGAGCGCCAGCGCGACGTTCTGGATGGAGCCGATGGCGCAGATGCACCCCTCGCGGTAGAAACCGAAGTAGAGCAGAGAGAAAACCGATAACGCCACTACGCCCTTGCGCGACCGCTTCTTGAGCGTGAGCCACGTCGCGAGGCCGAGTGCGCCGAGCAGCACCGCGACGTCCACGTATTGCATGACGAGCGCCCGCGCTGGCGGCGTCTTGGTCTCCGGCAGCTTGTAGCCAGTCTCGAACTCGGGCGGCGGGAAACGGAAGTGACCCGCCTGCGGCGCCGCCTCCTCCGCAGAGAGGACGCAGGCAAAAAGACAGAGGAACACGAGCAGGCGGGAAATCCGAAAGTCGAAACTCGAAAGTCGAAATAAATCCGAAACTCGAAACCCGAAAGCCGGGGCCAGCGACGCCCGATTCGGATTTCGGATTTCGACCTTCTTTCGGATTTCGAGTTTCGACTTTCGGATTTCCGTCATCATCAATGGCTCGTGGTTGACTTCAGCATGTAAGG
>JACRKA010000144.1 GCA_016219905.1 Verrucomicrobiota bacterium
CATGATCGTCAACCGATCCCGTTCTTTGCGACTCATCGTTAATGTCTCCATGTTGTGGGCGGAGTTGCTACCGCAACCCCGCCCCAAAGGGGACATTTCTATCGAGTTACAAGGGGGACATTCTCATGGAGTTCCGACAGTATTCCTTTTCCGTGTTGGCATCTGGCGCTGCTTTTCGCTAATCTCCGCGGCCATGTCCATTGCGCTGAGCTATGCTTTCATTCTCGGCTGGGGACTTTGGATCGGCGCCATCATCTTCTTCTCCTTCTTCGTCGCGCCGTCAGCGTTTCGCGAATTGGAACCGGAGCACGCGGGCAGGTTCATCCGCACATTGTTCCCGCGCTACTACCTGTTTGGCGCAGTGTGCGGCGCGCTGGGACTGGCGAGCGGCGGCGGGTTGATCTGGCTGCGCTACTGGCCGTGGAAGAGCGGCGGGACGGTGCTGGTGCTGCTCGCAGGGATGGTGGTGCTGGTGTTGTGGGCGCGGCACCGGTTGCTTCCGCGGATGGACTCGCTGCGCGACGAGGCGCACGAGGCGCGGCAGAACGGCGCGGAGGAGGCGCGGGAGGAGGTCCTGAAACGCTGGCACCGGCTGCATCAGTTGAGCGTGCGGCTCAATGTGCTGGTGTTGCTGCTGGGCCTGATGGCGGGTTGGGCGTGGCTGAACTGCTGGCTGGTGCTGCCGGCTCGCTACTAGCCGCCACGGCCGCCGCGGATTTGGGAAGTCCGGGCGGGCCGATCTCCGATTTCAAATCCACATAGCGCTCGATCTTCTCGACGCGGACGTTGTGACGGTGACCGCCGATCTCGAAGTCCGCTTCGTCCCCGACTTTCTTGCCCAGCAATGCCTGCGCGAGGGCGGTCGGGTAGCTGACGATGCCGCGGTCGGGATCGCTGTCCCACGCGCCGAGGACGCTGTAGCGGACGGTTTTGTTTTCCGTGAGGTCGGTCAGGGTGACGACGGTGCCGATGCCGACGGTGTCGGTCTTCGCGTCGTTGAAGTCAGTGCCGCGCGCGCCGCTGAGCATGGCCTCGAGTTCGCCCTGACGGGACATGAGAACCTTCTGGGTTTCCTTGGCGGCCTTGAATTCGTAGTTTTCGCTCAGGTCGCCGTAGCTGCGGGCGATGGCGATGTCTTTCGAGTTGGCCGGAATCCGCTTGGTGACCAGTTCGTCGTATTCGGCTTTGCGCTGCTCGAGGCTCTCCCACGAGACAACAAAGCCTTGCGATTTTGTCGCGGCGGCGTCGCGCCCCTGCGGCACCAGCAACGCCTGGATCGGCGGATGGAGCTTGATGATGCGGCCGAGCAGCGACCGCCGGTCCATCTCCCCGATGACGGGGTGCATCAGCAAGCGGCGGGCAACATCGCGCACCTCCTCGATGTCGGTGTCGCGGACCAGTTCAACAACGAGATTGGAGTCGGCCAGCAGGTAATCGAGCATCACGTTCTTCCGCCGCGTGACCTCGAACTGGTCGCGCTGGAGCGCCTGCAGGATGGCGCCCATGAGGCGGACATTCAGGATGGGACGCAACGTCGTGGCCAGCGCGGGCTGGTTGCGGTTGCGGCAAATCCAGAAGCACAGTTCGCTCGACGCCGTCTGCTCGCGCACGAACCGGTCCAGGAACTGGGTGACCGCCTCGCCCTGGCCCTCGGCGACGAGGAACTCGACGATGTCGCCGGCGAGTTTCGTGCTGGAGCTGGCAACAAGATTACGGAGCGTGTCGTGCCATGTGTCCGGGTAAAGCGCGCGCAACTGGGGCAGGAGGCGCTTGGGTTTGCCGCTCGGCAGAGATTCGAGCAGCTCGCCGAGATGGCGGACGTTCTGGAGAATGTCGTGGATCTGGCCGACGGTCAGGTGCGACTTCTGGCCTTGGAGTTCCGCCAGTTCGTCGCGGACCCAGATGGCTTCAAGGGCGACGCCGGGTTCGCGCTGCTTGGACTTCTCGATCTCGATGCTGAGCGCATGCACCACCGGCCCGAAGACGGTGTCGCGGTCCGCGATCTGGTCAGCCGCCCGGAGAAGCTGCTCGGCGGCCTCGACCTTTGCCTTCAACGACGCGGCGGCGGCGAACGCCTGCAACGCCTCCTGCTCGGGGCGAAGCGGCTCGCCGCGCAGGATGACCGGATCGGTTTTCTTCGCGCCGACGGCGAAGTGATGATCCTTCTTCATCGCCCGCTTGGCGCCGTCCCACCACCTCTTCCAGTCGGCCTCCGCGACAACATCGGGGCAGAGCGCGGCGGCGATCTGGTCGAGCGAGGCCTGGCCGGCGAAGCTGTTCAGCACCACGCGCATCAGTTCCAACGGCTGGCTGGCCGCGAGCGCCTTCAGTTCGTCGAGCGCGGTGGTCTTGCGCACGAGGATGTGGTCCGCGGCCAACGGCTCCAGCGACTCAGCCACGTAGCGCACCTCCATCGCGTGGCCGGTCTTACCGCGAAAATCCACGAGGAACTTGCCAAGGATCTGGTCGTAACTGGCAATCCTGCCAAACCCCCAACTGCGGTGCAGGCAGAACGTCCCCGGCCCGATCTTGCGCAGCGCCTCCTGGTGGCGCTTGTCGGCCTTGCCATCCTCCATCAGCTTCTTGATCTCGTCGTCGGTCATGGGCGTTGTTTGTTGCGGACTTCGCGTCGCGAAGCGTTACTATCTAGGGCGTGGCAGAAACGAAGCCAAGAGAAATCGTGGCCGCGCTGTTGCGGCGCTGGGAGCAGGGCCGCAGCGCGGCGGACGACCTGCTGCACGACGCGCTGGCCGGAACGGCGCTGGACGAGCGCGACCGCGCGCTGACGACGGAGTTGTTCTACGGCTGCCTGCGGCAGCGCGCGGCGCTGGACTGGCTCGCCGCGCAAAAATCGCGGCATGGCGCGTTGAAACCGGCCGTGGCCGTGCTGGCGCGGCTGGGGCTTTACCAGCTTTTCTTCCTCGACAGGATTCCCGCCCACGCGGCGGTCAATGAAACCGTCGAGTTGGCCAAGAAACACCTGTCGCCGCGCGAGACAGGCTTCATCAACGCCCTCCTGCGCGCGGCGGAGCGCGAACGGGCGACGTTGAAGGCTGCCCTCGATCACCAGCCGCTCCCGGTGAGGTTGTCGCATCCCGCCTGGCTTGTGGAGCGGTGGACGGCGCGCTATGGCGAAGCTGGCGCGCGCACGTTGCTGGAATGGAACAACACGCCGCCGAAGCTGTTCGCTCGCTTGAACACGCTGCGGACGACTGCGGACGCTTTACTTTCGAAGTGGCGCGAGGCCGGCATCGAGGCGGCGCTGACAAGCGGCAACTTGTGGCAGCAACCGATGATCGAGTTGAAGGGCGCGTGCGCGCCGGAGCGTCTGCCGGGCTTTTCTGAAGGCGCGTTCTACGTCCAGGATCCCAGCACACTGCTCGCGGTGGAGTTGCTCGACCCGCAGCCGGGCGCGCGCGTGCTCGACGCTTGCGCCGCGCCCGGCGGGAAGGCAACGCTCATCGCGGCGATGATGCAGAACCGTGGCGAAATCGTTGCCGAGGATTCTTCGGCCGAGCGGCTGAAGCTCGTGGTGGCCAACTGTGCGCGGCTCTCTGTCACGTCGGTGACGGTGCGGAGTGCGCGCCCGCCGGACGCAAAGGAGACATGGTTCGACCGCGTGTTGCTGGACGTGCCGTGCTCCAACACAGGCGTGCTGCGCCGGCGGGTGGACGCGCGGTGGCGGCTGCGGCCGGATGATATCGCGCGGCTGGCGGCGGAGCAGTTGCGGTTGTTGCAGGCGTCGGCGCGGCGCGTGCGGCGCGGCGGCGTGCTGGTCTATAGCACGTGCAGCCTGGAGCCGGAGGAGAACCGCGGCGTGGTCGAGGCGTTCACAAAGGGAAACGCAGAATTCGCACTGGAGAAGGTTGTGGAGACATTTCCCCCGCGGGATGGCGTGGACGGGACTTTCGCGGCGCGGCTTTCGCGGCGCCGCTGACTCAGCGGTCGGATTGGGCCGCAGCGGGAACGGCGCGGGTGACGTCGTTGGTCCGGGCGCGCGGGCCGTCGCCGGCGCCACCCTGGCCCTGGGCGTGTTTTTTCTGCCTGAGTTTGTCGCGCTCGTCGGAGGACATGGCCTGCCATCGCTTCCAGTTCTCGATGACCTTCTGCTTCTGCTCCGGAGTCAGGGACTCGAACTGGTTGAGCCGTTTGCGCGCCTGCGCGCGTTCCTCCGACGTCATCTGGCGGAAGGACTTGTAGTTGAGGTCCAGCCGGCGCCGCGCTTCAGGCGAGAGTTTCTTGTAGTCCTCCCATCCCTTGAGGGCCTTGCGGCGTTGTTCGGGGGTCATCTGCTCCATCTTCTGTCGCATCCGCGGCGGCAGGTCCGATGGCAACGCTTCTGTCGCGCGGCCGGGCGGCACAGGTTCCCCCGTGTCGTTGCTGGCGGAAACCACCGGAATTGCCAACAGACACGCTGCGAAAGCAAGGGTCGCGGACGGCAGGCGCATGGTCAGGTGCTGAGAATCTCCTGGAGCAGCATCTCGATCTCCTCCATGTCCACCGGAGGCGACAGTTGATCGAGGTGACGGATCACGTCGAGGTCCTTCAGCAACTCCAGATGCTGGATGACCGGCAGTTCGGTGAGCAGGTCCTGGTGGAGCCGCTGGTCGAGCATGGCGAGGTTGACATCCTTTTGCAGCAGGCCAATGCTCGCGACACTCACGGCAATCGCCGTCACGGCAGCCGTCGCCCCGAGCCGGAGGAACCGCGGCCATGTGAGAATCCAGCCCGAAGCGGGTTGTTCGCGTTCCGTGGCGTCGAGCGCGCTCATGACGCGGGCGACGAAGTTGGACGACGGCTCCAACTCCGGAGCGGAGGCAAAGGCCTTCCATGCAGCCTCGTAATCGCGCCACGCCGCGCCGCACGCGGCGCAGGCGGCGAAGTGGGCGCGGGCCGCGTCGGCATCCGGCGTCGCAAGCCGGCCGTCGAGCAGCCCGTCAAAGTTTTCCTGGCATTGCTGGCAGTTCATTTTCGGAACCTCGATTTCATCTAACACAATTCCGGGTGAATGGTTGCGGAAAATATTCAGTTTTGCTCATGGCCGCAAGTAGGGCTTGAGCCGCGCCCGCAGCGTCTCACGCGCGCGGTGGATGATGGACTTGGTGGCCGACAGCGAGCAGCCGAGGACCTTGGCGATGTCCTCGTAGGGCATCTCTTTGTGGCGCAAGAGCATCATGGCCGTGCGTTGGACTTCCGGCAACGTTCGCAGGGCGGCTTCGACCTGCTTGTGCAGTTCGCCGCGCAGGGCCGCGTCGTCGGCAGACATGGCCGTGGGGTCGGCGACCTGCAGCGGCTGCTCCGTGCCGTCGGCGGTTTCCTTCGGCGGCTGGTCGAGCGACTCGGCGCGGTGGCGCGCGCGGCGCCGGACTTCGTTGAGGCACATGTTGCGGGCGATGGTGAACAGCCACGTCGAGAACTTCGCCGTCGGTTTGTATCGGGAGCGCGTTTTCCAGATCTGGAGGAAAACATTCTGCGCGAGGTCCTCCGCCTCCACCGGGTCGCTGATGCTTTGGAAGATCATGTTGATGACCGGCTTGTGATACTTGGTCATCAGCGTCTCGAACGCGGCGCGGCTGCCGCGGCGCACCTTCACCATCAACTCGGCATCAGGGTCGAGGGGCATCGGTGGATTAGACCGCGCGGAGATGGCTGCCGTTGACGCAGGCGGGGAAGGCCGGCGCGTGGCAAGCATTAGAAAGTCGCAGACTCGGGTTGCTCACAGCGCGCAGAGCCTAGCACGGGCGGCGTGCCGGGAGAAAAGCTTTTGACGCCGATCTCGTCCGGCGTCAGGCGCATTGTCACTGCGCCATCCTCGTCTGTCCGCAGCAACCTCGCGCCATGCTGCCGGATGCGCAGGAGCATCGGCGGCAGCGGGCGTTCCTCCGGCGAATAATCGCCGCAGTTGATCACCACCCACTGTGCCGCCACCGCATCGAGGAACTCCTCCGTGCAACAGTCCCCGCGGCTCGGCATGCCCCTTATCAAGACATCGCTGCGAAGGTCGGCCCGTTCCGCTATCAGCCGTCGTTCCACACCGGCCGTCGCGTCCGACATCAGGAGGATGCGATGGATGCCGGCCCGGAGTTGAAGCACCAGCACGGCGTCGTCGCCACGGGCCGGCAGCTTGCCCGCGGGCGGATGCAGCACGCGCACTTCGACGCCGTCGGCCAGCGGGACGCTCCCGCCCGCGACCAGCCGCAACGCTTCATACGGCGGCATGTAGCCGTCGGCCGTGCGCGTCCAGCGGGTGTTGCCATTGTCATAAATGCGCCGCGGCCGGAACGCGTCGAGGATGACGCCCACCCCGCCGACGTGGCTCGCATCGGCGTGCGTCAGGAAAATCGTCCCGAGGCGGTCGCAGCCTTCGGAGCGCAGGAACGGCTTGGTGATGACTTCGGCCATCCGCGCGGAGCCGCAGTCCACCAGCGCGTCATGCCTCTCTCCGGGCAGGTCGAGGAAGATTGCGCTGCCGCTGCCGATGTTGAGGGCGGTGACGGTGACAGTCTCCTCGCTGTTGCGCGCGGCAAGGCCGACCGCGAGGGCAGAGCCAGCCATGACCGCGCCCCATCGCAGCCGGCGCGCGCGGCGCCAGAGCGTCCTGCACAGAAACAGCCCACCGACGACGTAGAACCCGGCGGTCAGCCACAAGGGCGGCGCCTTGATATAGACAAACGCGCCCGGCGCCGCCGCGAAGACCCGGCTCGCGGCGAGCATCCACTTCATGAACAGGTAATTCGCGTTGTTCAGCAACGCCGCAAGCGGCGTCCAGACCAGATCGGTCAGGAACGATGCAAAGCCGACGGTGATCGCGAGCGAACTGAGCGGCACGATGATGAGGTTGGAGAGGAAGTTGATCGTCGTGAACAGGTGGAAGTAGTGCGCGATGAGCGGGAATGAACCAAGACACGCTGCTGCGGAGACGGAGAACGATGCGGCTAGCACTCTAACCAACGCATACCACTTTCTACGCCAACGGGGCAAAATCTGCCACGGTAGGTATGGGTCGCGCACAATCCAGTCGGCATACCGGCCGAGAAATCGAGGAGCTATGCTAAGGACTTCGGGATCCTTCTGGGTCCGACGATACAGAATGCGCCTGATAAATCCCGGCCCCGGCACGAGCAGGGAGATCGCGATGACCA
>JACRKA010000009.1 GCA_016219905.1 Verrucomicrobiota bacterium
GCCGGCCTTGGCGGCGGTGATGGCGGCCAGCGCGTGCCAGTTCGGCCCCGTGGCGATCAGCACCGCATCAATGTCGCTGCGGGCGAGCAGTTCGCGCAGGTCGCGATACATGACGCAATTCTGGTTGCCGTATTTGGCGTCGGCCTTTTCCTTCACGGCCTGGCGGCGCGCGGCCTTGACGTCGGCGATGGCCACGAACTGCACGTCCTCCTCCTCGAGGAAACAGCCGAGCACATAGGTGCCGCGGTTGCCGATGCCGATGGCGCCGAGGACGATCCGCTCGCTGGGCGCGACCGCGCCGTCGAGGCCGAGGGCGGAGGCGGGAATGAGGTTCGGCGCGGCGATGGCGCCGGCCGCCGCAGCGGCGGTCTTGAGAAAATCACGGCGGGTGAGTCTTGTAGCCGCCGACGTGAGGAGGCGGGGGCGTTTGGTGTTCGTGGTCGCGTTCATGGTATCGAGCGTATTCGGTCAACGGTCAATCCGCCTCCTTACGTCGGCGGCTGCATTTTCTAGAAGATCCACGGCTCGCGCATGGCGCGGGAGCGGAAGCGGTTCGCTTCGGGGTCGTTGATGAACTCCTCCTTCGCGGCATCAAACTTCAGGCTCCGCTTCAGCCACATGCAGATGTTGGCGCAGTGGACGGTGGTCATGGAGTGGTGCATGACGGAGGCGTTGGCGACCGTGAGCCGGCGCGAACGGACGCAGTCGAGGAAATCGCGCATGTGGTTCATCGGGCGCTGTGTGCGGCCCATGTAGTCGCCGACGATCTTTTTGAAGTCGTTGAGCATCCCCGGCGAGGAGACGTCCGGTTTCCCGTAGCTGTCGGCCGCGGCAGCCCAACCCTCAGTGCCGTCGAATCGCTCGCCACACGAGCCGTGCCAGTATCGCTTGTCGAGGTCCCGGGCGAGGATCATCTTCACGCCGCTCTTGAAGTGGCAGACCATGCCGTCGCCGCTGTCATTGTTTACATATTCGTATTCGATGGGCGAGGAGAGGCTCTCGCCGAGGCCGGCCTGGGCCTGCGCGAACGTGTGCGCGCCCCATTCGCCGATGCAACTCGTATGGAAATCGTATTGGCCGCGCCAGCGACCGGCGACGTAGGCGGAATTGTAGGGCCGCCACGGGCAGGCGCCGAGCCACGCGTCCCAGTCGAGGTCATCCTTTGACGGCTCCGGCTCGGCGGGCATCCATGCGTGGTTCATCTCGGCGGCTTCCCACGGCGCGATGTGGGCGTAGGCGGTATGGATCTTGCCAAGCCGGCCGCTCTTGGCCATCTCGATGCAGAAAACGTGGTTGGCCTCGCTGAGCCGCTGCGTGCCGGTCTGATAGGCGCGGCCGTAGCGTTTCGCCGTCTCAAGCACCGTGCGGCCCTCGGCGATGGTCATGGACGACGGCTTTTCGGAATAGATGTCCTTGCCGGCGCGCATGGCGATCACGGCGGCCAGCGCGTGCCAGCGGTCGCCGGTGGCGCTCAGCACGGCGTCAATGTCCGGGCGCGAGACGACGAATTCACGGATGTCGCGATAGATCGCGCAGGAGTTGGCACCGTATTGCTTCTCGGTCTCTACTTTAATCCTTTCGGCGTTGGCTTTGTTGATATCGCAGATGGCGACGAACTGCACGTCCGGCTCCGACATCAACCATTTCAGGTCATGCATGCCGCGGTTATGCAGGCCGATGCCGCCCATCACGATCCGCTCGCTCGGGGCGACGTAGCCGTCGCGGCCGAGGGCCGAGGCGGGGATGAGGTTTGGCGCGGCGACCGCGCCCGCCGCTGCCGCGGCGGTCTTCAGGAAATCGCGGCGGGTGAAATTGAGTGAAGTGGAAGATGTGCTGGACCGGGGCCGCGGCCCGGTGGCGGGCCGCGCGTGATTGGACGAGCATGGTTGCGACATGACTCTGTGTCTCCTCGCGCTTGATTGTCGCTGTTGCATCCACGGCGCGTCCGCGCCGCGGCAACAGTGGGGCGAGGCTATGCGGCGGGCAGATTCAAATCAAGCGCGAAGCGGGAACAAAAAGGGAACAAAAGCGGCGCGCAAATCACCGCGGACACAGGGCCGTGGCTACGGCAGGAACGAGCAGACGTATTCGCAGATGCCGGAGGCGACCTCGATGTCGAAGCCGGACCTGGCGGGGACTTCGAAAAACTGGCCGGCGGCGTAGGTGGCGGTCTTCGGTTGGCCGTCGAGTTTCACAGTGCACTGGCCGGCGACGATCTCCATCCGCTCGGCCTTGTCGGTGCCGAAGTGGAATTTGCCGGGATAGATCAGGCCGAGCGTTTTCCTGCTGCCGTCGGCGAAGAGGATGCTGTGGCTGACGACCCTGCCATCGAAATAGACGTTGGCCTTGGTCAGCGCGGTGACGTTGCGGAATTCAGTCGGGATGTTTGCCATGTCGCCGCCAGTGTCAGGCGGCGGCCGGAAATGTCAAGGGCGCGGATCGCGGGAACCTTGCTGCCGCAGAACGTTGTTGACCGCCCGTCGCCGTCCGCTATTCTCGCGCGCCATGACCCCAGAAGAACTCCGCTCGCATGCCGCCGCCAGACTGAGCGCGGCCCGCTCGCAGGTCCCCAAGCTCACCGCCACCATCGGCTTTGACGGGTTTGTGGATGAGATCATCCGCGTGGTGGACAAGAGCGAGGCGCTCAACAAGTTCACCTTCGTGCCGACGATGGCCAGGCTGTCGGAGCGGATCGCCGGCGCGGCCGGCAAGAGCACCAACATCCAACTGCTTGTCCAGTTGACCAAGCTGGGCGGCAACGGCCCGAACATGGCCAACGCGCTCGCCAGCATGGGCCTGAAGATCACTTACATCGGCAACCTCGGCTACCCGCGCCTGCATCCGGTGTTCGAGCCGATGGCCAAGCGCGCCAGGATCATCAGCTTCGCCGACCCCGGCCACACGGATGCGCTGGAGTTCGAGGATGGCAAGATCATGCTGGGCAAGCACGAGACGCTCGGCGACGTGAATTGGGCGAACATCGTCAAGCGCGTCGGCTTGCCGACGCTGAAAAAGCTGCTGACCACCAGTTCGTTCGTCGGCTACGTCAACTGGACGATGCTGCCGTGCATGAGCGAGATCTGGAAACAGATCCTCTCCAAGGTGCTGCCGAAGACCGAGCCGAAACACAAGCCGGTCGTGTTCTTCGACCTCGCCGACCCGGAGAAACGCACCGCCGGGGACATCCGGGAGGCGCTCGACCTGATACAGAGATTCGGCCGGTTCTACCGCGTCATTCTCGGTCTGAACCAGAAGGAGGCCCACGAGATCGGCAAAGTGCTCGGCATCAACACCGCCGATGAATCCAAGGACTCCATCCGGCAGCTCGCGGAAAAGATTTTCGCCGCGCTGAAGCTGGAGAAACTCGTCGTGCATCCGACCGCCTACGCCATCGCGGTGGACGCGGGCGGCTCGGCGCTCGTGGACGGGCCGTTCTGCGAGAAGCCGCGCATCACCACCGGCGCGGGCGACCACTTCAACGCCGGCTTCTGCCTCGGCAACCTGCTCGGCCTCGACAAGGAGACGGCGCTGCTGATCGGCGTCAGCACCAGCGGCTTCTACGTCCGCACCGGCAAAAGCCCCGGCGTCGGCGACCTCATCAAGTTCCTGAAAAGCTGGCCGCCGAAGTAAACCCGCCTTGCGGCGGGAGGAGGTTCCCATGATCAAGAAGCCGTTTGTTCTCGCTGCCAGCGTTGGGATGACGTTGGTCTGTGTGCATTCCACCATCGCATCGGACTGGCCCCAGTGGCGCGGGCCGAACCGCGACGGCATCTCCACCGAGGCCGGCTGGACGGTGCGGTGGCCCGCCACCGGCCCGAAGCAGTTGTGGAAACTCAACGTCGGCACCGGCTGCGCGTCCGTCGCCGTCAGCCAGGGCCGCGTGTTCACGCTCGGCAACAAGGACAACACCGACACCGCCGTCTGCCTCGATGCGAACACCGGCGCGGTGGTCTGGAAACATTCCTACGCCTGCCCGCTCGACCCGAACCTCTTCGAGGGCGGGCCGGCCGCCACGCCGACGGTGGACGGTGACCGCGTCTATACGCTCAGCCGCGCCGGGCATCTGTTCTGCCTGCAAGCGGCGACGGGCAAGGTCCTCTGGTCGAAGCACCTCCAAAAAGATCTTGGCGCCAAGATGCCGACGTGGGGATTTTCCGGTTCGCCGCTGGTGCTCAACAACTGGTTGCTGCTCGACGTCGGCGCGCCCGGCGCGGCCACCGTCGCGTTCGACAAGATGACCGGCGTGGTGGCCTGGAAGAACGGCGACGAACCCGCCAGCTACGGCTCGTTGATCGCGTTCCCGCACGGCGGCAAGACCTGCCTTGCTTCCTTCAACGTCGCCGGCCTGGCCGTGCGCGACGCGGCCGACGGCAAGGCGCTCGCGCAGTTCCCGTGGAAAACCTCCTACGACATCAACCCTGTCACGCCGATCATCGCCGGCGACAGGATTTTCATCTCCTCCGGCTACAATAAAGGCGCCGGCCTGTTCCAGTTCGGCGCGGGCGGCCTCAAGTCGCTTTGGGAAAGCAAAAAGATGCGCAACCACTTCAACAGTTGCGTGCTCTGGAAGAACCACCTTTACGGCTTCGATGAAAGCACGCTGGCCTGCATGGAGTTCGCCACTGGCACGGTCAAGTGGACCGAGAAGAACCTCGCCAAGGGTTCGCTCATGCTGGCCGACGGCAAACTCATCATCCAAGGCGAGAAAGGCGACCTCGTCATCGCCGAGACGACGCCGATGGCCTATAAGGAACTCGCCCGCGCCAAAGTCCTCGGCGGCCGTTGCTGGGTCGTGCCGGTGCTGGCCAATGGCCGCATCCACTGCAAGAACAACCTCGGCGACCTCGTCTGCGTGGACGTCAGCGGGAAATAACTGGGAGAGGCGACACTCCTGTCGCCAAAGAGTGGGCCGTGCCTCCGGCACGGCCAA
>JACRKA010000146.1 GCA_016219905.1 Verrucomicrobiota bacterium
GAAACTGCCGGAGCCGGTGTTCGTGCCGAAAGAGCGGCCGCAGTTGTGATAGGAGTGGCATTTGTCCACCAGCTTCTCATTCATGCCGGTGATGGCGCCGCCTTCGCCGGAGGGGATGTGCTTGGAGTTCTGGAAACTGAAGGCGCCCAGATCGCCGAGCGTGCCGCACTTGCGGCCCTTGTATTCGGCCAGCCACGCCTGGCAGGCGTCCTCGACCACCGCGAGTTTGTGTTTCCTGGCGATGGCGTTGATCTCGTCCATGTAACAGGGCATGCCGTAGATGTGGACGGGCAGGATGGCCTTGGTGCGCTCGGTGATCCGGCTCTCGATGGACTTCGGGCACATCGTGAGCGTTTCCGGGTCGGTGTCGGCAAAGACGGGCAGGGCCTTTTGGATGAGGATGGAGTTGTAGGTGGCGCTGAAGGTGTAGGGCGAGCAGATGACTTCGTCGCCGGCGTCCACGCCCATGACGTAGAGGCTGGTGATGAGCGCGGTGGTGCCGCTGGCGGTGCCGAGGGCGCGCTTGGCACCGAGCAGCTTTGCCCAGGCCGCCTCGAACTCCGGCACCTGACCGCCGCCGCCCGCGCGGCACCATCGTCCGCTGCGCAGGACTTTGAGGACATCGCCTTCCCATGACTCACGCCACTCCGGCCATTTCGGCCAGCCGCCCGTGTGCGCGGGTTTGCCGCCAAGGACGGCGGGTTTGGCGGTGGAGGAAGCGGCGGCGGCCTTCTTCAACGAGAGGGCCGCGCCCGCGCTCGCGGCGGCGGCTCCGATAAACTGACGGCGGTTGATGTGGGTGCTCATGGGAATCTCCTGTGGGCGGGGTGCGACTGATACGGCGGGATGTTGGCTGCCGCGCGCTTGCGTCATCGTGATGGTCTCCTGATCCACTGGCGACAGCGCGCACGCTATCACCATCGCCGCCCGAGACAAGCGAAAAGGTGCAAAGGGCACACCGCGGCGGAGCCGCAACCAAAAGAAGGTGGGGCGAGGCTCTGCCGAGCCATTTTCGTTTTCCTGATTCAGTCCGCGTCATGTCTGCGGCGAGCAGAGGCTCGGCGGAGCCTCGCCCCACCGCGGGGGCGCATCTCAGTTTTTGCACAGCAAGCTAAAGCTTGAACTCCAACGTTGGCGCATCGTTTGGAAATGCGGCCGTTGGAGTTCAAGCTTTAGAGACTGTGTGAAAAACGCGCCGGCTGTTAGTTAGCTCCGTAGGAGCGTCATGTTTATAGCAAGCGGTATCGAAAGAAAGCCAAGCTCCGTAGGAGCGGCATGTGACGGTCGCAGAGGCGATTGGCTCTGCACATGTCGCTCCTACGGAGCTTCGCGGATTGCGGGAACCCCAACTATAAACATGACGCTCCTACGGAACTGGCAGCTCCGGAGCAGTTTTCCACACGGTCTCTTTAGCTTGGCGGCTGAAACTGGCGATTGACCGGCGGGGTTGTTGGCGGCAAGCTCGCACGCGACGTTCGACTGCGCGAACCAACGACCGAGGTCCACATGAAGCTGCATCTCTTCTCTTATTCTCTCGCAACTCTCACCCTCGCCGCTCTGGCAACGGCTGCGCCGCTCCCCGACGACGCGGCAGCGGTGGCTTGGTCCCGCGGCGGCGACCAGGAGTTCAACGGCACGCCGTATCACTTCCTCGGCCGGGCGGAGATGCAGGTGACGTTCGAGGTGAAGCCGCAGGCCGGCGCGGCGCTGGAATTACTATGGGGTTCGAAGAACGACAAGCGCGTGGCGGTGCTCGTCGTGAACGGCCAGTCGCTGCCGGTGAGCGGAGGTGGCGACTACAGCGGGTTTCACTGGCTGCGCGTGCCGTTGCCGGACGGCCTGAAGAGCGAGCGCTACGACATCACGTTGAAGGCGGGCGAAGGCAAGGCGGCGTTCATCGCCGAGGTGCGGCTGACCGCGCCGGGCGGCGACCCGAAGCGGCCCGACTTGAAGCAGCCGAGCTACAAGGCGAAGTCCGCGCTCAAGGCGCAGGCGGCACAAAAGCCGTCACCTTGGCGCGGCTTCCAGGGCGAGGGATTCCCGGAGATGCGGAAGGCGTGGGACACGCCCGCGCCCGCGCCGGCGAAGCCCGCGAGCGACGCGCGCGTCGAGGCGGCGTTCCGGCTCGCCGAGAAGCACGCGCGCCAAGCCAACGAGGCGTTCTTCCGCTCTCGCCGCTTCATTGATGGCTGGCTGGCTTTCGCCGATCCCGCGACGGGGCTGATCCCGCGCAACCTGCAGGTGGATTACTGGAACGGGCGCGATTCAGCCGCCGACAACTGGCCGTTCATGGTGCTCACCGCGGCGATGACCGACCGGCCGTTGTTCGAGGGCAGGATGCTGGAGATGTTGCGCACGGAGACGAAGCTGACCTGCCGCGTGGACCGGCTGCCGGATGATTACTCGTTCTCCAAGAAAGGCTGGCGGCGCGAGAACATCGAACTCGACGCGATCATCTTCGACGGCGCGGAATACGTGAAGGACGGCCTGTTGCCCATCACCGAGTGGCTCGGCCCCAGCCCGTGGAGCGAGCGCGCCATCGGCATCATTGACGACATCTGGAAGAACGCGCCGGTCGAGACGCTGTTCGGCAAGATCCCGACGCTGAACTTCGAGGTCAACGGCGACCTGCTCCAGGCCTGCGCGCGGCTCTTCTGGTTCACCGGCCAGCGCAAGTATCTCGATTGGGCCATCCGCCTCGGCGACTACTACCTGCTCGGCGACCATCACCCGACGCGCGACATGAAGGACCTCAAGCTGGGCGACCATTCCTGCGAGGTCATCAACGGCCTCTCGGAGCTTTACGTCGCCTGCGCCCACGCCGCGCCGGAGAAACGCGAGGCCTACCGCAAGCCGCTCCACGAGATGTATGACCGCATTCTGGAGATTGCCTGCAACGAGCACGGCCTGATCTACCTCCACGTCAGCAACCAGACCGGCAAACCACTCTCCACCTCCCTCACCGACAACTGGGGCTACAACTACGACGGTTTTTACACGGCCTACCTGCTCGACAAGAAGACCGCCTACCGCGATGCCGTGCGCAAGGCTCTCAGCAATCTCAAAGAGCACTACACGGGGCAAGGCGGCATGTGCCAGAGCGGGACCGCCGACGGTTACGCCGACTCCATCGAAGGCGCCATCACGCTCCTCAACCGCGAGCCGATCGCCTCGGCGATGGAGTGGGTGGACGCCGAGATCAAGACGATGTGGGGCCGGCAGCACCCCAATGGCGTCATCGAAGGCTGGCACGGCGACGGCAACTCCGCGCGCACGTCGCTGATGTATGCGCTCTGGAAGACGCAGGGCATCACCGTCCAGCCGTGGCGGGCCGACGTGCGGTTCGGCGCGACGCGCGCAGGCGGAAACCTCTGCATCAGCATCGTTGCGGACAAGCCGTGGGAAGGCCGTCTCATCTTCGACAAGCAGCGGCACAAGCTGAACATGCACCTGCCGCTCGACTATCCGCGCATCAACATGTTCCCCGAATGGTTCACCGCGCAGGCCGGCGTGCGCTACGAAATCCGCAACGCCGGCAGCGAGGAGAAGCAGACGCGCACCGGCAAGGAACTGCTCGACGGCCTCGCTGTGGCGTTGAAGGCGGGCGAGGAAATGCGGTTGATCGTCAAACCGATGGGAAAGAAATGAAACGATTCATTGTTGCGCTGTTTGCTCTGAGTTTTGGCGCGGCGGCAGAA
>JACRKA010000147.1 GCA_016219905.1 Verrucomicrobiota bacterium
GCCGCGCCTGGCGTCGGTCGCGCCCTTCTTGTGCTTGATGGTTGACCATCTGCTGTGGCCTGACATGGTTGGTCCTTTCTGTCGAAAACTGTTCTGCCGCGCGCGATGTTCTAGCCGGTCGTCACCGCTTCGGGAAGTCCAAATTGCGGCTACAGCCGCATCTCGCCCTGCACGAATTGCTCCCGCACTGGCCCGAACGTGCGACGGTGGACAGGGCAAGGGCCGTGGGCGCGCAGCGCGGCGATATGCTCCGGCGTCGGGTAGCCTTTGTTGGAGGCGAAATCGTAGGCCGGATACTGCGCGTGCAGGGCGAGCATCAACCGATCCCGCGTGACCTTGGCGATGACGGAGGCGGCGGCGATGGAGAAGCTGCGCGCGTCGCCCTTGATGATGGCGGTCTGGGGCGCCGGCAGGCCGCGCATGGGCCGGCCGTCCACGAGGACATGATCGGGCCGCACGGGCAGTTTGTTGATCGCCTCCGCCGCGGCGCGCTCGGTGGCGCGGAGGATGTTGATACGGTCAATCCAACCCTCGTCCACGATGCCGACGGCATATTGCACGCTTGGGTCGCTCGTGAGCGCGGCGTAGAACTCGTCACGCCGTTCCGCGGAGAGTTGTTTGGAGTCGTTCAGGCCGCGCAGCCGAAAGCCTTGGGGAAGAATCGCCGCAGCAGCCACGACCGGCCCTGCAAGCGGCCCGCGACCGGCTTCGTCCACACCGGCGATGATGCGCGCGCCACGCCGGCGGGCGGCGTTCTCGAAACGGTAACTGGGACGTGAAACGTGAAACGTAAAACGTGAAGCAGCACTAACAGCAGCCGAGGCGTCCTTCACGTTTCACGTTTTACGTTTTACGCGCGACGAGCCGCTCACTGCTTCGCCGGTTCGGCAGGAGCAGCGGCCGGCTTCGGCTCGGCGGCTTGTTGCTCGACCATGACCTTCTCGTCCACGGCGAGGGCCTGTTTGCCGACGCGGCCACGGAGGTAGTTGAGTTTGGCGCGACGGGCGGCGCCTTCGCGCTCGACCTCGATCTTCTCGATGCGGGGCGAGTGGAGGTGGAACACGCGCTCGACGCCTTCGCCGTAGCTGATGCGGCGGACGGTGAACGTCTCGCTGATGCCACGTCCGCGCCGCCCGATCACGACGCCCGTGAAGAGCTGGATGCGCTCCTTGCCGTCGGCTTCGACGACCTTGGTGTGGACAACGACAGTGTCGCCGACGTTAAAGCTGCCGCGGTCGCTCTTCAACTGCTCTTTGGTGATCGCTTCGATGATGTTCATGTTCGCACCTGTTCTGTAAACAATCGCCGCGCGGCCTTCCGGCCCGCTGCGTCGTCACTGCTCTTTATTACCTTTCAACAAATCCGGCCGCCGCTCGCGCGTGCGCTGGCGGCCCTGTTCGGCCCGCCAACGGGCGATGGCCGCGTGGTCGCCGCTGACCAGCACTTCGGGCACCTTCATGCCGCGAAACTCCGCCGGCCGCGTGTATTGCGGGTATTCCAGCCCGCCGCCCGTGAAGGACTCGTCCTTGGCGCTGTCGGCGTGGCCGAGCACCCCCGGCACCAGCCGGGCGACGGCGTCCACGACCACGATGGCGGCCAATGCGCCGTTGGTCAAGACGTAATCTCCGATGGAAATCTCGTCGTTCACCAGCGCCACGCGCACCCGCTCGTCCACACCCTCGTAGTGGCCGCAGACCAGGACAAGATGCTTCTGCTGCGCCAGTTCCTGGGCCACCTGCTGGTCGAACTTCCGTCCCTGCGGCGTCAACAACACCACACGGGCTTCGGGCGCGTTGCGCTTCAAGTCTTCCACCGCTTCAAAGATCGGCTCCGGCTTCATCAGCATCCCGGGGCCGCCACCAAACGGCCGGTCGTCGGTCGTGTTGTGCTTGTCACGGGTCCACTTCCGCAGGTCGTGGACAGCGATCTCGACCAGCTTCTTCTCCTGCGCCCGTTTGAGGATGCTCTCTTCCATCGGGCCACGGAACATGCCGGGGAAAATGGTCAGGATGTCGAACTTCATGGGCGGAGCGTGAAACGTGAAACGTAAAACGTGAGATTCGGATCCAGCCTCACGTTTCACGTTTTACGCTTTACGTTTCACTCGTCCCCTCTGCTTGCTCGTGCTCCACAACGCGCCGGCTGCCGTCCGGCTCCAAGATGTCGAGCATGACGCGGCGGCCTTGTTTGCCCGCTGCGACGGCCAGCAGCGCGCGGAGGGCAGCGGAGTTGCGGCCTTGTTTGCCGATGACCTTGCCGATGTCGTCGGCGTGCACCTTCAACTCGACGACGGTGCCGCCGTTGCGGTCGGTCTCGGTGACCGTAACCGCTTCGGGATGGTCCACGAGCGCCTTGACCACGTATTCGACGAGATCTTTCATCGCCGGTCGTCAGCAACAAATCACGCCGCCATCGTTTCGCCAGCCCGCGGGCCGGCGGCGCGACGGGTCAGGCGACCTTTGCTTCCGCCTCGACGGGGGCCGCGGCGGCCTGCTTGCGGGCGCGTCGGATCAGCGTGGCGACCGTCTCGGTCGGCTGCGCGCCGCTCTTGAGCCAGTAATCCACCCGCTCGAGATTGACCGAGCAATTGTTGTCCTTCTTGCGCGGGTCGTAGGCGCCGACCGCCTCGATGAACTTGCCGTCGCGCGCCGAGCGCGTGTGCTTGATCACGATGCGATAGCACGGGTCGTTGGTGCCGCCAATTCGCGTTAACCGAATCGAAACTGCCATGTAGTTCTCCTGCGTTACGTCCACTGCGCGCGCCGGCCAACCACGGCCTCAGCGCGCCTTCAGCTTCAAGCCCGCCATCCGGCCCATCTGCCGGCTCAAGCGGGGCATTTGTTTCATCATTTGCTTCATCGCCGCGAACTGCTTCAGCAGGTGGTTGACGTCGGCAACGGTGGTGCCGCTGCCACGGGCGATGCGTTGTCTGCGGCGGCCGTCCACCATGTCGGGCCGCCGGCGCTCCTGGGGCGTCATCGAGAGGATGATCGCCTCCATGCGCTTCAACTGTTTGTCTTCGACCGAAAGGCCGCGAATGTTACTCATGCCGGGCAACATGCCAAGCAGATTCTCTAACGGCCCCATCTTCTTGATCTGCTGCATCTGCTCCAGAAAATCCTCCAGATTCAACTCGGCCTTGCGCAGCTTTTCCTGAAGTTTCTCCGCCTGCGAGACATCCACCATCTCCTGGGCCTTCTCGACGAGGCTGACCACGTCGCCCATGCCCAGGATACGCGAGGCCATCCGATCCGGGTAAAACGGTTCCAAGTCCTCCAGCTTCTCGCCGACGCCAACCAGCTTGATCGGCTTGCCGGTGACCGAGCGCATCGAAAGCGCCGCGCCGCCGCGCGTGTCGCCATCGAGCTTCGTCAGGATGATGCCCGTGAGGCCAAGCGCCTTGTCGAAATGACTGGCGATGTCCACGGCTTGCTGGCCCGTGGCGGAGTCGGCCACCAGGAGGATTTCCTGGGGCTTTACCGCGTCGCGCAGCCGGACCAGTTCCTGCACGAGCGGCTCGTCTATCTGGAGACGGCCCGCCGTGTCGAAGATGAGGAGGTTGCACTGCTGCTGCTCGGCGGCGGCGAGCGCGCCGCGGGCGATCTTCAGCACGTCCTTCTCCTCCGCCTCGGCATAAACTGCCAAGCCAAGCTGTTTGCCGAGCGTCTGGAGTTGCGTCACTGCGGCAGGCCTGTGAACGTCGCACGCCACCAGCATCGCTTTGCGTCCCTGCTTCGCCAGCAAGCGCGCCAGCTTCCCGGCGGTGGTGGTCTTGCCGCAGCCGTGCAAGCCGCAAAGCAAGAACACCGTCGGCGAGCCGCGCAACTCCAGCGCCGTCTGGCTGGCGCCCATCAACGCGACCAGTTCATCGTGGATGATCTTGACGACTTGCTGGCCGGGCGTGATCGAGTCGAGCACCTCGCTGCCGATCGCCTTGGCCTTGACCGCCTCAATGAAGTCGCGGGCGACCTTGAAGTTGACGTCGGCCTCCAGCAACGCCATCCGCACCTCGCGCAACGCGTCGGCGACGTTCTTCTCGCTGAGCTTGCCAAAGCCGCGGAGGTTCTTGAAGACCGACTGGAGTTTGTCGGAAAGGCTCTGGAACATCAGGCTCCGATCACCGCTTGCTCAGGTTCGCCAACGCCCGGTCAACCTCTTGCTCTGCCTTGGCCACCGCCTCAAGCAGCGCCGGGTCGGAAACGCGCCGGATCCGGATGGCCTGGATCATCCCCTTCCCCTCGCGCAGCCAGCCTTCACGCGCGGCGCGTTCACCCGTCTTCTGCTGCCCGCCCGGCCGCATCTGGGTCAGCAACTTCACCACGTCCAACTCAAGCAGCGTCCGCGACGGGTCGCGCAGTTGGTTGCGCCACAAGCTCATCCATGAGCGCAACGGAAGCAGGTCCTGCGCCTGCTCCGCTGCGGCCCGCGCGCTCAAGTAGGTCTGCTGCGCCATGGGCGGCAGCAGGTTGACAAAGTCCTTCGGCTGCACGTTCTGATAATTCATCGCCGGCACTTGCGGCCCGCCCCCCATCGTCGGAAACGCGGCCGCCGGCCCGGCTCCGCCCCCGGGGAAAGCCGGCGCAGGCGTCGCCCCTCCCGTCGTGGCAGCCGGAAATGCAGCCGTCGCCAGCGTCGCCGTGGTGCCTGTCGCCGGCCCCGACGAATAGGTCGGCGGCGCCGCCGGCATGGCCCCGGATGCAAGCGTCGGGAACACCGGCGCCTCCGAACCGGGTGGCGCCGTGGGCGCCGCGACGGATGTCATCGTGACCGCCGCCTCGGTCGCCGGCGCATTCGTGGAAGCCGCAGGCGCGGCGGCCACCGCGGCGGTTGTTGAAGCCTGCTGCGCGGGAGCGGCTTCGGCAGGGGCGCCCGGCTGCGCAGCCGGAGCCGCCGCTGCGGGAGCCTCAGCCTCCGGCGTCGGCTCATAATCATCCGGGACGACGGAGACCTTCTGATAGATGAAGTAACTGCCAATCACCAGAATCAGCGCCGCCAGCAGATTCATCATCTTTGCGTTCACGTTAACCTCTCGATCCGCGCGCCGAGGCTGCGCAGTTTGTCATCCAGCTTTTCGTAACCGCGGTCCAGATGATACACGCGGCTGACCAGCGTCTGGCCCTCGGCGACCAGACCCGCGAGCACCAGCCCGGCGCTCGCCCGCAAATCGCTCGCCATCACCGGCGCGCCGCTCAAACGTGGCACGCCTTTGACAATCGCGCTAGGCCCCTCCAGTGCGATGTCCGCCCCCAACCGCGCCAGTTCCGCCACGTGCATGAACCGGTCGGGAAAAATCTTCTCCGTGATCACCGAGATGCCCGGCGTGATCGCCATCAGCACCATGAACTGCGCCTGCATGTCCGTCGGGAAACCGGGATACGGCATCGTGATCACGTCGGTCGGCTTCAACTCGCCGTTGCCGCGCACCACCAGGTCCGGCCCCCGCCGCTCGATCTTCACGCCCGCCTCGTCGAGCCTGTCCACCACCGCGCCCAGATGCTCGGCCCGCGCGTTCTTCAGCGTCACCTCGCTGCGCGTGACCGCCGCCGCCGCCATGAACGTCCCCGCCTCGATGCGGTCGCTGATGACCGTGTGCTCGACGCCATGAAGTTGCTCGACGCCGTGGATCGTCAGCGTCGGGCTGCCGATGCCGTGGATCTGCGCGCCCATCTTGATGAGCAGATTCGCAAGATCAATGACCTCCGGCTCGCAAGCGGCGCTCTCGATGACCGTCGTGCCCTTGGTCAGCGCCGCGGCCATCATCACGTTGTCCGTGCCCAGCACCGTCGAGCCGAACCGCCCGCCGAGGAACATCGTGTTGCCGGCGAGATTCCTGCCTTCGAGGATGACGTAGCCCTTCTCAACCCTCACGTCCGCGCCCAGCGCGCGCAGCCCCTTGAGATGGATGTCAATCGGCCGCGGCCCGATGACGCAGCCACCGGGAACACTCACCTTCGCCTTGCGCTTGCGCGCCAGCATCGGCCCCAGCACGCAGACGCTCGCGCGCATCTTCCGCACGAGGTCGTAAGGCGCGACCGTCCGCACCTTCTTCGCCTCCACCGTCACCGTGCCGTCCTTGAACTCCGCCTCCGCGCCGAGCGCCTGCAGAATCTGCACCATGTATCGCGTGTCGCTGAGCTCCGGCACGCCACGGATGACACACCGTTCCGATGTCAGCAATGTGGCCGCCAGGATCGGCAACGCCGCGTTCTTCGAGCCGCTGATGGTGACCTCGCCTTTCAACGGCGCGCCACCGCGAATCAGAATCTTGTCCATGAAAACTCTCTATCGGCAGGCCACCAACACCCGGTCGTGGCCTTGCAAGTCGGCAATCATCTTCTCCACCCGCCAGCCGTTGTCGAGAAAGATTCTCTCCGCCCCGGCCCGTTGCCCGGCGCATAACTCCACTGCCACGCGGCCACCGTCAGCCAGCCGCGTCGCCGCTTCCGCCGCGATACGCCGTATGACGGCCAGCCCGTCCGGCCCGCCATCGAGCGCTGCGCGCGGCTCGTGGTCGCGCACCTCGCGCGGCAACGACGCGATCTCGTCGCTGGAAATGTAAGGCGGATTCGACACGATCCAGTCGAAACGCGCATCCGCCGGCAACGGCGAGAAAAGGTCGCCTTGGAGAAACTCGACCGTCACGCCGTGTCGCGCTGCGTTCGCGCGAGCCACTTCGAGTGCATCGGCGGACGCGTCCACCGCCACCACTCGCGCGCCGGGCAGTTGCTTCGCGAGCGTCACCGCGATGGCACCGCTGCCCGTGCCGAGGTCCATAATTGCTTTGGCCGCGCTGCCGTTCTTCACGACGTCATCCACCAGCAGTTCCGTCTCGGGGCGCGGGATCAGCACACGCTTGTCCACGGCGAAGTCGCGGCCGCAGAAGCTGGCGACGCCGAGGACGTATTGGAGCGGCTCTCCAACGCCGCGGCGTTTGACCAGCTCCCTCAAAACGCCCAGCGCCGGCTCCGGCACGTCGCGCTCGAAATCGAGGTAGAGTTCCAGCCGCTTCCGCTTGAGGACGTGCGCCACCATCAACTCGATCGTCAACCGCGGGCTGTCCACGCCACGCTTCTGGAAGAACTCCGTCGTGCGCTGGATTAGTTCAAGTATCTTCACTGGATTTCTGAATTCTGAATTCTGATCTATGATTTCAAGCCGCAGCCGGCACCAAACACATCAGAAATCAGAATTCATAAATCAGAAATCCCGTCACGCCGCGTTCTTCAGCCGCTCTTCCAAGTCCTGGTGCATCAACGGCTCGATGAGCGGGTCTATTTCGCCTTCAAGCGTCGCGGGCAGATTATGGAGGGTCAGATTGATGCGATGGTCGGTGACGCGGTTCTGGGGAAAGTTGTAGGTGCGGATGCGCTCGTTGCGCTCGCCGGTGCCGACCTGTGACTTGCGTTGCGCGGCATACTTGACCGCTTCCTCCTGCTGGCGCTGCTCCAGCAGGCGCGAGCGCAGCACGCGCAGGGCTTTCGCCCTGTTCTTGAGTTGGGAGCGCTCGTCGGCGCAGCGCACCATCAAGCCGGTCGGCTTGTGGGTCATCTGGACGGCGGAGTCGGTCGTGTTGACGCCCTGGCCGCCGGGACCGCTTGCCCGGCAGACGGTGATCTCCAGTTCCTCCGGCTTGATCTCGATGTCCACTTCCTCGGCCTCCGGCAGCACCGCGACGGTCACGGTGGAGGTGTGAATGCGCCCGCTGGCCTCGGTCACTGGCACACGCTGGACGCGATGGACGCCGCTCTCGTAGCGGAGCCGGCGGAACACATCCTCGCCGATGATGGAGAAGATGACCTCCTTGAACCCGCCGAGGTCGGACGGGCTGACATCAATCTGCTCCACCTTCCAGCCGCGGCCCTCGGCATAGCGGACATACATCCGGTAAAGCAGCGCCGCGAACAACGCCGCCTCCTGCCCGCCCGCGCCGGCGCGGATCTCCATGATCGTGTTGCGCGAATCGTTCGGGTCGGCCGGCACAATGGCGTTCTGCACCTCGAAGAACAGCCGCTCACGCCGCGGGCGAAGCGCCTCCAACTCGTGGGCCGCCATCGCGCGCAACTCAGCGTCGGCCTTCTCGTCGTCGGCGAGCGCCTCGTTCTCGCGCAGCTCGCGCTCCACCTTCTCCAGGGCGGCGTGGTTCTCGAAAAGCTGCTTCAAACGCCGGTGCTCGCGGCCCAGTTCGCTTGCGCGGCGCTGGTCGGCGAAGACGCGCGGATCGCTCAGCTCGCGTTCGACGTCGTCGAAGCGTTTGCGCAGCCGCTCGATTTGCGCGGGGATGTCCATGGGTAAAAACAACGCTGCGTTCCGGCACACGGGGCGCCGAAACGCAGCGTTGGGGAAAGCCATCTACTTCTTCTTCGTGTAGCGCTTCTGGAACCGCTCCACGCGGCCGGCCGTGTCCACGAACTTCTGCGTGCCCGTGAAGAACGGGTGGCAGGCGTTGCAGATGCCGATGTGCAGCTCCTGCTTGGTCGAGCAGGTCTTGATGATGTTGCCGCAGGCGCACGTGATCGTCGTCTCGGCGTATTCCGGATGTATGCCTTGTTTCATTTTGCGTCCAAAAAGGGCCGGAAACGTAGCGAAGCGGCCCCGCTGACGCAAGGACAATCTCCCGACAAATCTCGCGCCCTCAACATCAGGCTGGAAGTTCCGCCCGGTTTCCCCACACTGGCGGCGTGGACAAAATCAGGATCGTGAAACATCTCGAAGCCATCGAGGGCTATCTCAGCCTCGGCATGACCAACGACGCGCTGGCCGAAGCCGAGGCCGCCCTCGCCGAGGCACCCGACGCCGAGCCATGCCTGCACGCGAAGGCTTCCATCCTGCTGACGCTGAAACGTCACGCCGAGGCGGAGGCGTGGTTCGCCAAACTGCTCGAAGTGAACACGAGGAGCGTGGACGGATGGATCCACCTGGCCTACTGCCGCCGGCGCACCAAGTCGCTCGACGCGGCCACCGAGACGCTCCAGCGCGCCCTCAAGCTCGACCCCGGCCACGGCCTGGCGAATTTCAACATGGCCTGCTATCGCGCCGTGCAGGGCCTTCACGCCGAGGCGCTGCGGCTGCTGGCGAAGGCCGTGGCGAAGGATGCGGGTTTCCGGAAGCTCGCGCGCGACGAAGCGGACTTCGAAAGCATCCGGACGCTGGCGGAGTTTCGGGCGATGGTGAGCGAATCATGAGAGTGAAACGTGAAACGTAAAGCGCAGCCGTTCGTGCTTTCTTCTTACGTTTTACGTTTCACGTTTCACCCTCCGTGATACTCCTGCAAGCTGCACACGGAGACGCCGTGTTTCTTGAGCGAGGCGATGCCATCCACCGCCGCCGCCGCGCCGGTCAGCGTGGTCATGATCGGCACGCGGTTCTGCACCGCGGCGGTGCGGATGCGGACCTCGTCCTCGCGCGGGGCCTTGCCTGACGGTGTGTTGATGATGAGCGCGATCTCCCCGTTCTTGATCATGTCGAGCACGTTCGGGCGGCCTTCGCTGAGTTTGAACAGCGCCGTCACCGGCACCTTGGCCGCCTCCAGCGCGCGCGCCGTGCCCTCGGTCGCGAACAGCTTGAAGCCGAGCGCGGCAAATTCCTTCGCGATCTTCGCGACGGGCGTCCGCGGCGCATCGTGGACGCTGATGAACAGGTTGCCTTCCGTCGGCAGCGCGCCGCCCGCGGCCATCTGCGATTTCGCATAGGCCAGGCCGAGGTCGGCGTCAATGCCCATGACCTCGCCCGTGCTCTTCATCTCGGGGCCGAGGATGATGTCCACGCCGAAGAAGCGGTTGAACGGGAAGACGCTCTCCTTCACCGAGTAATACTTCGGCGTGACCTCTTTGGTGAAGCCGAGTTCCTTCAGCGTCTTGCCGGTCATGACCTTCGCGGCCAGTTTCGCGAGCGGCGAGCCGATGGCCTTGCTGACGAACGGCACCGTCCGCGACGCGCGCGGGTTGACCTCCAGCACATAGACTGTGCCGCCCTTGACGGCATACTGCACGTTCATCAGGCCGGCGACCTTCAACTCGCGTGCCATCGCATCCGTGTAGTCGCGGATGGTCTGCATGACTTTCTTCGTGAGCGTGTGCGGCGGCAGCACCATCGCCGCGTCGCCGCTATGGACGCCGGCGAACTCGATATGCTCCAGGATGCCGCCGATGACGACGGTGTCGCCATTGGGCAGGCCCACGTCGGCGATGCAGTCCACGTCCACCTCGATCGCGTCGTCGAGGAACCGGTCCACGAGCACCGGCCGCTCCGGCGAGGCCTCGACCGCGAAGCGCATGTAATGCTTCAGGTCGTCCTCGTTATAAACGATCTGCATGGCCCGGCCGCCGAGCACGAACGACGGGCGCACCAGCACCGGGTAGGCGAGCTTCGCCGCGACGGCCAGCGCCTCGGCCTCGTTGGTGGCGACGCCGTTGGGCGGCTGCGGGATCTTCAGCTTGTCCAGCATCGCCGCGAAATACTTGCGGTCTTCGGCGATCTCGATGTTCTGCGGCGACGTGCCGATGATGTTGACGCCGTGCCGTTGGAGGCCGAGGGCGAGGTTCAACGGCGTCTGACCGCCGAACTGCGCGATGGCGCCCCAGCACTTCTCGCGCTCGTAGATGTTCAGCACGTCCTCCAACGTCAACGGTTCGAAGTAGAGTTTGTCGCTGGTGTCGTAGTCGGTCGAGACGGTCTCCGGGTTCGAGTTGACCATGATGGTCTCGAAGCCAAGCTCCTTCAGCGCGAACGCCGCGTGAACGCAGCAGTAGTCGAACTCGATGCCCTGCCCGATGCGGTTGGGGCCGCCGCCGAGGATCATGACCTTGCGCTTGTCGTTCTGGCGCGTCTCATCCTCGTCGCCGTAGGTAGAATAATAGTAGGGCGTGTAAGCCTCGAACTCCGCCGCGCACGTATCCACTAAGCGGTAGGTCGGGACGATGCCGTGCTTCTTGCGGACGGCACGGACCTCGTCCTCGGTCGAGCCGGCGAGGTTCGCGATCTGCCGGTCGGAGAACCCGAGTTGCTTCGCCGCCAACAGCTTCGAAGTCTTCGCGTCCTTCACCTCCAGCACGTCGCGCGTCTTCGCCATCTCCTCCTCAAAATCCACGATCTCCTGCATGTGACGCAGGAACC
>JACRKA010000145.1 GCA_016219905.1 Verrucomicrobiota bacterium
CGGATCATCGAGTCGCGGTCGGCTTCGGCCTGCGCGATGATGGCGTCGCGTTTGACCTGGGCGATGCGAGGTTTGCCGAGCGCGTCGAGGTAGCCCTGCGTGTCGCGGATGTCGCGGATGGTGAAGCTGACGATGCCCAGGCCCATGTTGGCCATGTCGCCCGCAGCGACCTCCTGCACTTTGGAGGCGAAGGCGTCGCGGTTCTGGTAAATCTCCTCCACGGTCATCGTGCCGAGGATGGCGCGGAGGTGGCCCTCCAGCGTCTGCATGGCGATGTTCTTGATCTCATCCCGGCCTTTGCTGAGGAACTGCTCGGCAGAAGTGGCGATGGACACGTCGTCGCCCTTGACCTTGATCTGTGCCACGCCGTCCACCTTCACCGGCACGCCCTTGCTCGTGTAAACCTCCGGCGTCTGCACGTCTATGGTGAGCAACTCCAGCGAGAGCACGTCGGCTTTCTCGATGACGGGGATGATGAAGGTGCCGCCGCCCTTGACGATGCGGAAGCCTCGCGTGCGCACGGTGCCGTCCGGGTCCGTGACACGGTAGCTGCGGCCGGAGACCACCAGCACCTCGTTCGGGCCGACTTTCGTGTAGCGGCTGGCCCACACGGCACCGAAGACGAAGATGACGATGACAATCCCGACAATGGACAGGGCGGCATACCCCGCGCCTTCCGGGAACGATGCTGCAATCAGAGGAATCGTGTTCATGGTTTTGTTGCGGTGGAGGTTTTCTGTGATGGATTGGCTGTTGAAGCAGCCTCAAGCGGAGGTGACGTAAAACTGTGTCCCGACAATGCGGGTGACCTTGACGGTCTGGCCGTTGCTGAAGGCCGCGCCCCCTTCGCTGCGCGCCGGCGCTGTGTAACGGCTCCCGCCGTGGATGTAAGCGATCTCGCCGACGCCGCTGGCGGCAATCGGCGTGATGACCGTGGCGGTCAGGCCGATCACCTGGGCGACTTTCGATTCGCTGGATCCCTGGGTCCGCCGGAACACCGCGCGGAAGAGCATGAACACCACTGCCGCCACGCCAAACCCGCCCAAGGCCCCTAGCGGCGCGCTGATGAACACCGGCGCTGTTGCTTCGAACTTTGATAGCACCATGCCGATCCCACCGAACGCCGTGATGAATGTAGCGACAGTGGTGGGGCTGAGCGGTGAAAACCCCGGCATGTCCTGGCTGCTGAAGCCCGCCTCGGCGTGGCCCTCCGCGCCGATGGCCTCGTGCCCGCCCATCTCAGCGTGCATCTCGTGTCCTCCGCCAAACACGCCCGCCATGAAGGCGCTGATGATGGTGAATAGAAGTCCTGCTCCAAAGCAGATGAGATAAACGAGAAGCACTTTGTCCATAACGGCCTCGCTGGTTCGGATGTGGCCGCAGTTAATACCCCACACGCCCGTCACGCAAGCCAGAAAGCGTTGCAGCGGCCCCCCACCCGATCAGTTCAGTCGCGCGGCCGTTTCCTGTCGCGGCGGGGACAGATTTGACGGCGGATGCCGGAGACAAAGAAGCCCGTCCGGTCCAGATGCCCGTGGAACACACTGCGGGCGAGGCACCGCAGGTGGGCCGCCAACCGCCCCCATTTCGTATTGAGTGTCTCAGGCTTCACATCGGTTTAGACAAGCGGAGCGCGACGCCTATTCAGGCGTAAATCCGAAGCTCGAAATCCGAAATCCGAAACAAACCCCAACGCTCAAAGGGGAAATGGTCAAAAGGCGGACTCCTATCTGTGGACGCGCTGTTTCCGTTTTGTTTCCTTGCTGGATTCGAGATTGTTTCGGATTTCGAATTTCGAACTTCGAATTTCGGCGTCAAACACGGGAAACCCGTCGCGCACCCCTTCTACTTCAGCGCCTTCTTGACGAACTTGAGGCCCTTGACGGCGATGTCGTCGCGGCTCGGCTCGATCTGACGCCAGATGGCGGCGGCGCGTGCGATGACCTTCACGTCTTGCGTGAACGACTCGATGACCACGTCGCCGTTGTATTTGACGGCCTTGAGGGCCTTGGCGATACCGGCCCAGTCAATGTGATCGCCGCCGGGCGTGCCGCGGTCGCTGCCGCAGGCGTGGAAATGGCAGAGCAGCTTGCCGGCCTTGCGGATGGCGGCGGCCTGGCACTTCTCCTCGATGTTCATGTGGAACGTGTCGAGGTGGAGCTTGAGGGCCGGGCTGCCGACGTCGCGGATCATCTTCAGGCCCTGGTCGCACGTGTTGATGAAGTCGGTCTCGAACCGGTTCAGCGGCTCCATGCAGATCTGCCGGCCGCGTTTCTCGGCGGCGGCGCAGAGGCAGCGGAGGTTTTTCACGACGGTCTGCCACTGCTGTTTGTATTCGTCGGCCGGCACGGCGTCGGCGCGGCCCACGGCGGAATACACCGGCCCGATGAGCGACGGGCAGTCGAGCGCGACCATCTGGTCGAGCAGCCGCGTCATGTAATCGAGCGCCGTCTTCTGCTGTTCCTCGGTGCCGCGCAGGTCGCGGTCGGGGCCGAGACAGGCGCAGACCGAGCCGCAGACCAGGCCGTGTTTGTCCAGTTCGGCCTTCACGTGGGCCGGGTCAATGTGCGACGGGTCTTCGATGGGGATCTCGATGCTGTCGAATCCCCAACGCTTGAAGGTCTTGAAAAGCTTCGTGCTTTCGTTGGTGAAGGGCGAGGTGAACAGGAAGGTGTTGATGCCGAATCTCATGGTGACAAGCGGTTCCGTTGTGCCGGCGGGCTGGCGGCCGGGTCGTTGCCCGGCGTGCCGCTGACCGTCCGGCGGCCAGCGGTCCGCCACGCCCTGCGGGCTGATGCGCGCGCGTTTGTATGTCCCCCGCGCCCGAAAGGCAAGCGGAACGAGACGGGCCACGAACAAATCGCCGACCGCGTCACCTCACCACCGGCACGGCGCCAGGCGATATGGGCACGGTTTCGATGTAGGTGCCGGGCGGCAGCGAGCGGGGTTGCGGCGGGCCGAAGCCCGGTTGCGCGGGCTGGGCCGGGAAGCTCCCGACCGGAGGCGGCGAACCGGCAGGAACACCGCCGCCGCCAAGCGCCACGGGCATCGGGCCGCCCGCGGGCCGGCCGATGTAGGGCGCGGCGGCGTTGTAGAGCGCCACGAGCGCGGTCTGCGCGCGGTTCCACCAGTCCACGACCGGCGGCGGCGCGCCGAGCATCGGGAAGGTCTGGTCCACGCCCATCCAGCAATCGAGCAGCCGCTCGCTGCAATACCGCAGCCAGTCGGGCCGCGGCCAGCGGTCGGCGCAGGTGGCATCGGCGAATTTCTTCGCCGCATCCTTCAGGTGGACGATGGCGGCGAGCGCGTGGCCCTGTTGGGAACTGCGGATGGAAACGCGCCGGGCGTTGTCGTGGAGGAAGATGCAGTTCTGCGCCGCGTCGTGGGCGACGCCGCGCATGCCCTGCAACACTTGCGGCGGCACGGGCGGGGGGCCGGCCTGCCCGCGAACGATGGTGGCGAGGCCGGCGACGGCGGCTATCACGGCAAGACTTCGGATCGTTTTCATGATGATTCTCCTGGTTTTGCTGCCTACTGACGGACGAACTGGCCGGCGCCTTGAAACGAACGCAGCCGGTTGATGATGGGAGGCATGACTTCGAGCACCGTGTCCACGTCCTCCTCCGTCGTGGACAGCCCGAGGGAAAACCGCACGGCCGCGTTGGCCAGTTCGCTGCCGAGGCCCATCGCCAGCAGCACGGGCGACGGCTTCAGCGAGCCGACCGCGCACGCCGAGCCGCTGGAGACGGCGAGGCCGTCCAGGTCGAGCGACATCAGCAGCGTGTCGCTGGTGCAGCCGCGGAAACTGACGCTGAGCGTGTTGGCGACGCGCTGCGTGGCGTGGCCGTTGCGCTCGATGTCCTCGATGCGGTCGCGCAATCCCTGCCAGAGCCGCTCGGTCAAGGCGCGCAACCGTGCGTCCTCGGCCGCGACACGAGGCAGCGCGATCTCGGCGGCGCGGACGAAGCCCATGATGCCGGCGGCGTTCTCGGTGCCGGCGCGGCGCTCGTTCTCGTGGCTGCCGCCGTGCACGAGCGAGTCAATCTTCAGCCGCGGACGGACCCACAGCGCGCCGGTGCCTTTGGGGCCGTAAATCTTGTGCGCGCTGACGCTGAGCAAGTCCACGGGCGCGTCCTTGACGCTGACGGGCACCTTGCCGAACGCCTGCACGGCGTCGGTGTGGAACAGGACGCCGCGCTCGCGGCAGATCGCGCCGATCTCGCGAACCGGCTGGAGCGTGCCGGTCTCGTTGTTGGCCCACATGACACTGACAAGCGTGGTGTCAGGGCGGATGGCGCGGCGCACGTCGTCGGGCGAGACGATGCCGTCGCGGCCCACGGGCAGCACCATCACTTCGAAGCCATCGCGTTTCTGCAAATACTCCGCCGAGTGGAGGACGGCGTGGTGCTCGATGGGGGAAACGACGAGGTGGCGGCCTTTGTCGCGGAACGCGCGGGCCGCGCCGATGACAGCGTGGTTGTCGGCCTCGGTGCCGCTGCCGGTGAAGACGATCTCGCCGGCCTTCGCGCCGAGCAGTTTGGCGAACCGCTCGCGGGCATCGTCGAGCGCGGCGCGCGCCTCGCGGCCGTAGAAGTGGATGCTGGAGGGGTTGCCGAAGCTGCCTTCCAGGAACGGCAGCATGGCCTTCAGCGCCTCCGGATGCACCGGCGTCGTGGCGTTGTGATCGAGATAGATGCGCCTCATCGCTCCATCACCCCATCAAATCTGAAAATCGGTCTCGTGCGCGTCCAACTCCTTCAATGGCTTGACCCGCAGTTGCTGGTTCTCGAAATAGACGACCGAGTGCGGCGGCACCGACTGCATGACCCAGACGTTGGAGCCGACGACCGAGCCGCGGCCGACGGCGGTGTCGCCGCCGAGGATGGTCGCGCCGGCGTAGATGACCACGTCGTCGCCGATATCGGGATGGCGTTTGCCGCCCTTGACGAGGCGGCCGTTGGCGTCCTTCTTGAAGCTCTTGGCGCCGAGCGTGACGCCCTGGGAGAGCGTCACGCGAGTGCCGATGGTGGCCGTCTCGCCGATGACGACGCCCGTGCCGTGGTCTATGCAGAAGTGGCTGGCGATGGTCGCGCCGGGATGGATGTCAATGCCGGTGCGGCTGTGCGCATACTCGGTCATGATGCGCGGGATGAGCGGCACCTCGCGCTGGTAGAGCACGTGGGCCATGCGCTGGACAGCGATGGCTTCGAGACCGGGATAAGCCACGATGACCTCCTCGTGGCTGATGGCGGCGGGGTCGCCCTCGTAGGTGGCCTCGACATCGGTTTGCAGCAGGCCGCGGAGTGCCGGGAGCGATTCCAGAAACTCCAGCGTCAACCGCCGCGCTTCGTGCTCGAGGTTCTTCACGTCGCAGCCGGGGAACGGGCGGTATTGAAGGGCCTTGAGGATTTCCTTCTGGAGCCGCGCGCTGATGGAGGCGGTCAGGGCGGTGACGTATTCGTGGATCTCGCTGCTGTGGATGACGTCGCCTCCGAGATAGCCGGGGAACAAGAGCCGCATCAGGTCGCGGGTGATCTCGACGATGGCTTCCTTCGAGGGCAGGTTGACGCCGTCAATGTGGTTGATGCCACCGTAGCTCTTGTAGGAGGCGACGATGCGGTCGGTGATGTGTTCGAGTCCCTTGCGGCTCATGGTCGTGCGCCAACCGCTAGCATGGTTTGGCGGAAAAGACAAGGCAGCCGGCCCGCGCGTTGACAGGGAGGGCGCGGTTGGGGCATAGTGGCCGCCAATCAAGGTGGCGGCGCAGCAAGGCGGCGGCCGTGTTCCTTTGCGGTTGTCCGTCTGACGGCACAGAGCCAACCGGAGAACATCATGGCAGCGTTGGTGGAAGGACAACGATTCGGCGACTACGAAATCCTCGGCCAGATCGGCCGCGGCGGGATGGGCACCGTCTATAAGGCCCGTGAAATCAGCCTCGACCGCACCGTCGCGCTGAAGGTGCTGCTGGGCGAACTCGCCCTGGACCACGACTACCTCGTCCGTTTCGAACGCGAGGCGTCGCTGGCGGCCAAGCTCAACCATCCCAGCATCGTCCGCGTCCTCACCGCCGGCGAGCACAATGGCAGCCGCTACATTGTCATGGAGATGGTCGAGGGTGAGTCGGTGCGCGAACGGCTGGCGCGCACGAAACGGATTGACCCGGAGGAAGCGCTGGCCATTTCTGTCTATGTCGCCCAAGCGCTCGACTACGCATGGCGCCAGGCCCAGCTCATCCACCGCGACATCAAGCCCGGCAACATCTATCTCTCGCAGGCCGGCGAGGTCAAACTCGGCGACCTCGGCCTGGCCAAGAGCCTGAGCGATTCCACCGGCGGCCTGACCTCCACCGGCCTCGCGCTCGGCACGCCGAACTACGTCAGCCCGGAACAAGGCCGCGGGCTGAAGGACATAGATTTCCGCGCCGACATCTACAGCCTCGGTTGCACGCTTTACCACATGCTGACCGGCCAGCCACCGTATCCGGGACTGGACTCGATGGCTGTCATCCACAAACATATTTACGAGCCGTTGCCGCCCATCTTGCAAGTGCTGCCCACCTGCCCGATGCCTTTGGTGTTCCTGCTCGGCAAGATGATGTCCAAGCATCCCAACGGCCGCCACCAGACCTATCAGGAACTGATCGCCGATCTCCAGCGCATCCACGACCAGCTTCAGCAGCCTCCCGCGCCGGCCGTCGGCAGCGCATCCACCACCCTCCTGCTGCTCCGCAAGCCGCGCGCCCAGGCGTGGGCGGTTGGCGTGGCGCTCGCAGCCGTGACGGGCGCGGCGCTCTTCTGGTGGGCGCCGTGGCGCGGCAGCCCGCCGCCGGCGCCTGAGCCACGGCGGCCCCACGAAATCGCCGTGCTGGTTGGCCGCGCCCCGTTGCCGGCAACGGCTGCGCAACCGGCTTCGCCAGACGCGACACCATCAGCACCCGCCGCGACATCGCCTGAAGAACTGATCAGCCGCGTTGTGGGAAAATTGAGAGAACTCAATTCCGCCTATAACGGCCAGTTCGCGCACAAGGCCGAGAACGGCGCCGTGGTCGAGTTGATGTTTCTCAGCGACGAAGTCTCCGACATCTCGCCGTTGCGGGAGCTGCCCCAATTGCGGCGGCTTTACTGCCGCGGCTCCCACGAGAAGCGGACGCTTGCCGACCTGACGCCGCTGCGCGGGATGCGGTTGCAGGCGCTGGACTGCGGCGACAGCCGCGTGAGCGACCTGACGCCGCTGGCAGGCATGCCGTTGGAGGATCTGCGGGTCGCCGGGACGCTGGTGAGCGACCTGGCGCCGTTGAAAGGCGCGCCGTTGACGCATCTGGATTGCTGGGGCACGCGCGTGGCTGACCTGTCACCGTTGCGAGGCGCGCCGCTGCGGTGGCTGAACTGCGGCGGATCGCAAGTCACGGATTTCTCGCCGCTGGAAGGCGCGCCGCTGGAGGAACTGCACTGCCGAGGCGTGCCCGCAGCCGACTTGTCTCCCCTCAAACGTTCCCCGCTGCGGCTGTTGGATTGCGACGCCGCGCTGGCGGAGTCCGAGGCGGGCCTTGCGATGCTGGGTTCCATGCCAACGCTGCAGAAGATCAACAACCAGTTGGCTGCGGAGTTCCTGAAGAGAGACCCAGCCGCCGTCGCCATGCCCGCCCCGCCCCGCGAGCCGCCTGCGGCGGAGGAGCTGCCGCCGGAACTGCAGCTCGCGCGCGTCGTGGCGAAACTGCGGGAACTCAACCCCCGATTCGACGGGCGCGTGACTCATAAGATCGAGAACGGCGCAGTCACGGAGCTTTCGTTCTCAACGATCGCCGTGAAGGACATATCGCCGGTCCGTGAGTTGAAGGGCCTCAAGAAGCTGGCGCTGGCGCCCTCTTCGGGCAAGGCAATGCTTGCCGACTTGTCGCCGCTGCAGGGATTGCAACTGACCGGGCTTTGGTGCCAGAACACGCAGGTGGCCGACCTCAGCCCGCTCAAGGGCATGCCGTTGACGGCGCTGGGCTGCGGCTCGACCCCCATCAGCGACCTGGTCCCGTTGCATGGCATGCCGTTGCAGGTGTTGAGTTGCGACAACACGGTCGTCAGCAATCTGCTGCCACTGGAGGGATTGCCGCTGGCCGTGTTGTGGTGCCACAACGCGAAAGTGGAGGACCTGTCGCCGTTGCAACAGTTGCCGCTGAGGGAAGTGCGCTGTGATTTCGTGGCCAGCCGCGACGCGGGCGTGCTCCGCGCCATCAAGACACTGGAGAAGATCAATGAATTGCCGGCGGTCGCCTTCTGGATGCGTTTGGGGGCTGCCGGGCAGCCATCGGCCAAGGAGCCTGTCCCGGCGGCGAAACCGCGGCTTGTGGACGAGACCTTCATCCGTCTGGTCGCGATATCGTCCCCCGAAGAGCAGGTGGCGCGCGTCATGGCGAAGCTCAAGCAACTGAACCCGGGCTTCGACGGGCAGGAAACCCACGCGATCAGCGAGGGCCAGGTGCAGGAACTGGCGTTCTCCTCCGCGGTTGTCGCCGACATCTCTCCCCTGCGCGCGCTGCCGAAGCTGCGGAAACTCAACTGCTGCGGCTTGAACGATGCGCGCGCGCTGGCCAGCCTGTCGCCGCTCAGCGGGATGGCGTTGGAGTCCCTGGATTGCTCCTACAGCCAGGTGTCGGACTTGACGCCGCTGAAGGGCATGCCGCTTCAGCATTTGGTATGCAGCAGCAGCCGCGTCACGGATTTGTCGCCGTTGAAGGGCGCGCCGCTGACCCGCTTGAACCTGTGGGTTGCGCCGGTCACTGATCTCTCCCCGCTGGCGGGCAGCCCGTTGCGCTGGCTGAACTGCAAGGGAACGCGCGCCAACAACCTCTCGCCCTTGCGTGACACGATGCTGGAGGAACTGCACTGCGATCCGGCTTTGGTGTCACAGCACGCCACCCTGCTCCGCGCCATTTCCACCCTGAAGATAGTCAACAGCCAGCCTTTCGCGCGACCGTAGGGTCTTTGCGGTTTGCCAGTGTTCACAGATGGCCCATGGAGGCCGGCCCTTCGTTCATGGCAGCGCCTCCCGCAGCCAGTCGAGGTTCTCCGTGTTTGAAACCACAAAGCTGGGCGGCGCGACGACCTTGCCGGAACTCAGCGCATCCGCCTTGTAGTCGAACCGGAATTTCGCCGTGGAAGCCAGCGGCTCGTAGCAATAGCACGGCTGCTCCGAATCGTGCGCAGCCATGACGCGGGCGCGTTGCCACAGGGCGTCCATCCACGGCCGCCGTTCTTTCACGCCGTTGTCCACCAGCACCACCGACCAGTCGCGCGCGACGAGGGCGGGCGCGTCCGCAGGCATCGAGGCGCGGACGAACTGATGCTTCGCCGTCCGGAACCGCTCGAACCTGGCCAGCCATTCGGCATTGTTGTCCACACTGACCAGATCGAACGACATCGCGCCGGCCATGGCGTGCAGCACGGGCGTGGAATACCAGCCGACGCCCAGTTCCAGGACGGGGCCGCCGTAGCGCGCCACGCACGCGATGAGCGCCGGCTGATGGGTGCTGTAAGGGTCCATGGGCATGATCGTCTCGTTTATTGTTTTTGCTGTTCCGCGCCGGCCACCTTCAGCGCATACGCCATGTCCTTCCTGCCGGCAAAATACTCCGGAAACCTTTTCGCCTGCCCGATCGTCGTCTCGAAATGATGCGCCTCAACGTCTTCGATGTATCCGACAACACCGCCCTTCTCGATCGTCCAGCGGCATAACGGGTAGTCGTCCGAGCCATGGTAATCGTCCGGGGTGTGGCACGGAATCTCAGGAAGCCGGAATTCGGAAAATGTTCGCGACGGCATACACATCGAAATCCCGCCGACAATCTGCGTCTGCCCGAAAGGGTGCCCGGCAATATCTTTTTGAATGATTCGCCGGACCGGCGAACCGATGCCCGTAACCCGTGGGGATACTGCATAATACTTGACGCCAAGCGCCTCAAGGCCGGCACAAACATCCACAACGGCTTTCAACCAGTTCTCCGTCCGCATCTCGCAATCGTTGTCCACTTTCATGAGGAGGTCATAGGGCGCCTGCCCCAACAATACCTGCGCCATGATATTGCCAGCCTTGCATATCCCGATGTTCTGCGGCCACAACATCACGCCCTTGAAGGACGCCCGATGGGATGCCAGCCACTCGGCGGTGCCGTCGGTCGAGCCTTGGTCGAACACATACCAGTCCACCGGGACCCCGGCCATTTGTTGGGCTTTCAGAAGAAGCTGCTGCGTATAGAGCAGCCGGTTCATCGTCAGCGTATAGACTGCGACTCTCATGCGCAGGTTCCGTTGCTTTGCCAATGTTTGCAGCGGACGCTCCCCGCGATGAACACCTTCCGCCCCATGTCACGGATGTCCCGGCAGGCCGTGTGGTCGTAGGCGACGTTCCCCGCGGGAACTCCGGGGCCTGGCTTGAATGCAAGAGCGTCCCAGACCGAGCGCGGGAACAAGGCGCACAAGAAACCGGTTTCGGTCGCTTCTTTGTAACCCCCGGCTGGCGGCGCCTCGAATGGCTTGCCGTTGTCCCAAGCAATCCACCTCGCGCCGAACCGGCTGCGCGCCAGACCGCCGATCATGCCTGCTTGCTGGGACCGATAGAGGCCGAAAACCAGGTGCTTCAGCGCATCCGGCGGAGGCTCGATGTCATCTTCAATGGTCCACACATGCGTGGCGGCGGCCGGCACGAACTGGCGCGCGATCGCATAGAGCCGCGCCATCTGGACGGCCAACTGCTGATTGTGTTTCTGGCGCAACCTCGGATCCGCGGCGAATCGCTCCGAGGACACCTCAGCCACTGCGCGCGTGGCGTCGGGAACGAGAATATGGACGTAACCCGAATCGTGGAGCATCGTCTTCAACTGCCGGCTGAATCCAGGATTTCCAGAGTTATCAACCGCCACGACGACGATGTTCTTCCTGTTCCATTGCAAGCCGCGCAAGAACCGCGCGTAGCTGCCGAGCGCCCACGCCCTGCCGCTGAACAACGTCACGACTGCGATCAGCGCGCTTTCTTTCGGCGCCGCCTCCACCACTTTCCTCGGATCCGTGCGCCACTCGATGCTCATCTGCTGGCCATGGATCCGGTAATTCAGGATGGCCTCGGGGCAGAACTGCATCTTCCAGCCCATCCGACGGAACCGCAACCAGAGGCTCCAGTCGCTCATCACGGTGCCGGCCTCCGACCACATCCCGGCCTGCTCGAAAGCGTCGCATCGCATCAGCGAACAGGCGTCCGCCATATTCGAGTGCTCCAACCATCCTTCCTTGAATGCCCGGACTGACTTCGACAACCCCAGCGCCCTGTTGTCCCGGTAATGCAGCAGATTCCCGTAGCAAGCGCCGATGTTCGGCTTCACAAACCCGCGCCGCAGCACTTCAACGTAATTGTCCACCAGCCAATTATCGGCATCAACGAACAACACGTGCGACGCCTGTGGAAGCGCCTTATACCCGGCATTCCGCGCCATCGAGTAATTGCGGAACTCCGTCCGCAGGAATTTCACGCCGCGCTTTGCATACTTCGCCGTCACATGGCGGGTGTCGTCCGTTGAGGCATCATCCACCACGATGATGTGCGCAAACGGAGTTGTCTGCCGCAAACAAGAATCCAGACACTGGGCCAGGAAGCGCCCGTAGTTGTGGCAGGTGATGACGCACGCCGTGTCCGGGGACCCGGCCGGCCTGCCGGGGACGGTTCTCGGCCGCGAAGTCGCCGGCTTGATGATCATGGCGGCCGTTCAGGGCAGCGCTTCGAGATCCAGCCAGAGACCGTCCACCGCATCGCCGCCGGTCCAACCCGTGCCGCTCATCTCACCATCAACCGTCACCGTGACGGGGCTTTGATAGCCGTCGTCGGGCACGTAGATGGTCCAGCCGCAGATGCCGTCCGTCTTGCAGTTCTGGTCCTCCTGGATCACGGCCTCGGGCACGTCCGTGGAGTGGAGCAACACGGAATACATCGCGTTCTCAAAAGTGCCGGCGCCCGAGGGTGCCTGGCTGAAATCCAGTTTCATCAAATAGTTCTGCCCCCGGTGCGGCAGGTCCACCTGGTGCGCGGTGATAATGACCTTGTCGTTGGCATAGGCGCGCACCATCGGCGCACTCGCGGCCATGCTCTTCCTGACGGCGGGTTTCCTCGCAACGACCTTCCTGGCGGCGGCCTTCTTCCGCGCGGGCTTCTTGGCGGCGCGCCGGGTGGCGGCTGGCTTGCGGGACTTCCTGGCGGCTTTCGTTTTTGATCGCTTCATCGGACATCCTCCTGGGTGTGTTGCAACTGTCGGATGCATCGCTGGCGACTGAAACACGGCGCCCACTCGACCCGCCTGCGAAACACCCCTTGGTTCGCGTTCTTCTTCGGATAATCTGCCGGGCGCGCAGTGTAGCAGCCAACCGCCCCGCGTCAAGCTGCGCGACGCCACGTCTGACTTTTCAACCGGCGTGGAGAGAGACCCAGGCTCGTCGTCCGCTGCGCCTTTGCGGCGAGACACAGGGTGTGAATGGTGATCGGCGGTTCACCTCGGAGACGCGGAGAAGTTGGTGCCGGCGGAGGGACTTGAACCCCCACTCCCTTGCGAGAAGCGGATTTTGAGTCCGCCGCGTCTGCCATTCCGCCACGCCGGCATCAAGGACGCGCGATATTAGTCAGCGCCTCCGGGCCGCGCAACAGATTTCACCAGCGCAGCCGCTGTCTTGAGCAACCCCCAAGGAAACCAGCAGGTTGCCAAAAAGGGTTTACACTTTTCACGGTCAAACGGTTCTGGAACAGACTTACTCCTTGACGGGCGTCAGCGTGATCGTGTGCGATCCGCCGCTGGACTTTGTATTGCTCGTCTTTGACGTGCTCGTTTTCGAAGTGCTTGTTTTTGATGTGCTCGTCTTCGGCGGCGAGATATACGGCGGTAGAATCGGCCATTGGCTGAAACCACCTGGGCCGACATAGCCGGGCGGTTGACCTGGCGGCACTGACATCATCGTCGGCCCTTGGCTGGTGGCTCCGGATGTTCCTTGAGATGCGCCTGCGGGTGGCGTCGGGAGGGTGACATTGATGCCGGGCGTCTCGCCTGGTTTGCTGACCGGCACGTAATCGCTGCCCGTCAACTTGACCCCGCCTTCCGGCTCATTCGCACGCGGATCGCTCGATGCCCGGTAGGGATTCTGCGGTGTTGCGGGCTGGCTGACGCCGGCCGGGTCTCCTCCATCAGGTGCTCCGGGTGGTTTTCGCTGGAGGTCCATAGGGGGCAAAAATAGCAGCTCATCCCGAATTTTCTCAATGGCCCGCTGTGTTGATTCCTCGTTATGCTCCCTCTTCCATTTTTCTCTATTCGCCTTGTCGCCCCATGCGGCCCAAACGCGGTCCAGTTCGTCCCGACTTTTTTTCTCTGCCTCGTAATAGTCCTTTAGGGCTTTGATATCACTCTGACGCTTCGCTTCTTGCTCTGGCGTTAATGGGGCTTTATCAACGAAAACCTGGCCTGGTCTTGGCTTCTCTGCCGGTGCCTTGTCATGCTCCCTTTTCCATTTTTCTCTATTCGCCTTGTCGCCCCATGCGGCCCAAACGCGGTCCAGTTCGTCCCGACTTTTTTTCTCTGCTTCGTAATAGTCCTTTAGGGCTTTGATATCACTCTGACGCTTCGCTTCTTGCTCTGGCGTTAATGGAACTCTATCAGCGAAAACCTGGTTTGGTTTTCGCTTCCCCGGCTGCTCGTTCGCCGCTTTCTCGCGTTCGGTTTGGGTGACAACATCGCTGCCAGCACCCCTGCCAGATTCCGCCGACCGAGCAGTCATGCTGACTGCACACAATGCCACCCACATCGCCAGCCCAACAAGCGGGAGTTTGGCGCAAGGCTTGTTCATCACAAGGACAGAAGCATAATATCGTTGATGTTTAATCCCCCGGCCCACCTTCGGCAAGGGTGGTTTCAATCTTCCCGCAACACCAGCGGCGGGCCGAGAACCTCCCGCAGCACAATCGCTTGGCGGATGCTGGCGCGGCTGTGCAACTGCTCCCGGAACCGCGCGCCGCGCGCCCACCCGACGACTGTTGGTGACATCTGGACTGACAAGGGCTGCTTCAGGGCGGAGGGCAGGACTCTCTCGTGAGGCACTTCTTCCGGATGCACTGACGGCAGCACGATCTGGTGCGGAACTTCTCCCGGCCGGCCGGAGGGCAATTCGGCTTTCTGGCGCTCGATCTGCGCCAACCGATCTACCAGTCTTCGTGGCTTCTCCACCGGCTCTTCGATGACCGGCGGCGGCTGCGCGGGACGGCGCTGACGCTGCGCGCGGCGCTCGGCTTGTTCGAGGATCTGACGCATCCGCTCCTCCAACGCCGAACGCTCAGGCAGACGCGTCACGGGCGGCGTCGGGACGCGCATCGGCGGCGGCGGGCGCGGACGCGGCGCTTGCGGATAGGCCGGTTCTTCGGGTAGTTGCGACTCGCGCTTCTTCTCCATCGCCTTGCTGACGGCGGAGACGATCGCGAAGATCAGGAGCAGGACCAGCCCGATCCAGTTGCTGTCACCGGCGGCGATGAACGGAGTTAAGGACATATTTTCGGCCGCAGATGCCGCAGATTTCGCGGATCGGAACATCCGCGTCATCCACGCAATCCGCGGTTCAACTCATCATTGCTGCTTCGGTTTGTCCTCGCCTGCGATGGATTGCCGCATGGAGGTGTCGGACTGGATGTTCCGCATCCGGTAGTAATCCATGATGCCGAGGTTGCCTTTGCGGAACGCTTCAGCCATCGCCAGCGGCACCTGCGCCTCGGCCTCGACGACCTTGGCCTGCATCTCCTGCGTGCGGGCCTTCATCTCCTGCTCCACCGCGCGGGCGGCGGCGGCGCGCACCTCGGCGCGGGCCTGGGCCACGCGCTTGTCGGCCTCGGCCTGGTCGGCCTGCAAGCGGGCGCCGACGTTTTCGCCCACATCCACGTCGGCCACGTCAATGGAGAGGATTTCGAACGATGTGCCGGCGTCGAGGCCCTTTTCCAGCGTCGTCTTGCTGATGCGCTCCGGATTCTCCAACACCTGCTTGTAGGTGTCGGCCGACCCGATGGCGGCCACGATGCCCTCGCCCACGCGCGCGATGATGGTCTCCTCGGTCGCGCCGCCGACGAACCGGTTGAGGTTGGTGCGCACCGTCACGCGCGCCTTGGCCTTGAGTTGGATGCCGTCCTTGGCGACGCCGTCAATGGTCACCCGGCCTTGGGCCGCATTGGGACAGTCAATCACGCGCGGGCTGATTGAGGTCTTGACGGCCTCGAGCACGGTCTTGGTGGTGCCCTTCGTGGCGAGATCGATGGCGCACGCCTGGTCCCAGGTCAGCGGGATGCCGGCTTTCTTGGACGCGATCAGGCCGAGCACGACCTGCTCGACATTGCCGCCGGCCAGGAAGTGAGCCTCCAGCGGATCGGTCGTCAGATCAATGCCGGCCTTCACGGCGGTGATCCGGTTGTCCACGATGAGGCCGACCGGCACGCGCCGCAGCTTCATGCCGATGAGCGACACGATGCTGACGGGCGCGCGCGCCGCCAGCGCGCGAATCCAGACGTTGAGGAAGTAGAGGAAGACGCTGATGAAGATCAGCGCGAAGACGACGATGACGCCCAGGAACAGCGGGCCGAAGATGCTTGTGATGTTGCTCATGTGTTTCTCCTATCGGGTTAAACCTTCCGCACGACGATTCGGGTGCCGTCCACGACGATGACCTGCACGTTGGCGCCCGGCTCGATCATACCGCCTTCGGTGACAACGTCCAGCCGCTGCCCCTCAATCTCCGCCACGCCCGCCGGCCGCAACTGGCTGCGCACGACGCCGCGCTTGCCGAGCAGCGCCACGTAGTTCTGCTCTGGCGAGAGATTGGCGCTGGTCTCGCTCAGCATCATGCGGCGGCCGGTCGGCGTTTTCGGAAAATATTTCACCCAGAGGATCAGCCCCATGATCGTCGCCATGATGACGGCGCCGAGCAGCCAGGTGCCCGCTTCGATGCCGTAGTTGGTGTAGGTCATGCCGATGGCCACCAGCAGGCACAGCCCGCCCGCGACGCCAAACAGGCCGCTCGGCAGGAACACCTCGACGATGACCAGGATGAGGCCCGCGACCAACAAGAAGATGATCCATTCCATGGCGCTAAGAAATCCTCGTCACAACCACCCGGCTGCCTTCGACGCGGGCGACTTTCACACGCGCGTCCTTCAGAATCAAGTCGCCTTCCGTCACGACATCGGCGAGCTGGTCGCCGATCATCGCCTTGCCCGCGGGCCGCAGGTCGCAGAGGGCCACGCCCTCCTGGCCGACCCACCCTTTCGGCTCGACGCTGACGCTGGGCGCTTCGATGCCCGGCGTGCTGACCGCCTTCAGCGCGAGCTGGTCCCACAGGCTGGTCTTCGGCAGGAATCGCGCCACGGCAGCGATGAGGATGATCGCGATCAGCGCCGCCTGGCCCAGCCGGATCAGCGGCGTCTTGAGGTCGGGGAACTCCGGCACAAACGGCCCGCCGGGATATTGGTCCACCATCGCCATGAGGATGGCGATGAAAATGCAGAGCGTGCCCATCATCCCGCTGATGAAATGGCCCGGCAGCACAAACACCTCAATCACCAGCAACACCACGCCCACCAGGAACAGCAGCGCATATTCGTAGCCGCTCAGGCCGGCGATGTATTGGCCGAAGAAGAACAGCAACAGGCACGCAATGGCCGCGACGCCGATCATGCCGAAGGTCTGCAGCTTGAACTCCATGTAAATCCCCAGCGCGCCCAGCGCCAGCAGGATGGGTGACAGCGTGTTGATCCAGTCCGCGACGGTCTCCACGCCCGTCGGCTCGATGCGCGTGACCTCGGCCCCTGGGTAGCCCGCGCGCTCCAGCAACCCATCCATGTTCTTCACCGTGCCGCTCGACAGCAACGGCTTGGGCGGCTTCCCGTATTTCTCTTCCGCCTCGACGTTCGTCAGCGTGAGAATCTCGCCCTTCGCCTTGAGCGTCTTGCCGTCAATGATCAACTCCGAGTTGCGGTCCACCATCTTTTCGACGACGGCCGGGTTGTAGCCGTTCTTCTGCGCCTCGGCGCGGATGCGCGCGGCGTAGGCGGAGGTGATCTTCTTCTCAAAACTCTCCGGCAGGGTCGGCATCTCGCCCGTGGGCATCAGCATCACGGGCGTCGCCGCGCCGATCACCGAGCCGGGCGCCATGTAGATGCGTTTGGTGGCCACCGCGATGTAAGCGCCCGCCGAGTAGGCCTTGGTGTTCACGAACGTGATGCTGTCGCGGTTGAACTTCCCCAGCACCTCCATGATCTCCTCCATCGCATCGCCGCGCCCGCCAGGCGTGTCCATGTCGAGCACGATGGCGTCCGCCTTGGCACGCTCGGCTTCCTTCACGCCGCGGCGCACCACATAGACCAGCGGCGCCGCGATCTCACTCCGCACCGGGATGACATAGACGGTTTTTCGCGACGGCTCTGCCGCGGTGGAAGTAACCGCGTTGCTGGCCGCCTCCGCGC